>NZ_JBWKPU010000026.1:0-70264 GCF_059418405.1 Pseudomonas sp. GW821-FHT09A09
CCCCCCCCCCCCCCCCCCCCCCCCCCCCCCCCCCCCCCCCCCCCCCCCCCCCCCCCCCCCCCCCCGCTCCTACAGGTTTGGATCGGTGTAACGCATTAGAAGGCGTCGCCGGGCACGCGCACGAAGCCTTCCATCAGCACGCGGGCACTGCGGCTCATGATGGCTTTCTTCACCACCCATTCACCGTCGACCTGGCTGGCTTCGGCGCCGACGCGCAAGGTGCCGGACGGGTGCCCGAAGCGCACCGCGTTGCGCTCCACGCCACCGGCCGCCAGGTTGACCAAGGTGCCGGAAATCGCCGCCGCCGTGCCAATCGCCACGGCCGCCGTGCCCATCATGGCGTGGTGCAACTTGCCCATGGACAACGCGCGTACCAGCAGGTCGACATCCCCCGCCTTGATCGCCTTGCCGCTGGACGCCACGTAATCCAAAGGCTTAGCCACAAACGCCACCTTCGGCGTGTGCTGGCGCTGGGCCGCTTCGTCCAGGTGCTGGATCAGGCCCATGCGCAGCGCGCCGTAGGCCCGCACGGTTTCGAACATCGCCAGGGCCTTGGGGTCGCTGTTGATCGCGCCCTGCAGCTCGGTGCCGGTGTAGCCGAGGTCTTCGGCGTTGATGAAGATGGTCGGGATGCCCGCGTTGATCAGCGTGGCCTTGAAGGTGCCCACACCGGGTACTTCGAGGTCGTCCACCAGGTTGCCGGTGGGGAACATCGAGCCACCGCCGCCCTCTTCTTCCGCTGCCGGGTCCATGAACTCCAGCTGCACTTCGGCGGCCGGAAAGGTCACGCCGTCCAGTTCGAAGTCGCCGGTTTCCTGCACCGCGCCCTCAGTGATCGGCACGTGGGCGATGATGGTCTTGCCGATATTGGCCTGCCACACGCGCACCACGGCCACGCCGTTGTGGGGCACGCGAGCAGGGTCGACCAGGCCGGCGCTGATGGCGAACGAACCGACTGCCGCCGACAGGTTGCCGCAGTTGCCGCTCCAGTCCACGAAGGGCTTGTCGATGGAGACCTGGCCGAACAGGTAATCCACGTCGTGGTCGGCGCGGGTGCTCTTGGCCAGGATCACCGTCTTGCTGGTGCTCGAGGTGGCGCCGCCCATGCCGTCGATCTGCTTGTCGTAGGGGTCGGGGCTGCCAATCACCCGCAACAGCAAGGCGTCACGGGCAGCACCCGGCACCTGCGCCGATTCGGGCAGGTCCGTGAGGCTGAAGAACACGCCCTTGCTGGTGCCGCCACGCATGTAGGTGGCGGGGATCTTGATTTGCGCTACGTGTGCCATGGTGTCCCCTCAGGCCGTTGCCGCCGATTCCAGGAAGTCCTGGGCAAAACGTTGCAACACGCCGCCCGCCTCGTAGATCGACACTTCTTCGGCGGTGTCCAGGCGGCAGGTCACCGGCACTTCGACACGTTCGCCATTCTTGCGGTTGATCACCAGGGTCAGCTGCGCACGCGGGGTACGCGCGCCGACCACGTCATAGGTTTCGCTGCCGTCGATCTTCAAGGTGTGGCGGTCGGTGCCCGGCAGGAACTCCAGCGGCAACACGCCCATGCCCACCAGGTTGGTGCGGTGGATGCGCTCGAAACCTTCGGCGGCAATCGCTTCCACACCGGCCAGGCGCACGCCCTTGGCCGCCCAGTCGCGGGACGAACCCTGGCCGTAGTCGGCGCCGGCAATGATGATCAGCGGCTGCTTGCGCTCCATGTAGGTTTCGATGGCTTCCCACATCCGCGTCACCTGGCCCTCAGGCTCGATACGCGCCAGGGAGCCCTGCTTGACCTTGCCGTTTTCCTGCACCATTTCGTTGAACAGTTTCGGGTTGGCAAAGGTGGCGCGCTGCGCGGTCAGGTGATCGCCACGGTGGGTGGCGTAAGAGTTGAAGTCGACCTCCGGCAGGCCCATTTTCGCCAGGTATTCGCCGGCGGCGCTGTCGAGCATGATCGCGTTGGACGGCGACAGGTGGTCGGTGGTGATGTTGTCCGGCAGCACCGCCAACGGGCGCATGCCCTTGAGCGGTCGCGCACCAGCCAGTGCGCCTTCCCAGTACGGAGGGCGACGGATGTAGGTGCTTTGCGGGCGCCAGTCATACAGCGGCGCGACTTTGGGGCCGGTGTCTTCGTGGATGGCAAACATCGGGATGTAGACCTTGCGGAACTGCTCCGGCTTGACCGACGCCTTGACCACCGCATCGATTTCTTCGTCGCTCGGCCAGATATCCTGCAGGCGGATTTCCTTGCCGTTGGCGTCCAGGCCCAGCACGTCTTTTTCGATGTCGAAACGGATGGTGCCAGCAATCGCATAGGCCACCACCAGTGGCGGCGACGCCAGGAAGGCCTGCTTGGCATACGGGTGAATACGCCCGTCGAAGTTGCGGTTGCCGGACAGCACGGCGGTGGCGTACAGGTCGCGGTCGATGATCTCCTGCTGGATCACCGGGTCCAGCGCGCCGGACATGCCGTTGCAGGTGGTGCAGGCAAAGGCCACCACGCCGAAGCCGAGTTTTTCCAGCTCGTGGCCCAGGCCGGCTTCTTCGAGGTACATGGCCACGGTTTTCGAACCCGGGGCCAGGGACGATTTGACCCACGGCTTGCGGGTCAGCCCGAGCTTGTTGGCATTGCGCGCGAGCAGGCCTGCGGCGATCACGTTGCGCGGGTTGCTGGTGTTGGTGCAACTGGTGATGGCCGCGATGATCACCGCGCCGTCAGGCATCTGGCCGGGCACTTCGTCCCACTGGCCGCTGATGCCTTTGGACGCCAGGTCACTGGTGGCGACGCGGGCGTGCGGGTTGCTCGGGCCGGCCATGTTGCGCACGACGCTGGACAGGTCGAAGGTGAGGCCGCGTTCGTATCGCGCACCTTTGAGGTCATCGGCCCACAGGCCGGTGTGGCGGGCGTATTGCTCCACCAGGGTGACTTGTTCGTCTTCGCGGCCGGTGAGCTTGAGGTAGGCGATGGTCTGCTGGTCGATGTAGAACATCGCCGCCGTGGCGCCGTATTCCGGGGCCATGTTGGAGATGGTTGCACGGTCGCCCAGGGTGAGTGCCGAGGCGCCTTCACCGAAGAATTCCAGCCAGGCGCCGACCACTTTCTGTTTGCGCAGGAACTCAGTCAGCGCCAGCACCATGTCGGTGGCGGTGATGCCCGGCAACAGCTTGCCGGTGAGTTCCACGCCAACGCTTTCTGGCAGGCGCATCCATGAGGCGCGGCCGAGCATCACGCTCTCGGCTTCCAGGCCACCGACGCCGATGGCAATCACGCCCAGGGCGTCGACGTGCGGGGTATGGCTGTCGGTGCCGACACAGGTGTCGGGGAAGGCCACGCCGTCGCGCACCTGGATCACCGGCGACATTTTCTCCAGGTTGATCTGGTGCATGATCCCATTGCCCGGCGGGATCACGTCGACGTTCTTGAAGGCCTTTTTGGTCCACTCGATAAAGTGGAAGCGGTCTTCGTTGCGGCGGTCTTCGATAGCGCGGTTTTTTTCGAACGCGTCCGGGTCGAAACCACCGGCCTCGACGGCCAGGGAGTGGTCGACGATCAGTTGAGTTGGCACCACCGGGTTGACCTGCGCCGGGTCACCGCCTTGCTGGGCGATGGCATCGCGCAGGCCGGCAAGGTCGACCAGGGCGGTCTGGCCGAGGATGTCGTGGCACACCACGCGCGCCGGGAACCAGGGGAAGTCGAGGTCGCGCTTGCGCTCGATCAGTTGGCTCAGGGACGCGTTGAGGGTGGCCGGGTCGCAGCGACGCACCAGGTTTTCGGCGAGTACGCGGGAGGTGTAGGGCAAGGTGGCGTAGGCGCCGGGGGTGATGGCCTCGACTGCCGCACGGGCGTCGAAGAAATCCAGGCGGCTGCCGGGGAGCGGTTTGCGAAATTCAGTGTTCATCGTCAGGACTCGGTCACGGTAGTTACAAAAGGAGAACTGTCGACACTGGCTTTGCTTTCTGTGGGAGCTGGCTTGCCTGCGATGGCATCACTGCGGTGTGACAGGTACACCGAGTTGATCCCATCGCAGGCAAGCCAGCTCCCACAGAAAAGCACATTTGCCCGTGTGCTCAGCTCATCCCACTCAGCGACGTTCGATTGGCACGAACTTGCGCTGTTCTACGCCGATGTATTCGGCGCTTGGACGGATGATGCGGTTGTTGGCGCGCTGCTCGAACACGTGCGCGGCCCAGCCGGTCAGGCGCGAGCACACGAAGATCGGCGTGAACAGCTTGGTCGGGATGCCCATGAAGTGGTACGCCGAGGCATGATAGAAGTCGGCGTTGGGGAACAACTTCTTCTGCTCCCACATGGTCTTGTCGATGGCTTCGGAGACCGGGAACAGCACCTTATCGCCCACTTCATCAGCGAGCTTTTTCGACCAGCCCTTGATCACCTCGTTACGCGGGTCGCTGTCTTTGTAGATCGCGTGGCCAAAGCCCATGATCTTGTCTTTGCGCGCCAGCATGCCGAGAGTGCCTTCGACGGCTTCTTCAGCCGAACCGAAACGCTCGATCATCTCCATCGCCGCTTCGTTGGCACCGCCGTGCAGCGGGCCGCGCAGGGAGCCGATGGCGGCGGTCACGCAGGAATACAGGTCGGACAGGGTCGACGCACACACGCGGGCGGTGAAGGTGGAGGCGTTGAATTCGTGCTCGGCGTAGAGGATCAGCGAGACGTTCATCACTTTTACGTGCAGCTCGCTTGGTTTCTTGCCGTGCAGCAGGTGCAGGAAATGGCCGCCAATGCTGGGCTCGTCGGTCACGCAATCGATGCGCTTGCCGTCGTGGCTGAAGCGGTACCAGTAGCACATGATCGCCGGGAAAGCAGCGAGCAGGCGGTCGGTCACATCGCGCTGCACGCTGAAGTCTTTCTCGGGCTCGATATTGCCCAGGAACGAGCAGCCGGTACGCATCACGTCCATCGGGTGAGCGTCGGCAGGAATGCGCTCCAGCACTTCCTTCAACGCCTGGGGCAGGTCGCGCAATTTGCTCAGCTTGGCGCTGTAGGCGGCCAGTTCGGTTTGGGTCGGCAGTTCGCCGTACAAGAGCAGGTAGGCGACTTCTTCAAATTGCGCATCGGCGGCCAGTTCGCGCACGTCGTAGCCGCGATAGGTCAAGCCGGCACCGGCCTGGCCCACGGTGGACAGTGCGGTCTGCCCGGCGACCTGGCCACGCAGGCCGGCGCCACTCAGTACTTTTGCTTCAGCCATGGTTCTTCTCCAATTTTGTATTTATAGGGAGGCCTTGGTTAATCGCGGCCCTGTAGGAGCCGGCTTGCCGGCGATTGGCCCTTGAAGGCTGCGCCCATTTCGAGGGCGCCATCGCCGGCAAGCCGGCTCCTACAGTTATGGGTAAGGCGTTTATTTCTTGGCGGCAAACAACGCGTCGAGCTTTTGCTCGAAGGTGTGGTAGTCGATGCGATCGTAAAGCTCCATGCGGGTCTGCATGGTGTCGATCACGTTCTGTTGGGTGCCATCGCGACGGATCGCGGTGTAGACATTCTCGGCCGCCTTGTTCATGGCACGGAAGGCCGAGAGCGGGTACAGCACGATGGAAACATCGGCAGATTTCAACTGTTCGGTGGTGTACAGCGGCGTCGCGCCGAACTCGGTGATGTTGGCCAGGATCGGCGCTTTCACACGGGAGGCAAACAGCTTGTACATCTCCAGTTCAGTGATGGCTTCCGGGAACACCATGTCGGCGCCGGCCTCAATGCAGGCGGCGGCACGTTCCAGGGCCGATTCCAAACCTTCCACGGCCAGGGCGTCGGTGCGCGCCATGATCACGAAGCTGTCGTCGGTGCGCGCATCCACGGCGGCCTTGATGCGGTCGACCATTTCCTGCTGGGACACGATTTCTTTATTCGGGCGATGGCCGCAACGCTTGGCGCCTACCTGGTCTTCTATATGGATGGCGGCCGCGCCGAACTTGATCATCGACTTGACGGTGCGTGCCACGTTGAAGGCCGAGGAACCGAAACCGGTGTCCACGTCCACCAGCAGCGGCAGGTCGCACACATCGGTGATGCGGCGCACGTCGGTCAGCACGTCATCCAGGCCGGTGATGCCCAGGTCCGGCACCCCGAGGGAACCCGCCGCTACCCCGCCACCCGACAGGTAGATCGCCTTGAACCCGGCACGCTTGGCCAGCAGCGCATGGTTGGCATTGATCGCGCCGACCACCTGCAAAGGGTGCTCGCTGGCGACCGCATCACGGAAACGCTGGCCGGGTGTGCTTTTATTGTAGGAACTCATGACTCACCTCTTTCAGGGGCGCCGCCGGGGAAATGACGGGCAATGTTGCGTTTGGACGCGCCGATATGACGGCGCATCAGCAGTTCGGCCAGTTCACCGTCGCGATCGGCGATCGCGTCCAGTATGCGGTGGTGCTCGGCAAAGGCCTGGCGTGGACGATTGGGGGTGGCGGAGAACTGGATGCGGTACATGCGCACCAACTGGTACAGCTCGCCGCAGAGCATTTGGGTGAGGGTACGGTTACCTGCGCCCTGGATGATCCGGTAATGAAAGTCGAAGTCGCCTTCCTGCTGGTAGTAACCGAGGCCGGCCTGGAACGCCTCGTCGCGCTCATGGGTGTGCAACACCTGGCGCAATTCTTCGATTTCGGCGTCGGTCATGCGCTCGGCGGCCAGGCGGCAGGCCATGCCTTCGAGGGATTCGCGGATTTCGTAGAGTTCGATCAGCTCGGCATGGCTGAGCGACACCACCCGCGCGCCAACATGGGGGACGCGTACCAGCAGGCGCTGGCCTTCCAGGCGGTGGATCGCCTCGCGCAGCGGGCCACGGCTGATGCCGTAAGTACGCGCTAACTCCGGCTCGGAGATCTTGCTGCCGGGGGCGATCTCTCCCTTGACGATGGCGGCCTGGATACGGCGGAAGACGTTCTCGGACATGGTCTGGGATTCGTCCGTCGTCGCCACCAAGGCTTCCGATTGATCCAGCATATTGTCGACACCTTCAAAAGCAATTCCGCAAAAACTAGCCAATAAGCGGTTGCGAGTCAAAGAATAAATCCACATTGTCGACAATCGTCTAATAACCCCTGCTGCACTTTATCGGGGCATGGCCGCCTGCCAGCGCTGGCGCCAAAAAAGCATCATGTTAGAATGCGGCCGCTTTTGCCTGACATCACTGGATGAAACGGCGCACAAGAGATTGCGCAGCAATGCCAGTCGCCATGAATTGAACATTGCACTGCACTGCCTCAGGATTTATGACACTCAAGCCCCTCCTTCTATTATTTTGCCTGCTGGCCCTCCCGAGCCTTGGCCTTGCTGCCGAGAAGACCGTGTATGGCCTGAACGAATACGCCCAGCTGGCGGGCATCGACCTGGAAGTGGCCGCCAAACTCGATACCGGCGCCAAGACCGCCTCGCTGAGCGCCCGCGACATCAAGCGCTTCAAGCGCAACGGCGAGTCCTGGGTGCGCTTCTACCTGGCCATCGACACCGCCCATTCCCACCCCATCGAACGCCCCCTGGCCCGCGTCAGCAAGATCAAGCGCCGCGCCGGTGACTACGACCCCGATGAGGACAAGAACTACACCGCCCGCCCCGTGATTGCGCTGGATATCTGCATGGGCACCGCTTTACGCAGCATCGAAGTGAACTTGACTGACCGTAGCGCATTCCAATACCCGCTGCTGATCGGCTCCGAAGCGCTCAAACGCTTTGATGCGCTGGTCGACCCCAGTCTTAAATACGCAGCAGGCAAACCTGCCTGCGCCGCCGACGCTCATACCGCCGAGTAAACCGAATGCGCTCTCTGACCCTGCACCTGAAAATCCTCATCACCATCCTGGTGGTGCTGGGTATTTCGGTCACCGCCTATCAGATCTTCGTGCTGGGGATCCCCGTTACCGAGGACGCCACTGACGACTTGTGGAACATCGACGCCAAGGTCGAGTTCGTCGCCAACCCGAAAGACCCGGTGAAGATCCAGATGTTCGTGCCGCCCCTGAGCCGCGACTTCGTCAGCCTCAACGAGAGCTTCATCTCCAACAACTACGGCGTGAGCGTCAACCGCACTGACGGCAACCGCAAGGTCACCTGGTCGGCACGCCGCGCCAAGGGCAACCAGACCCTGTATTACCGCCTGGTGCTGACCAAGCGCTACAGCGGTGAAAAGATCAAGGTCAAAGGCCCGACCTTCCGCGACAGCATCGCCGTGGAAGGCCCCGAGAAGATCGCCGCCGAAGCCCTGCTGGCGCCGATCCGCCAGCACTCGGCCGACGTCGAGACCTTTATCAGCGAAGCCATCAAGCGCACCAACAACCTCAACGACGACAACGTGAAGCTGCTGCTGGCGGGCGACCCGTCCACGCCGCACAAGGCCAAGATCGTCGAGTTGCTGCTGTCCATCGCCCACGTACCGGTGGAAAAAGTTCACACCATCCGCCTCGTCGCTGACCAGCCGCAAACCCCGGAACTGTGGCTGCGCAGCTTCAACGGCAATGACTGGCTGTACTTCAACCCGGAAACCGGCGAGCAAGGCCTGCCGGCCGACCGCCTGCTGTGGTGGACCGGCGATGAAAACCTGATCACGGTGGATGGCGGCAAAAAGGCCATGGTGACCTTCAGCCTGAACAACAGCGAGATGAACGCCATCCGCCTGGCCAAGCTGACCGACGAGAACACCGACGCCAACTTCCTCGAATACTCGCTGTACGGCCTGCCGCTGCAGACCCAGCAGACGTTCATGATCATGGTGATGATCCCGATTGGCGTGCTGGTGATCCTGATCCTGCGCAACCTGATCGGCCTGCAGACCCTGGGCACGTTTACCCCGGTGCTGATCGCCCTGGCGTTCCGCGAAACGCAGCTGGGCTTCGGGATTGTGCTGTTTACGATCATCACGGCGCTGGGGTTGTCGCTGCGCTCCTACCTGGAACACTTGAAATTGCAGATGCTGCCGAGGTTGTCGGTGGTGCTGACCTTCGTGGTGGTGCTGATCGCGGCCATCAGCCTGTTCAGCCACAAGCTGGGCCTGGAGCGCGGGTTGTCGGTGGCGCTGTTCCCGATGGTGATCTTGACCATGACCATCGAACGCCTGTCGATCACCTGGGAAGAACGCGGCGCCAACCATGCGCTGAAAGTGGCAATTGGCACGCTGTTCGCGGCGTCGCTGGCGCACATCATCATGAGCGTGCCGGAGCTGATCTACTTCGTGTTCACCTTCCCGGCGATCCTGCTGATCCTGGTGGGCTTCATGCTGGCCATGGGGCGTTATCGCGGCTACCGCCTGACCGAGCTGGTGCGTTTCAAGGCCTTCTTGAAGGCTGACCAGTAATGTTCGGCTTCTGGAAGACCTGGAAGGCCCTGGAAGCGCGGGGGATCATGGGCATCAACCGGCGTAACGCCGACTACGTGCTCAAGTACAACAAGCGCAGCCTCTACCCGATCGTGGATGACAAGATCATCACCAAGGAACGGGCGATGGCGGCCGGCATCCACGTACCGGAAATGTACGGGGTGATCAGCACCGAGAAGGAAATCGACAAGCTCGACGACATCATCGGTGGGCGCAGCGACTTCGTGATCAAGCCGGCCCAGGGCGCCGGCGGTGACGGCATCCTGGTGGTAGCGGACCGTTTCGAGGGGCGCTATCGCACGGTGTCGGGCAAGATCATCAGCCATGAAGAGATCGAGCATCAGATCTCCAGCATCCTCACCGGCCTGTATTCCCTGGGCGGCCACCGTGACCGCGCCCTGATCGAATACCGCGTGGTGCCCGACCAGATCTTCAAGAGCATCAGCTACGAAGGCGTGCCGGACATCCGCATCATCGTGCTGATGGGCTACCCGGTAATGGCCATGCTGCGCTTGCCGACGCGCCAGTCGGGCGGCAAGGCCAACCTGCACCAAGGCGCCATTGGCGTGGGCGTAGACCTGGCCACCGGCCTGACCCTGCGTGGCACCTGGCTGAACAACATCATCACCAAACACCCCGACACCACCAACGCGGTGGATGGCGTGCAACTGCCCAACTGGGACGGTTTCATGAAGCTCGCGGCGGGTTGCTACGAGTTGTGCGGGCTGGGGTACATCGGCGTGGACATGGTGCTGGACCAGGAAAAAGGCCCGCTGATCCTTGAGCTCAATGCGCGGCCCGGGCTGAATATCCAGATTGCCAACGACTGCGGCCTGACCTTGCGCACCCACGCGGTGGAAGCGCGATTGGAAGAATTGAAGGCTGCGGGCGTGACGGAAACGCCGGAAGAGCGGGTGAGGTTTGTGCAGGAGATGTTTGGGCATATTCCGGCGGTAGAAGGCTGACGGCCTCATCGCAGGCAAGCCAGCTCCCACAGGTTGACCGCTTTCCCATGTGGGAGCTGGCTTGCCTGCGATGGCTTTCGAACCAGCAACCGCTGAATCAGGATAAGGCCTCAATCTGCTTATCCCCGACATCCCCTCTAGGACCAGAACCGACAGGGGACTACAATCCCCTCCCCCGCGCCATTAGCTGATCCACCCCGCATGTCGACCTGTTCCGTACACCCGCTGCCCTACCGGGCCAACCCCGCCGCGTACTTCACGGCGATTCGTCACGCTCCTGGCGCGGTGCTGCTCGACAGCGGCCGCCCGGCCGCCGAACGCGGGCGTTATGACGTGCTCAGCGCCTGGCCGAATGCAACCTTGACGGTGGCGCCTGACGAAAGCGGCAGTGATTTCCTGCAACGCTTGCGGGAAAACCTCAGGTTGTTGGGTGAGGCGGCCTTGCCTGCCGGTTATGAGCTGCCGTTTGCCGGCGGCTTGATCGGCTACCTGAGCTACGACTTTGGCCGGCACCTGGAACACATGCCCAATCTGGCCGCCGACGACCTGCACCTGCCGGACGCACGCTTCGGGCTGTATGCCTGGGCACTGATCAGTGATCACCAGGCCCAGACCAGCCAGTTGGTGTTTCACCCCACCCTGGCCGAGGGCGAACGGCAACGCCTGATTGCACTGTTCAGCACGCCTGCCACTGAGTCGAGCGCCAGCTTCCAGTTGCAGGGCCCCATGGCGCCAGACCTCAGCGCCGAGACCTACCGCCAGGCCATCGTGCGCATCCAGGATTACATCCAGGCCGGCGATTGCTACCAGGTCAACTTTGCCCAGCGTTTTCGCGCGCCGTGTGCTGGTGACCCCTGGGCGGCCTACTGCGCCCTGCGTGAGGCCTGCCCCACCCCGTTTTCCGGGTTCCAGAGCCTGCCCGATGACGGCGCGGTACTGAGCCTGTCCCCCGAGCGCTTCGTGCACATCAGCGAACGCCGCGTCGAAACCCGCCCCATCAAAGGCACCCGCCCTCGTGGCCTGACGCCCGAAGAGGACGCCGCCAACGCCGCCGAACTGCTGGCCAGCCCCAAGGACCGCGCCGAAAACCTGATGATCGTCGACCTGCTGCGCAACGACCTCGGCCGCACCTGCCGCACCGGCTCGGTCAGCGTGCCGGAGCTGTTCAGCCTGGAAAGCTACCCCAACGTGCACCACCTGGTGAGCAGCGTTGTCGGCACGTTGGCCGACGACAAGGACGCCCTCGACCTGATCGCCGGCAGCTTCCCGGGCGGCTCCATCACCGGCGCGCCGAAGATCCGCGCGATGCAGATCATCGACGAACTGGAACCCACCCGACGCGGCCTGTACTGCGGCTCACTGGTGTACCTGGACGTGCGCGGCGAGATGGACAGCTCCATCGCCATCCGTAGCTTGCTGGTCAAGGATGGCCAGGTGTGCTGCTGGGGCGGCGGCGGGATCGTGGCGGACTCGGAGTGGGAGGCGGAGTATCAGGAGTCGCTGACGAAGGTGCGGGTGTTGTTGGAGACGCTGGAAGGTTTGTAGTGACTGGGCTGGCCTCTTCGCGGGCAAGCCCGCTCCCACATTTTGGTGTGTGAACCCATTCAAGTGTGGGAGCTGGCTTGCCTGCGATGAGGCCACCAGCCCCACCAAAAAATTACAGGCTCAACTGCCGATTCGAGGCCTTGATGAATTCTTTCTTCAAGTCCTCAAACGTGTGCACCGCCGGGAACTGCGGGAATTCGCGGATCACGTTCTCGGGCGCGTGGAACAGGATCCCACGGTCGGCCTCGCCAAGCATGGTGGTGTCGTTGTAGGAGTCACCGGCCGCGATCACACGGTAGTAGAGGGTCTTGAAGGCCAGCACCGACTGACGCTTGGGGTCTTTCTGGCGCAGTTGGTAGCTCACCACCCTGTCGTTTTCATCCGTGATCAAGCGATGGCACAGCAAGGTCGGGAAGCCCAGCTGGCGCATCAGCGGCTGGGAGAACTCGTAGAAGGTGTCAGACAGGATCACCACCTGGAAGCGTTCGCGCAGCCAGTTGACGAACTCGATGGCGCCGTCCAGCGGCTTGAGGGTGGCGATCACTTCCTGGATATCGGCGAGTTTCAGGCCATGTTCGTCGAGGATGCGCAGGCGTTGCTTCATCAACACGTCGTAGTCGGGAATGTCACGGGTGGTGGCCCGCAGGGATTCAATACCGGTTTTTTCGGCGAAGGCGATCCAGATTTCCGGAACCAGCACCCCTTCCAGGTCGAGACAGGCAATTTCCACAAGACACTCCCATTGGATGTTGTTAGTTGAGCGAGCAAAAGGACTGCCGAACTCTAGCGATTCAAGCTCGCCGCCGCAACGCAGGGCGGATTTTGATACCATCGCTCCCCTATAGAGCGCTCAGCGCCACTGACCTGTAGGAACCGTCCTGATGAACCAAGCCTTCGACGTCGCTGAACTCGCCGCGACCTATGCCAACAAATCTGCCCAGGACATCCTCAAGCTGGCGTTCAGCCAGTTCGGCGATGACCTGTGGATTTCCTTCAGCGGTGCCGAGGACGTGGTGCTGGTGGACATGGCCTGGAAGCTGAACAAGAACGTCAAGGTGTTCAGCCTCGACACCGGCCGCCTGCACCCGGAAACCTACCGGTTCATCGAGCAGGTGCGCGACTTCTACAAGATCGACATCGAGCTGATCTCGCCGGACCAGAGCAAGCTGGAACCCTTCGTCAAAGAGAAAGGCCTGTTCAGCTTCTACAAGGACGGCCATGGCGAATGCTGCGGCGTGCGCAAGATCGAGCCGCTGCGCCGCAAGCTCTCGGGCGTTCGCGCCTGGGCCACCGGCCAGCGCCGCGACCAGAGCCCCGGCACCCGCAGCCAGGTAGCGGCGCTGGAAATCGACACGGCCTTCTCGACTCCGGAACGCACCCTGTACAAGTTCAACCCGCTGGCGCAGATGACCAGCGAGGAGATCTGGGGTTACATCCGCATGCTGGAGCTGCCGTACAACAGCCTGCATGAGCGCGGCTTCATCAGCATCGGCTGCGAACCGTGCACCCGCCCGGTACTGCCCAACCAGCACGAGCGCGAAGGCCGCTGGTGGTGGGAGGAAGCCACGCAGAAAGAGTGTGGGTTGCATGCGGGAAATATCATCAGCAAGGCTTGAAGCTGATGCGGTAAACAATGTGGGAGCAGGCTTGTGTGGGAGCTGGGCTTGCCCGCGATGCAGGCACCTCGGTGTATCAGTGATACCGGGGTGACGCTATCGCAAGCAAGCCAGCTCCCACATTTGTTTTGTGTTGGGCATTAAGAATGTACACATAGATGTAACCATCGGTGCCATTTATGTGTGCAATTTATATTCGACCGCACCATTACGTAACACCTTCTCCCGTCTATATCTCCTCGTTGTAAACCGTCATCTTCCCGCTGAAAAATAAATACCTGTTCAATCGGTCAATTTATATTTCTTCTAATTCAGCCAGTTATTAAACACACCTACAAAAACGAAATTAACCGATATTTTCATAGATCGAAAACTGGCACGCATGTGGCTTAAGGTGAAACGCGCTTTGTATACAATAAATACAAAACATACATACACTTTGCCATCCGCGGCTCGCCTGCAGATGCGCTGGAGCTTGCCGGAATGCGTACAAGCCTATCGAACCTCGCACTGGATCTGCCCTCCTCCGCCCTGAACCCCGAGGCCATCAGCCCCGGCCCGCTGGTGCTCAGCCCACGCCTGCACAACAAGGACCTGGCGCCCACCAAAGTGGAAGGCCGCCGTTGGGGGCGCTACAGCATCTTCGCGTTGTGGACCAATGACGTGCACAACATTGCCAACTATTCCTTCGCCATTGGCTTATATGCATTGGGCCTGGGCGGTTGGCAGATTCTGTTGTCTTTAGGCATCGGCGCGGCGCTGGTGTATTTCTTCATGAACTTGTCCGGGTATATGGGGCAAAAGACCGGCGTGCCGTTTCCGGTGATCAGCCGGATCAGTTTCGGTATTCATGGCGCGCAGATTCCGGCGTTGATTCGTGCGGTGATCGCGATTGCCTGGTTCGGTATCCAGACCTACCTGGCTTCGGTGGTTTTCCGCGTATTGCTGTCGGCGATTCACCCCGGGTTTGCCGACTATGACCACAACTCGATCCTGGGCCTGTCGACCTTGGGTTGGGCGTGTTTCGTGACGATCTGGTTCGTGCAGTTGGCGATCCTGGCCTACGGCATGGAAATGGTGCGCCGTTATGAAGCCTTCGCCGGGCCGGTGATTCTGGTGACGGTGGCTTCACTGGCCGGTTGGATGTACTTCCAGGTGGGGGGCAACATTGCCTGGTCGGTTCGCGAACCGCTGAGCGGCGGCGAGATGTGGCGCAACATCTTCGCCGGTGGTGCACTGTGGCTGACCATCTACGGCACGCTGATCCTCAATTTCTGCGACTTCGCCCGCTCCTCGCCGTGCCGCAAGACCATCCAGGTCGGCAACTTCTGGGGCCTGCCGGTGAATATCCTGGTGTTTGCCGCCATCACCGTGCTGCTGTGTGGCGGGCAGTTCCAGCTCAATGGCCGGGTGATCGAAAGCCCGACTGAAATCATCGCGGCCATCCCCAATACCTTCTTCCTCGTGCTCGGCTGCCTGGCCTTTTTGATCGTCACCGTGGCGGTAAACATCATGGCCAACTTCGTCGCCCCGGCCTTTGTGCTGAGCAACCTGGCGCCCAAGTACCTGAACTTCCGCCGCGCCGGGTTGATCAGCGCGACCCTGGCAGTGCTGATCCTGCCGTGGAACCTCTACAACAGCCCGCTGGTGATCGTGTATTTCCTCTCCGGCCTGGGCGCACTGCTGGGGCCGTTGTACGGGGTGATCATGGTCGACTACTGGCTGATCCGTAAAAGCCGGGTGAACGTGCTGCAGCTGTATAGCGAAGACCCCCATGGCGACTATTTCTACAGTCGTGGGATCAACCTGCGTGCGGTGGCAGCCTTCATTCCAGCGGCGGTGATCGCCATTCTGCTGGCGCTGTTGCCGGGCTTTGCCAGCGTCGCACCGTTTTCCTGGATGTTTGGCGCCGGTATTGCAGGGCTGTTGTACCTGCTGATCGCCAAGCGCCAGCCGTACTACGCCGATGTCAGCGGCGAGAGCATTGCAGTCGATAACGTCAGTCACTAATCAAGGATTTTCCATGCGTATCCTCGTGGTCAACGTCAACACCACCGAATCCATCACCGACACCATCGCCCAGCAAGCGCGGGCCGTGGCTGCGCCGGGGACCGAGATCGTCGGGCTTACCCCCTACTTCGGCGCGGAATCGGTGGAGGGCAATTTTGAAAGTTACCTGGCGGCCATCGCCGTGATGGACCGGGTGATGGCCTACGACCAGCCGTTTGACGCGGTGATCCAGGCCGGCTACGGCGAGCACGGCCGCGAAGGCCTGCAGGAGTTGCTGAACGTGCCGGTGGTGGACATCACGGAAGCGGCCGCCAGCACGGCGATGTTTCTGGGGCATGCCTACTCGGTGGTCACGACGCTGGACCGCACCGTGCCGCTGATCGAAGACCGCCTGAAACTGGCCGGGCTCTACCAGCGCTGCGCCTCGGTACGGGCCAGTGGCATGGCGGTGTTGGAGCTGGAAGAAGACCCGTTGGCCGCCATGGAAGCCATTGTGCGCCAGGCGGAGCTGGCCATCAGCGAGGACAAGGCCGAGGTGATCTGCCTGGGGTGCGGCGGCATGGCCGGGCTGGATGAACAGATCCGCCAGCGCACCGGCGTGCCGGTGGTGGATGGGGTGACGGCGGCGGTGACCATTGCCGAGTCGTTGGTACGGTTGGGGTTGTCGACGTCGAAGATCCGCACCTATGCGACGCCGAGGCCGAAGAAAGTCATTGGCTGGCCGGGGCAATTCGGGCGGTAGACCGAGTCGCCTGCATCGCGGGCAAGCCCGGCTCCCACAGGGGATCGCATTTCCCTGTGGGAGCTGGCTTGCCTGCGATGGCCGCGCCGCTGTCTACGGCCATGATCAAACCGCGCTGAATCGCTGGCTCAACCGCTGCTCGGCAAATTGCTCGATGATAAAGTCCACAAACGCCCGGGTCTTGCCGGGCAGCAGTTTGTGTTCGGCGTAGTAAATGGAAATGTTGCCATCGTCGACATACCAGTCGGGCAACACCCGCACCACCGCGCCGCTGTCGAGAAACGGCACCGCCATCGGCATGCTCACCAGCGCAATGCCCAGGCCCTGGGCGCTGGCGCAGCAGGCGGCTTCGGAGTCACTCATGGTCATGCCGGGCTTGAGCACCAGCGGGCGCTGTTCGCGGTCACGGCCGGTCAGTTGCCACGTGCGGATGCGCCCGGTCTGCGGTGAACGGATCAGGATGCCCGCGCAGTGCGCGAGATCTTCCGGTGTGTTGACTGACGGGCGTTTTGCCAAATAGCTCGGCGCGGCCACCAACACCCGGTGCGCCGGAGTGAGTTTGCGCGCCACCACCCCCTGGGGTAACTCAAAGCCTCCGCCAATGGCGGCGTCGAAACCCTGGCCAATCAGGTCCACCTGACGGTTATCAAAATGCCAGTCCGGGCTGATGTCCGGAAACCGTCCCATGAACTCACCCAGCAGCGGCACCACGTAACGGTTGCCGAACACCGTGCCCATGCTGACCTTGAGCGTGCCCACTGGCCGGCCTTCGGCGCTGGCCAGGTTGGCCACGGCATTCTGGATGGTGGTGAGGCTGCCGCTGACTTCCTCCAGAAACAGTTTGCCGGCTTCGGTCAGGGTCAGGCGCCGTGTACTACGCTGGAACAGCCGCACACCCAGGCGCGCCTCAAGCTTGGCGACACTCTTGCCCACCGCTGCCGGGGTGAGGCTCAGGTGCCGGGCTGCTTCGGCGAAGCTGCCGCCTTCGGCACTGCGCACAAAGCATTCGATACTGCCAAAGCTCTCCATAACGCCCACTCTAAACTTTTGGTTTACACAGACTATAGCAATCGCGGTCTACCGGTGTACCGGGGTGAGGTTGATACTCGGCGCCATCAACAAGGCATTCCGCCTTGAACAGCTAGGAGATCGACATGACCACACATAACCTCAGCGGCAAAGTCGCCTTGATTCAAGGCGGTTCCCGCGGCATCGGCGCCGCCATCGTCAAGCGCCTCGCCGCGCAAGGTGCAGCGGTTGCTTTTACCTACGTCAGCTCGGCCGCCAAGGCCGAGGAATTGCAGAACAGCGTGATCAGCGAAGGCGGTAAAGCCCTGGCGATTCGTGCCGACAGCGCCGATGCCGAGGCGATTCGCAACGCCGTCAACAAAACCGTCGAAGCCTTTGGTCGCCTGGACATCCTGGTGAACAACGCCGGTGTGCTGGCCATCGCGCCGCTGGAAGACTTCAAGCTGGAAGACTTCGACCAGACCCTGGCGATCAACGTGCGCAGCGTGTTCATTGCTACTCAGGAAGCGGCCAGGCACATGGGTGATGGAGGCCGGGTGATCAACATCGGCAGCACCAACGCCGAGCGCATGCCCTTTGGCGGTGGCGGCCCGTATGCGATGAGCAAGGCCGCGCTGGTGGGGTTGACCAAGGGCCTGGCGCGGGACCTGGGGCCACGGGGCATTACCATCAACAACGTGCAGCCTGGGCCGGTGGACACCGACATGAACCCGGCGGACAGTGATTTTGCCGAGAGTTTGATTGGGTTGATGGCGGTCGGGCGGTATGGGCATGTGGAGGAGATTGCCAGCTTTGTGGCCTACCTGGCAGGGCCGGAGGCCGGCTACATCACCGGTGCCAGCCTGACCATTGATGGCGGCTTCAGCGCCTAATACTTCAGGAACACTGCAAAACCCAATGTGGGAGCTGGCTTGCCGGCGATGGCGCCCTCAAGATTGCTATCGCAGGCAAGCCAGCTCCCACATTTTTTACGACCAGCGCATGACCCTTGTAGGAGCCCGGCTTGCCGGCGATGGCGGTGTTAAGGACGCTATCGCCAGCAAGCCGGGCTCCTACGGTTTTAGGGTATCAATGAAGCGGTGGCAAGCCGTAGGCCGCCAGGTCGAAGTCGGCGAGTTTGCGGATGATCTGGTCGGCGTGGTGGTACTTGCTGTCGGCCATGGCTTCATCGGGCACGGCGATGGCGGTCATGTGGGCGGCCTTGGCGGCGGTGACGCCGAACGGCGAGTCTTCGAACACCAGGCAGTCCTCGGGCGCAACGCCCAGGCGGCGGGCGGCGGTGAGGAAGATGTCCGGAGCGGGTTTGGCCGCGCCGACTTCCGGGTCGTCAGCGGTGACAATGGTGTCGAACAGGCCAAACCACTCGCGGTGCAACGTGGTCTTGTGGCCGAATGAATTGCGCGACGAACTGGTGCCCACGGCAATCGGAATGTTGTGCGCCTTCAAGTGCCGCACCAACGCTTCAGCGCCGGGCATGCCCAAGGCCTTGGGGAAACGTTCGCTCATCAGCGGTTCGCGGATGGTCAGGAACTCAGCCGGGGTGATCGGCAGGTCCAGGGCCTTGACCACGTAGTCGGCCAGGTCCTGGGCGCCACGCCCGATGATGTGCTGCTTGATCCCCCAGTCATAGGTACGGCCGTAGCGTTCGGCGATGATCTGCGTGACTTCGGTGTAGATGCCTTCTGTGTCCAGCAACAAACCGTCCATATCGAAAATCACGGCCTTGATCGGGCCGGCGGTACGCGGTGCGTTCATCAAACAGATCCTTGGGGAAGGACTAAAAGGATTCAGCACAATAACGGCCCGGCTCTCTTGCAAGCAACCGTTGTGACCATCGATGTGCTGTTTCCCAAGACCTTACTCGGGGAAATCCGCGCCCTCAGTCACGTCAGCCCACGCGTCGAAGTCAGCGCTCAATGCCTCGACCTTGGTGCGTGCAAACCCCAGCGCGGCCTTGCCCAGCAGCAAGCGCAACGGCGGTTGTTCGGCTTCCACCGCCTTGACGATGGCGATTGCGGCGCGCACCGGGTCGCCGGGCTGTTTTCCGCTGTAACTGCGCACGCGACTGGCCCGCGCCGCCGCCGTGTCGCGGTAGTCGTCGATGGTGTGAGCGGCCTCATTAGCCGAGCGCCCGGCCCAGTCGGTGCGGAATGGGCCCGGCTCTACCAGCAACACCTTGATCCCCAGCGGCGCGACTTCCCCTGCCAGGGCTTCAGACAACCCTTCCACCGCGAACTTGGTGGCATTGTAGAAACTCAGGGACGGGAACGCCGCAATCCCGCCCACCGAAGAGATGTTCACCACGGTGCCCGAGCGCCGAGCGCGCATGCCGGGCAACACGGCGCGGGTCATGGCGCTGAGGCCCCAGAAGTTGATGTCGAACATGCGGCGCACTTCATCCAGGTCACTTTCCTCCAACGCGCCGAAGTAACCAATACCGGCGTTGTTGACCAGCACATCGATGTGCCCGAAATGCGCTTGAGCCGCCTGCACTGCCGCGTCGACCTGGGCCTGGTCGGTCACGTCCAGCGCCAATACCAAGGCGTTGTGTTCATGGCCGGCCACGATGTCCTGCACCTGTTGCGGGTTACGTGCGGTGACCACCGTCGGGTAGCCGAGGCCGAGGGTGTGCAGGGCCAACTGGCGCCCGAAACCGGTTGAACAACCGGTGATAAACCAGACAGGTTTTGCGGTGGAATGGGTCATGAAGGGGCTTTCCTCGTGGGGTGTGAAAAAAGTATGCGCGTGGGTGTTCTTGTGAAAAAGATGCATAATCCAAAAGCCCCTTTCGGAAAAACCACACAATGGACACGCCGGATTTCCAGCAATTGCGCCTGTTCCTGCAGGTCGCCCGCGCCAAGAGTTTCACCCAGGCGGCCGATGCCGTGAGCCTGTCGGTTTCCACCGTCAGCCAGCGGGTCGGCGCCCTGGAAAAACAGCTGGGCGTGCGCCTGCTCAACCGCACCACCCGCAGCGTCAGCCTCACCGAAGCCGGTGCGCAACTGGTTGAACGCGTTACCCCGCTGCTCGAAGAACTGCACACCAGCTTGCACAGCGTCGCCGCCGCCACCGTCGAGGCCAGCGGCACCTTGCGCCTGAACGTGCCCTCCACCGCCAGCCGCATGGTGTTGCAGCCGTTGCTGCAAGGGTTCTTGCGCAAACACCCGGGGATCAACCTGGAAGTGGCCGTGGATAACGCTTTGGTGGACATCGTCGCCCAAGGGTTTGATGCGGGTATCCGCTACGATCACGTGCTGGCCGAGGACATGGTGGTGATCCCCGTGGCCCGGCAACTGCGCTTTGTGATCGTCGCCACCCCGGGCTATTTGCAAGGCCGCACAGTCCCCACCCACCCGCATGATTTGCTTGAACATGAATGCGTGAACTATCGCAGCGCCCAAACCGGCCTGCTGCACCGCTGGGATTTTGAAAAGGACGGCAAGCCGCTGCGCGTGACGGTGAAGGGCCGGCTGGCCACCAACGACATCGAGCTGATGATCCGTGGCGCACTGGATGGCTTCGGTTTTGCCTATGTAGCGCGTTCCAGTGTCGAGCCCTACCTGCAATCCGGTGAGCTGGTGGAAGTCCTGGGCGACTGGATCACCCACAGCGCGCTGTACCTGTATTACTTCAATCGCAGCAACACGCCGAAAAAACTGCGCGTGTTCATCGACTACCTGCAACAAGAACTCAACGCCTGATGCCCGGCCGACCTCAACAGCGAGCCCCGACATGCTCTATCGATTAGCCGCCGACGGTCTGGTGCTGTTCCACCTGTGCTTCATCCTGTTCGTGCTGTTTGGCGGGCTGCTGGCCCTCAAATGGCGGCCCGTGATGTGGCTGCACCTGCCCGCCGCTGCCTGGGGCGTGGCCGTGGAAGTGTTCCACCTGCCCTGCCCGCTCACCCGTTGGGAAAACCTGTTTCGCCACCTGGCCGGCCAGGACGGTTATGGCGGCGGCTTTATCGAGCACTACATCCTCGCGATGATCTACCCGGCCGGGCTGACCCCGAACATTCAGCTGGTGCTCGGGGCCGTGGTGTTGCTGATCAACGTCGCGGTGTATGTGCGCCTGATCAGACGGCCTTAGGCAAGCAGCCCAGGCCGCTCAAGGTGGCCTCGACTGCCTGCTCCAACGGGGTGTGCGGTTCTTTGCCAAGCACCTCGACGAGGCATGTGTTGTCCATGCGCAGCGGGGTGCGCCACAGGTAACGCATCTCCTGCAGTTCGCGGAAGGTCACCACAAAGGGCGCCGCCAGCTTCAACAGCCACCAAGGGAAACTGCCTACGCGGGGCTGCTGGCCTGTCCTGCGCAACACCACGCGCTGGATGGTCCGCGTCATCTGCGTGCCGTCGGTGTCGGTATGCCCGGCCATATGAAAACGCGCAAAGGCAGCGAGGCTGGCACGGCGGGCCAGCAACTCGACTATCGTGCGTGCCACGTCCGGCAGGTACGCCCATTGATGGAGCAGGCCCGGGGCGCCCGGATAGCTGATGGTGTGCACCGGCTTGCCGGGCTTGACCAGGCCCTGGGAAAACCAGCTGTTCGCGGCGCGGCCACCAAAAAAGTCCCCGGCGCGCAGGATCAAGACGCGAGCGCCATGACCAGAGGCCTCTTGCAGGCGTTGCTCCAATTGCACACGGATCGCGCCCTTGCGCGTTTGCGGGTGCTGGGGCGAGTCTTCGTGCAACACGGGAAAGGCATCCGGCCCGTAGTTGTAGACCGTGCCGGGCAACACGATGGTTGCGCCTTCGGCGATGGCGGCGGCGATGGTGTTGTCGATCATCGGCAGTACGAGTTCTGCCCAGTTGCGATAACCCGGTGGGTTCACTGCGTGAACGATCACCTCGCAACCACGGGCAGCGGCCAGCACCTCATCACGGTTCAGCGCATCGCCCTTGAGCCAGGTGAATGCCGCATTCTGGCTGCATGCCTTTTCTACGTCACGGGCCAACGCACACACGTCCCAACCTGCCGCTTTCAACTGCCGCGCGACTTCACCGCCAACTCCACCTGTTGCGCCCAATACCAGCACTTTGCTCATCACCGCCTCCCACCTTTGTCTATTGTTGGCGCCAGTGTGTGCGTGCCCCGGCTATAGATAAATTGCCGAAGATTGCTGAGTCGCTATACATTTATGCATGGCATTGAATATCGGATGGGAGCTTTACCGGTCGTTCCTCGGCGTACTCCAGGAAGGATCGTTGTCGGGGGCCGCACGGCTGCTCGGCATCACGCAGCCCACGGTCGGTCGGCATATTGCCGCGCTGGAGTCGGCATTGGGCGTGGTGCTGTTCACCCGCTCGCCCACCGGTTTGTTGCCGACGGCGATGGCGCACACCCTGCGCGGCCACGCCGAAACCATGGCTCGCACCGCCGCTGCCCTGGAACGGGCGGCCTCGGCCCAGGGCGACGACGTACGCGGCGTGGTGCGGGTGTCGGCCAGTGAAGTGGTCGGCGTGGAAGTGCTGCCGCCGATCCTCAGCCAATTGCGCCAACACCACCCTCACCTCAAGGTCGAGTTGACCCTGACCAATCGCCTCAGCGACCTGTTGCAACTGGAAGCCGACATCGCCGTGCGCATGGTCCGACCGAGCCAGGAGCAATTGCTGGCAAGGCGCGTAGGCATCATCGAAGTGGGCCTGCATGCCCGCGATGACTACCTGGAACAACACGGCACGCCCCAGCAGATGCAGGACCTGGCCCATCACTCGGTGATTGGCTTCGACCAGGAGAACGCCTTTATTCGCAGCCTGGCGATCAAAGGCTTCGAACGCAGCGCCTTTGCCCTGAGCAGTGACAGCGACCTGGCGCAACTGGCGCTGATCCGCGCCGGTGCCGGTATCGGCGGCTGCCAGGTGCTGTTGGCCCAGCGCGACCCGCGCCTGCGCCGGGTGCTGGCGCCGGGGTTCTCGATCCAGCTGGACACCTGGGTGACCATGCACGAAGACCTGCGCAACAGCCCGCGCTGCCGGGTGATGTTCGATGCGCTGGTGGAGGGTTTGCAGCGTTACGTACAGGATTGAGACAGCTTCACTGGTAAAGAATCAGTCTCCCTCAATCCGTTCGTAGACGCCCCCATGTCCGAAGCCTTCGAAGTCCCCAGCCCCCACGAAAAACACATCGAACACACCACCGAACATGCCCACGGCCGAGGGGACAATTTCGCCAGCCGCATTGCGGTGATGACCGCCTTGATGGCCACCCTCGGCGCCATGCTCAGCTATCAGGCCGGCTCCACCGAAAGCGAAGCGGCGATGGACAAGAACAACGCCGCCATCATCAAGACCGAAGCCGCCAACCAGTGGAATTACTACCAGGCCAAATCCAGCCGGCAGAACCTGGCGGAACTCGCCACCCACATCCCGGGCGTGGATGCCGCGCATTACAAGGATGAGATCGAGCGCTACAAAGGCCAGAAGGAAGACGTGCGCAAACAGGCTGAGAAGCTGGAAGCCACGTCGAAGGAATGGGACCAGAAGTCCGAAGAGGCCCTGCACCAGCATCACCGTTGGGCCCAGGCGATGACCGCGATCCAGATCGCGATTTCGCTGGCGGCGATTACGTTGCTGACCAGACGAGAGTGGCTAAAACAAATGTCCTACACCGCCGCCGGTGTGGCAGTCGTCCTGGGCAGCCTGGCCTGGTTGCACATCTAACCCAACCCACGTTCTGCTGCACGTTTCCCCACGTAACTGTAGGAGCCGGCTTGCCGGCGATAGCGGCGGCACAGCAAACATAGATGTTGCTTGACCCACCGTAATCGCCGGCAAGCCGGCTCCTACAGGTGCGTTTTCGCGCTCAGGAGTTGGGCTCTTTCTTACATCGCTATGTAGGAGCCGGCTTGCCGGCGATAGCGACGGTACCGCAAACAGGGATGTTGCCTGACCCACCGTAATCGCCGGCAAGCCGGCTCCTACAGGTGCGTTTTCGCGTTCAGGAGTTGGGCTCTTTCTTACATCGCTATATAGTAAAATGAATAACGAAAAACCCAGCCCAACGCGAGGAACCATCGGTGACTGCACAACCCAAAGAAGCCGTGGGCGCCGCCTACAGTATCGACTCCATGCGCTTCGCCCAGGCCATGACCTGGAAAGCCATCGACCACCTCGCCCAACGCATCCGCCCGGGTATGCTCGAATCCGAAGCCCGCGAGCTGGGCAAGCAGGTGCTCGCCGAGCTCGACATGCAACGCATCTGGCACCCGTTGCTGGTGCGTTTCGGCGCCAACACCCTCAAGGCCTTCAACCAGCGCTCCGAAGGTGACCCGGTGCTGGGCGACAACGATATCTTCTTCATCGACATGGGTGCCGTGTGGCAAGGCCACGAAGGCGATGCCGGCGCAACCTTCACCACCGGCAACGACCCGGAAATGATCGCCTGCGCCAGCGCCGCCAAGACCCTGTTCGACCGCGTGCAATCGCGCTGGAAAAACCAGCAAGTGGTCGGCCTGGAACTCTACCGCTACGCCCAAGAGCAAGCCCAGGCCATGGGTTGGCAACTGAACCTGGACATCAAGGGCCACCGCGTCAGCGACTTCCCCCATGCGATCCACCGTGGCGGCGACCTCGGTGATTTCGAGTACTACCCGAATGCAGGGCTGTGGATCCTGGAAATCCAGATCGCCCACCCGAGCAAGCCTTACGGCGCTTTTTACGAAGACCTCCTCGCTTAAGGAATAGAAATGGAACGCTCCACCGCCTACCCCGAACTGCTGTTTTCCTACGGCACCTTGCAGGACAAGGCCGTACAACTCGCCAACTTCGGGCGCGAACTGGCCGGGCAGCAAGACGCGATGCTGGGCTACGCACAAAGCTGGGTAGAAATCACCGACCCCGCCGTGTTGGCCACCAGTGGCAAGACTCACCACCCGATCGTGGCACCCACCCACGAGCAAGGCGCCAGCGTCGAAGGCATGGTGTTTCAGATCACCGCCCAAGAGTTGGCGGCAGCCGATGCCTATGAAGTATCGGACTACAAGCGCGTGGCCGTGCCGTTGGCATCGGGGCTCACGGCCTGGGTGTACGTGAAGGCGTGAAGATGAAACTTTCGGGGCAATGATTTCAATCTGCCACTTCGGCGATTAAAGTGGCGCGCTTTCGAGAATTGGATCTCGATTTTTTGCCCATGGAGTTACCCGTGAAGTACATCAGTAAAGTCGCTGCAGCCGCCGTTCTTGGTTTTGCCCTCGCTGGCTGCACCGGCACCGCCATCAAGTCCCCGCAGTACGACAGCAACCAATACACCGTTCTGGGCCACAGTGAAGCAAGCGCCACCGGTATCATGCTGTTCGGCATCATCCCGATCGGCCAGAACAGCCGTTTCGTGCGCGCTCAAGACGCCGCCATCAAGGCCAAGGGCGGCGATGCGCTGATCAACACCCAAGTGCAGGAAAACTGGTTCTGGGCCTGGGTACTCAGCGGTTACACCACCAAGATTTCCGGTGATGTGATCAAACTGAAAACCGCGCAATAAATAGACCGCCGCCAGGGTTTTAACCCCGGCAAGCGACGTATCATGGGCTATGACTCTCGAGGATGGCCCATGAACCTCAGCATCGTTTACGCCCTCGCAGCCGCCGCTTTGTTCGGCGCCAGCACCCCACTGGCCAAAAGCCTTGGCCTGGGCCTCTCCCCCATACTCTTGGCCGGCCTGCTCTACCTGGGCAGCGGCATCGGGCTCACCGGCGTACGCCTCCTGCGGGATCGCGGCTGGAAACCCGCCGGGCTGACGCCCTCCGAATGGCCCTGGCTACTCGGCGCCATTGCCTTCGGCGGCATCCTCGGGCCCGTCGCGCTGATGGTCGGCCTCACCCGTACCGCAGGCGCCACCGCCTCCCTGATGCTCAACCTCGAATCGGTACTCACCGCCGTCATCGCCTGGCTGGTCTTCAAGGAAAACGCCGACCGCCGCATCGTGCTTGGCATGCTCGCCATCGTATTGGGCGGCGTGGTGCTGTCCTGGTCTGACGGCGGCGGCAACAGCCATGACTGGACCGGCCCGTTTGCGGTGGCCCTGGCCTGCCTGTGCTGGGGCATCGATAACAACCTGACGCGCAAGGTCTCGGCGTCAGACGCCCTGTTTATTGCCGGCGCCAAAGGCCTGATCGCAGGGCTGGTGAACACCAGCCTGGCGCTCTACCTCGGCGCGCAAATACCGGTGACGGCGCAACTGCTGCCGCTCCTGCTGGTGGGCTTTCTGGGGTACGGCATCAGCCTGGTCATGTTCGTGTTGGCACTGCGCGGGCTGGGCAGCGCGCGCACCGGCGCCTACTTCTCCACCGCCCCTTTTCTCGGCGCTGCGGTGGCCTTGCTAGTGTTGGGTGAGTCGGTTTCCGTGGCGTTCTGGATTGCATCGGCACTGATGGCCGTGGGGGTGTGGCTGCACCTGACCGAGCGACATGCCCATGAACACCAACACGACGCTACGGAACATGGCCATCGGCATGTGCATGACGAACATCATCAACATGAACACGGGTTTGAATGGGACCCGGCGCAGCCCCACAGCCATGTGCACGTGCACAGCCCGTTGCGGCACAGTCATGCGCATTTTCCGGATGTGCATCATCGGCATCGGCATTGAGGCGCTTTTTCTCGATTCAACTTCGGCTTATTCACAAGACCTTATAACAATGAAAATACTGTTCGCCGCTTCGTTGGGGCTTATGTCACTGGCCCAACCTTCACTGTCCTTTGCAGACAACATGAATGGCAAGACGATCTACCAACAGCGCTGCGCCATGTGCCACGGCGCCGATATCAAAGGCACAGGGCCGCTGGCCAATAAGAGCAACCCACCGACGCCAAACCTGACGACGCCTGCGTTCAAGCAGCGGCTGAATGACTACCCGGGGGTGATTGTTTCGTCGGTGATACTTCGTCCCAATGGGGATTTGATTCCGAGGACGCTGCGGGAGAATGGGGTGAAGGTGGCGCCGTTCGCGTGGACGGTTAAGGATTTTCGGGATTTGAATGAGTATATGGCGGGGGTGATCGCTAGAAGTCGGTAATTTCTAGATCCGCAGCAGGGCGTTAATGTTGGGCAGTTTTCCAGACACAAGCCCCCCCCGGCTTTCTCTAGAAAACCCCGGGAGGTTGTGTTTGTAGGATGTGGCGATGAAGGAGAGATTTGGAACAGCGTATGGGGTTGTGATATGCCGTTCCACGGGACTCTGGCGAACGACAGGTGCTAAAAAGGCCCCCACACCTGGCCCAGATGTAGGGGCCTTTTGAACATAAGCGGCGTTATTGGTAAAGCTGCATCAGCTCACCACTCGCGGAAAGCCACACTATGGCAATTAGCACGGCAATTCGACCATTTCAGGTGGGCAAAGGCCTTTGGCCTAGTTCGAACCTTCTTAAGGGGCTCTAACCTTTTCAAACAATTTGACCAACTGCTCTACACCATCAAACGTAGACGGAATATTTTCTTCATTTGCAACAATGCCGCTGAACACCAATGACTCAAATTTCTCCAAGAGTGCAGGGTTGCTCCCTTTTATCTTCACAGCATAATCTGCATAACTCTGGATAAACTGACATACAGCCTTTCTCAAATCCAGTTGAACGAGCTGGCCTTTCACTGACTTATAACCCTGAAAAACAACTCTAAAAAAATACAAAAGTAGAAGATCGTAGCCTAGGAAAGCCACAAAAAGCTCTGTGTTAAATACATTAGAAGGCACATCATTAAGAACATGCCAAATCTTCCATAGAAAAGGTGCAACCATCATACAAGCCAGCAATACCATAATAAAAACGCTGAGATAAGACGAGCGCCTTTTGGAGCGAGCAATATCATTAAAACCCTTGTGAAGCCCTACAAAATTGAAAGCATCTTCGTAGCTCTTTAAAGCATCATGGAGGGCACCGACGTCTTTTTTGCTCCCTTCCAATTTCGTATCTAACTCTTTGACTACCGCACCTAGGCCTGCGTATTTTTCGTCAAAATCCCTTATAACACCAAAATCCGCCTTATTTAGAAAGCTTTTAGCTAAAGCAACAGGCATAAAATTGTCAGCATAAACCAGTTGATCTTTTACTCTAGATGGAATCTCACTAGCTCCATATTGAATCTTTTCCAATACTTTGCGCACTTCATAACCCACATCCCCCGGAAAGCTACCTTCTCTATAGAAGGCAAGCTCGGACAAGAACCTATAGCAAATGGTAAAAATACTCTCAATACTACCCGCATTCGTTCTCGCCTCTGAAACATCATTATAAAACCGATTACCAATCAAGTTAATATTAAACTGGCAATTAGCATCAAAATCACGAGCATGAACCCTAAACAGCTCCAGCGCAGAAAGTATAAACTGTATAAACTGCTTATCTGCCTCAATCGGTAAATCATTGACGCTTAGGCGTTCAGCCAAATTAGCAATTGCACTCTGAAAATTCTGGGTCGCAAAAAACTCAGTAACCTTTTCCATTTTACCGTTCCTCCTAATTATCTAGCGATTTTGATAGCCTGCCACCCAGCATTGCGACTCTACATAGCATGGTGGCCATTCTTGCTGAGCGGTGCTAAAGCCTGGTTCACTCGGTCCAGAGTAGCGTTGAGGTGTGAAGGCAGGCGCTTTAGTTCGTCTGTCTTTTCCCAAATCTACGCACCAGAACGGGGCGCCAGTCCCATGTTGGTCCCATGAGGGTATTTTTTGGACGCCAGAAACCACAAACCCCCGATCTTCTCTAGGAAAATCGGGGGTTTGTGTTTACTTAATGTGGCGGTGAAGGAGAGATTCGAACTCTCGATACAATTTCTTGTATACACACTTTCCAGGCGTGCTCCTTAAGCCACTCGGACACTTCACCGTATCTCGTCAAACCAGTTCAGTCTGTCGAGGCGCGCTAATGTAGTCGAAAGCCTTTCTGATGGCAAAGGTTTTTTTCAGAATTTTCATGCGGTTAGCAGGTTATGCCGGCGTACGCCCGGCAAGGGGCGGTGATTCTGCCATTCTCAGGCTTGTGTGGCACGCGTCTGGGACGGCTGTTGGGCCCTGCCCTAGGCTGTCTGGCAGCGAGCAGGTGGGAAAAGTCTGACTGGGTAGTCAGTCACGGCGCTTTACCCGGACAGGCGTGGTGGGTAACGTCTGCGCCTATGTCTCTATAACAAGTCCTACAAGGAACCGCGTCATGAGTGAGTTGATTGCTTACCACCTCGAAGACGGTATCGCGACCCTGACCTTGAGCAACGGCAAGGTGAATGCCATTTCTCCGGCGGTGGTCAGTGCGTTCAATGAAGCGCTGGACCAAGCGGAGAAAGACCACGCGGTGGTGGTGATCACCGGCACGCCGGGCATTCTGTCCGGTGGGTATGATTTGAAAGTGATGACCGCCGGCCCTAAAGAGGCCATCGGCCTGGTGACCTCCGGCTCGACGCTGGCACGTCGCTTGTTGTCGCACCCGTTCCCGGTGATCGTGGCGTGCACTGGGCATGCGGTAGCCAAGGGGGCGTTCCTGCTGTTGTCGGCGGATTATCGGATCGGTGTGGAAGGCCCGTTCAGCATTGGCCTGAATGAAGTGGCGATCGGCATGACCATGCACCACGCCGGCATCGAGCTGGCACGTGATCGCCTGAGCAAGGCGGCGTTCCAGCGCTCGGTGATCAATGCCGAGATGTTTGACCCGCAAGGTGCCGTGGGCGCCGGCTTCCTCGATAAGGTGGTCGCCCCCGAGGAGCTGCACGCAGCCGCCCTGGAAGCCGCGCGGCAGTTGAAGAAGATCAACATGAACGCCCACAAGCACACCAAGCTGAAAGTACGCAAAGCGCTGTTGGACGCACTGGATGACGCGATCATTCAGGACCAGGGCCACATCCTGAGCTAAGCCCCTACTGCAATCACAGCAAAAGCCCGGCCCTGCGTCGGGCTTTTTCTTACAATTAAACCTGATCCTTCCTTAGCCGCTCTAGCCGGGCCGTATCGGCACATGTTGAAACATGTGCTCAAACATCGCCTATCTCCTACGTCTGTAGGGGCAATTGCCGAATACAGTGCACATCCGTACACTGCGCCACCTTTTGTCCCGATGGGCCGTGTCGATGCTTTTTCTGTTACGTATGTTGTTGATGGGCTTGCACTTTATGGTGGCGGGCGTGTTGGGCGTGCTGCTGGGCGTGTGCCGGCCGTTCAACCCGGATAACAGCCGCCTGTGCGCGCGCCTGTATGCGTTGCCGGCCATGTGGATACTCGGGCTGAACGTAAAGGCCGATGTGGATTCGCTGCGCAACAAGCCCGGCACGTGCGTCGTCATCGCCAACCATCAGTCCAACTATGACCTGTTTGTGTTCGGCACCGTGGTGCCCCACCGCACCGTATGCATTGCCAAGAAAAGCCTGAAATGGGTGCCGCTGTTCGGCCAATTGTTCTGGCTGGCGGGCAATGTGCTGATCGACCGCGGCAATGCGCACAAGGCGCGCCGCGCGATGCTCACCACCACTCACACCTTGCAGCATGAAGACACCTCGATCTGGGTGTTTGCCGAAGGCACGCGCAACCTGGGCAAGGGCCTGCTGCCGTTCAAGAAAGGCGCGTTTCATATGGCGATTGCGGCCGGTGTGCCCATCGTGCAGGTGTGCGTGAGCAACTATGTGAATCACATGCAGCTCAATCGCTGGAACAGTGGTGATGTGCTCATACGTTCTTTGCCGCCGATTCCTACCAACGGGATGACGTCGGATGACATTCCCGCTCTGCTGCAGGCGTGCCGGGCGCAGATGGCGGAATGTATTGCGCAGATGGATGCGAGTGTTGCGCGGGGGAGTTGCGCAGCGCGGGTTGCTTGAGATTGGGGGGAGGTAAGTGGGCCGGCGCGAGCAAGCTCGCTCACTGCAGGTTGTAACAATTGAACTCGCTTCGGGCTAAGCTGCCAGACACCTGTCCTCCTAATAAGAAGCGATCTGCACCATGGGTAGAGTTGTTGCGGCCGCCGTCTACAGCGCCGGTAAGAAAGTCACTGATATCACCCTGGACGAAGGCGCGGCCTGGGCCGCCAAACCCGACCACTTTGTGTGGATCGGCCTGGAAGAACCCAACGCCCAGGAGCTGGCCAACCTGCAACGCCAGTTCAACCTGCATGAACTGGCCATCGAAGATGCCCTGGAAAAACACAGCCGGCCGAAGCTGGAAACCTTCGGCGATGCGCTGTTCATCGTCACCTACTCACCGGTGCGCGAGAACGGCAAGCTGGTGTTTATCGAAACCCATATCTTTGCCGGCAACGGCTACATCATCACCGCACGCAACGGCCACTCGGCGTCCTACGGCTACGTGCGCCAGCGTTGTGAGGCGCGACCGCTGCTGCTGGAACATGGGGAAGATTTCGTACTGTATGCACTGCTGGATTTCGTCACCGAAAACTACCAGCCGGTGAGCGAGGCAATCCACGCCGAGATCGACGAGCTGGAGCGCAACGTGCTGTGCAACTCGCTCAACGAAAACGATATCCAGAACCTCCACGGCCTGCGCCGCGACGTGTTGCGGCTCAAGCGTTATGTGGCGCCGATGGTGGAGATCAGCCAGGAATTGCAGAAGCTGAGCTTCCCGTTCATCGACAAGAACATGCGCCCGTACTTCCGTGATGTGCAGATCCACGTGACACGCCAGATGGAAGACCTCACCACCCTGCGTGACATCGCCAGCCAGACCATCGAGATCGGTGTGCTGCTGGAGGCTTCGCGCCAGAGCGTGGTGCAGCGCAAGTTCGCTGCCTGGGCGGCGATCCTCGCGTTCCCCACGGCAGTAGCGGGGATTTATGGGATGAACTTCCAGAACATGCCCGAGCTGCAATGGCACTACGGCTATTTTGCGGTGCTCGGGTTTATCGCGGTGGGCTGTACGGGCTTGTGGGCCAGTTTCAAGCGGTCGGGGTGGTTGTAAAACGTTGCCGACGCACGACCGCCATCGCGCTTAAGCTGTGGCTTCGGGTTTGTGGGCCACGAAGCGCATCATCCACTCCGCCACGGTTGCGCCGTGGTGGTCACGTTCCAGGCTGGCGACACCGTGGGTGTAGACCTTCTCACCCAGGGTTGTCTGAAGTATTTCCAGCAGTTCGCGGGAATAGTCGTGGATGAACTCCGGGTGGCCCTGGAAGCACAGCACCTGGTCTTCGATGTGGTAGGCAGCGTACGGGCAGAAATCGCTGGAAGCGATCACCGTGGCGTTGTCCGGCAGCGTGGTGACCTGGTCCTGGTGGCTGATCAGCAGGGTCAGTTCTTCCACCACCGGGCTCATCCACGGGGCCTTGGCGTTCAGTTTGTAATCATGGATGCCCATGCCCCAGCCTTTGCTGGCGCGCTCGGTCTTGCCGCCCAGCAACAGCGCCAACAGTTGATGACCGAAGCAGATCCCCAGCAGCTTGTCGCCACGCGCATAGCGCTCGAGCAGGTAAGTCTTGAGGGTCTGGATCCACGGGTCGGTGCCGAAGGAATCGGCCTTGCTGCCGGTCACCAGGTAGGCATCGAACACTTCATCGTCCGACGGGTATTCGCCCTGCACCACGTTGTAGACAACAAAGTCAGCAGCAATCGGCTGCTTGGAAAACAGGCGCTTGAACATCTGCCCGTACCCTTGGTACTGATCGATCAAACCTGGACGCAGGATATCGGTTTCCAGGATACAGACGCGTAGCGACATAAAAAATACCTGACACGGTGATGGGAATAATGCACACCCCAGAGCCTGCCTTGAAACACCCCTTCAAGGCAAGTCCGCCAAGCGATCACCTGTAGGAGCGGGCTTGCCCGCGATGGCGACATTTCAGCCGACAAACAGGTTGGCTAATACACCGCTTTCGCGGGCAAGCCCGCTCCCACAGGGGTTATGTAGTGCTCACGCCATGGCGTTTCGGTCAGGTGAATATCTGGCCCTGGGCAGCTTTTTCAAGTAGCAAGGCCGGGGGGTTGAACCGTTCGCCATATTGCTCGGCCAGGTAACGAGCACGGGCGATGAAATCGTTCAGCCCGTATTGGTTTATGAACTGCAACGCGCCGCCACTCCACGCAGCAAAACCGATACCGAAGATCGAACCGACGTTGGCATCGGCCGTGGACATCAACACGCCCTCCTCAACACAACGCACGGTTTCAATGGCCTGGATAAACAGCAAACGGTCGCGCACATCCTGCGGCGAGATCTGCTGGTCGGCGCGTTCAAAGCGGCTTTTCAGCTCCGGCCACAGGTGCTTCTGCCCGCCATTGGGGTACTCATAAAACCCGCCACCCGCCGCCTTGCCCAAGCGTTTGTATTCATTGACCAACAGGTCGATCACCGCCGTCGCCGGATGTACCGGCATAGACTTGCCTTCCGCCTGCAGATCCTTGGCGGTTTGCTGCCTTATATGGCTCATCAGGCTGAGGGACACTTCATCCGAGACGGCCAGCGGCCCCACCGGCATGCCGGCCTTACGCGCTTCGGTCTCGATCATCGGCGCGGCCACGCCCTCGCCGAGCATGGCAATGCCTTCGTTGGTGAAGGTGCCGAACACCCTTGAGGTGAAGAAACCCCGGCTGTCATTGACCACGATCGGGGTTTTCTTGATTTGCAGGACGAAATCAAAACCTCGGGCCAGGGTTTCGTCGCTGGTCTGGGCGCCCTTGATGATTTCCACCAGCGGCATCTTGTCGACCGGACTGAAGAAATGCAGGCCGATGAACTTGGCTGGATCCGGCACGGCCTTGGCCAAACCGCTGATCGGCAGTGTGGAGGTATTGGAGGCGATCACCGCATCAGCGCCAACCACGCTTTGGGCGGCAGCCGAGACTTTTGCCTTGAGCTCTCGGTCTTCAAACACCGCTTCGATGACCAAATCGCAACCGGCCAGGTCGGCGTCGGCGGCAGTGGGAAGAATCCGCGCCAGGATGATTTCCCGCTGCTCGGCGGTCATTTGCCCACGGCTGACCTTCTTGTCGAGCAGCTCCGCTGAGTGCGCCTTGCCCTTTTCAGCGGCGGCCAGGTTGATGTCCTTGAGCACCACATCAACGCCGGCACTGGCGCTGACGTAGGCAATGCCCGCGCCCATCATTCCGGCACCGAGCACGCCGACTTTGCGCGTGACATAGGGCGCAACACCTCTGGGCCGCGAGCTGCCGGCGTTGATTTCGTTGAGCTGGAACCAGAAGGTGCCGATCATGTTCTTCGCCACTTGCCCGGTGACCAGCTCGGTGAAGTAGCGGGTTTCGATCAGGTGCGCCGTGTCGAAATCCACTTGGGCCCCCTCCACGGCGGCACAGAGGATTTTCTCCGGCGCGGGGAAACAGCCCTGGGTCTTGCTGCGCAAAATCGACGGCGCGATGGCTAGCATCTGCGCGACTTTCAGGTTGGACGGCGTACCGCCCGGCAGTTGATAGCCCTTGCCGTCCCACGGCTGTTTCGCCTCCGGGTTCGCGAGAATCCACGCCCGGGACTTGGCCAGCAACTCATCACGATCGGCTGCCAATTCTTGAATCAAGCCAGCTTGCAGCGCTTGTTGGGGCCGCACTTTTTTGCCTTCCAACAAATACGGCAAGGCTTTTTCCAGCCCCAGCAGGCGCACCATACGCACTACCCCACCGCCGCCCGGCAACAGGCCCAAGGTGACTTCCGGCAACCCCAGCTGTGTGGATGTGGCATCCAGCGCGACCCGGTAATGGCAGGCCAGGCAGATCTCCCAGCCGCCACCCAGTGCGGCGCCATTGATCGCGGCCACTACCGGTTTGCCGAGGGTTTCCAGGCGGCGCAACTGCGCCTTCAGCTCCAGCACGCCGTCGTAGAATTCCTTGGCGTGGGCCTTGTCGACCTTGATCAACTCATTGAGGTCGCCACCGGCAAAAAACGTCTTTTTGGCCGAGGTGATGATCACACCGGCAATACTGTCCCTTTCCGCCTCCAGGCGCGTGAGCGTGGCCGCCATGGCTTCGCGGTACGCGCCGTTCATGGTGTTGGCGCTCTGGCCGGGCATGTCGAGGGTCAGCACCACGATCTGGTCCTGGCCTTTTTCGTAACGAATGGCTTGGGTCATGACAGGTTCCTTGGGCTCAGAGCCGTTCGATGATGGTGGCGATGCCCATGCCACCGCCGACACACAGGGTGGCCAGGCCGTAGCGCTGCTGGCGGGCTTCCAGCTCGTCGAGCAAGGTGCCGAGGATCGCGCAGCCGGTGGCGCCCAACGGGTGGCCCATGGCGATGGAGCCGCCGTTGACGTTGACTCGCGCAGCGTCAATGCCCATGTCCTTGATGAACTTGAGCACCACCGAGGCGAACGCTTCGTTGACTTCGAACAGGTCGATGTCCTCGACCCGCAAACCGGCCTTGGCCAGGGCTTTGCGGGTGGCGGGCGCCGGGCCGGTGAGCATGATGGTCGGGTCGGTGCTGGTGACCGCCGTGGCAACAATGCGCGCCCGCGGTTGCAGGCCCAGTTCGCGGCCTTTCGCTTCGGAGCCGATCAGCATCAGCGCGGCGCCATCGACAATGCCGGAGCTGTTGCCCGGCGTGTGCACATGGTGGATGCGCTCCACATGGCTGTAGACCCGCAATGCGGTGGCGTCGAAGCCCATCTGCCCCATCATTTCAAAGCTGGGCTTGAGTTTGCCCAGGCCTTCGAGGGTGGAGTCGCCGCGGATGAATTCGTCATGGTCCAGCAGCACGATGCCGTTCTGGTCCTGCACCGCGATCAGCGATTTGTTGAAAGAACCGTCTGCACGCGCCCTGGCGGCTTTCTGCTGGGACTGTAGGGCAAAGGTATCCACGTCCTGGCGCGTGAAGCCTTCCAAGGTGGCGATCAGGTCGGCGCCGATGCCCTGGGGCGTGAAGTGGCTGTGCATATTGGTGTGCGGGTCGAGCACCCAGGCGCCGCCGTCGCTGCCCATGGGCACGCGGGACATGGACTCGACGCCGCCCACCACCACCAGGTCTTCAAAGCCGGAGCGCACCTTCATGGCGCCCAGGTTGACCGCCTCCAGGCCCGACGCGCAGAAACGGTTGATTTGCACCCCGGCGACACTGATGTCCCAGTCCGCCACCAGTGCGGCGGTCTTGGCGATGTCGGCACCCTGGTCGCCCACCGGGGTGACGCAGCCCAGGACAATGTCATCCACTTGGCGCGTGTCGAGGTCACTGCGTTGGGCCAGCGCGGTGAGCAGGCCGGCCACCAGGTTCACCGGCTTGACGCTGTGCAGGGCACCGTCCGCCTTGCCTTTGCCACGGGGCGTGCGTATCGCATCAAAGATCAAAGCTTGGGTCATGACGTCCTCTAACCGCTGTGCATGTGTGCCCCTACCTTAGGCCCGATTGACACGGTTTCAATGACGGATGCGCTCATTGCTTTTGACCCCCACGCTCGGACGAACGGTAGGCTGCGGCGGTAATTGCTTGATTAATCGTTTTAGCTGTCTAGCCAAGGGTCTGGCGCCAAGATGGCGATAGGCCTCATTCCGTTTTTAGCGCAAATGCTGATTAGCTGATATGAAATGGATCTAAGCCACGCAGAACGAGGGCTCTAAGGTTGAATCTGTAAGGAGCTGCTGCCGGGTTTTGCTGGAGCAGCTGTAAGAAAAGTGCAACGTCACATCGCGATACTGAAATAAACCGGCACGCATTTGACGCTCAGGAATAACAACAAAAGGCAGTCAGCCATGTTCAAGCATACGAAAGTTCGTCAGGCGGGACTTATTCTGTTCGCCACCACACTGATTCTGATCTTGCCCAACTTAACCAAGGTTATTGGGTGATACACCGATCCCTACATTCCGTGCACACACTGCACCAGGACTGCAGCTTTTGGCAGCACCTGCCGGGACATTGCGCATAGCGGTCCCGTTGCAGGGGCTGTCTTTTTGCGCGCAGATTTCCGGTATCGTGAGCCCCACCGCCACTTCACACCGGGCTCTCTCTTGAAAACCACCCTTGCCGCTCTCGCATTGCTGCTGGCCTTGCCGGTTTCAGCTGCGCAATTGACCATCGAGCTGGACCACACCACCAAGACCTGGCAAACCGCCGACCTGCTCAAGCTGCCCGACGCGCAGACGGTGCAGATCGCTGATGACGTTTCCTACAAACGCAACATGACCTATCGCGCTGTGCCGCTGGCAGTGCTGCTGCCCGGCCTTGAGCCCCGTAACCACCTCCAAGCCGTTGCCCTGGATGGGTTCGCCGCCGAACTCGCTGCCGCGCCGCTGCTGCAAAAAAGCGGCGCCCGCGCCTGGCTGGCGGTAGAAGACCCGGCCCACCCGTGGCCTGCGCTGGCCGACGGCAAACCCAGCGCCGGGCCGTTTTACCTGGTGTGGACCGACCCGCAGGCCGGCCATATCAGCCCCGAGCAATGGCCGTTCCAGATCTCCGGGATCAAGCAGTTGAAGACGGTTGCCGAGCGCTTTCCCGCGCTGCTGCCGGACCCAAAGCTGGCCGCCAATGACCCGATCAATCAGGGCTTTGCGCTGTTCCAGAAAAACTGCCTGGCTTGCCACCGCCTCAATGGCGCAGGCGATGCGCAAGTGGGGCCGGACCTGAATATTCCCTACAACCCCACCGAGTATTTCGGCGGTGATTTCCTCAAGCGGTATATCCGCGACCCGCAGAGCCTGCGGCATTGGCCGCAGGCGAAGATGCCGGCGTTCGCGTCCAGTGTGCTGCCGGACAATGAGCTGGATTTGTTGGTGGGGTATTTGAAGCATATGGCCGGTCGCAAGCAGCAACCCTGAGCCCAAGCACACGTCAATTCTGGGCGCTGGCTTGTGTGGAAGCTGGCTTGCCTGCGATGGCATCACCTCGGTGCATCTGTTGTACCGAGGCGTCTGTATCGCGGGCAAGCCCGGCTCCCACACAACCCAGCTCACATTAGATCTACGTCGCCTATTGCTGCTGGACTGAAATGACCGGCGTTGGCGCCACAAATACCTTGGCATGCATCTGCTCATGCCCGCCGCCACGGCGCATGCCGCGTACCGGGCAGGCGTCGAGGTAATCCAGGCCCACGGCCAGCTTCAAATGCCGTTCCGGGCGGGCCAGTTGATTGGTCACGTCGAAGCTGTACCAGGCGTCATCCAGCCAGGCTTCGGCCCAGGCGTGGCTGGCCAGGTGCGCGCTGTCTTCGCTGTACAAATACCCCGACACATACCGCGCTGGAATCCCCAGGCTGCGGGCGCAGGCCAGGAATGCATGGGCGTGGTCCTGGCACACCCCCGCCCCTCCCGCAAAGGCCTGACCGGCGCTGGTGTCGACTTCAGTAGCGCCCGGCGTGTAAACCATCGCCTGGTTGAGCCCATGCATCAAGTCGATCAGTGCCGTGCGGTCACGACGCTGATGACAGTGCTGCTCGGCAAACCGGCGCAGGGCGTCATCGGGTTCGGTCAGGCGTGTGCTGCGCAAGAACGGGAAAGCCGATTGGCTCTCGTGTTCGGCCTCGCGCAACTCGTCGATGTCGACCTGGCCCCGAGCGCCAATGATGATGGCGTCGTGGGGTTCGTCCAGGGTCAGCACATGCAGGATATTGCCGAACGGGTCCACCTGGGCGCGCACGGGGCGCGGCAGGTCGAGCTGCCAGCTGAGCACGTGCTGACGCTCGCTGTCGTGGGGCGTGAGGCGCAGGTACTGGATGCTCGCACGCACCTGGTCCTCGTAGTGGTAGGTGGTTTCGTGGCTGATGGAGAGTCTCATGCGGCCTCCAGGTAGGAACTGTAGATGGCGTCGCCCAACTGGCGCACCAAAGGGATAAAGTCGGTCAGCCAGGCGTGCAGGCCTTCCTCGAGGATTTCGTCGATGGCCGTGAAGCGCAAGCGCGCGTCCATCTCGGCCGCCAAACGTTGAGCCGGCCGACCATTGAGGCCGGGCAGGCTGGCGAGGATCTGATCGATCTCCTCACTGCAGGCACGCAGCGAACGGGGCACATCGGCGCGCAACAGCAACAATTCGGCGACTTGGCGGGCACCGGGTGCATCACGGTAGATCTCGGTGTACGCCTCGAACGACGACAACGCCCGCAACAATGCACTCCACTGGTAGTAGGCGTGGGCGGTGCCGTCAGTGACTGCGGCTGCCTGGTCGCCGGCCATTTCGTAGCGCGCATCCAATAGACGCAAGGTGTTGTCGGCTCGTTCAATAAAGGTGCCCAGGCGAATAAAACGGAAGGCATCGTTGCGCATGATGGTGCCGTAGGTGGCACCGCGAAACAGGTGCGAACGCTCCTTGACCCACTCGCAGAAGCGGCTCATGCCGTAGCGGCTGAGGCCCTGCTGGGCGATATCGCGAATATCCAGCCAGGTGGCGTTGATGTTTTCCCACATGTCGGCGGTGATTCGCCCACGCACCGCATGAGCGCTGGCCCGCGCAGCCCCGAGACAGCTGTAGATGCTGGCGGGGTTGGCCGCATCCAGCGCAAAAAAGTGCAGCAGGTGTTCGGCATGCAGTTCGCCATGGCGTTCGCGGTAATCATCCAGCGTGCCGGTGATCAGCAAGGGCATGGCCAATTCGTGCAGGCCGTCGCCGTGCCCGTCCTGGGGCATCAACGACAGGGAATAGCTGACATCGAGCATGCGCGCGAGGTTTTCCGCACGCTCCAGGTAGCGCGACATCCAGTACAGGTCGGAGGCAGTTCTACTCAACATGGCATCAGTCCTCCACCACCCAGGTGTCTTTGGTGCCGCCGCCCTGGGACGAGTTGACCACCAGCGAGCCTTCGCGCAGGGCCACGCGGGTCAGGCCGCCCGGCACCACGCGGGTTTCCTTGCCGGACAAGACGAACGGGCGCAGGTCGATGTGGCGCGGCGCAATGCCGTTTTCGACGAAGGTCGGGCACGTGGACAAGCACAAGGTGGGCTGGGCGATATAGGCATGGGGCTTGGCCTTGATACGTGCACGGAAGGCTTCGATCTCCGCCGCAGTGGACGCCGGGCCCACCAGCATGCCGTAGCCACCGGAGCCCTGGGTTTCCTTCACCACCAGGTTCGGCAGGTTGGCCAGCACGTAGGACAGTTCGTCAGGCTTGCGGCATTGGAAGGTAGGAACGTTCTTCAAGATGGGCTCTTCGTCCAGGTAAAACCGGATCATCTCGGTGACGAAGGGGTACACCGACTTGTCATCCGCCACCCCGGTGCCAATGGCATTGGCCAGCACCACGTTGCCCGAGCGATACGCAGCGAGCAGGCCGGGCACGCCCAGCATCGACTCCGGGTTGAAGGCCAGCGGGTCGAGGAACGCGTCGTCGAGACGACGGTAAATCACATCCACCGCCTTGGGGCCGTCAGTGGTGCGCATGAACACGCGGTCATCGCGCACGAACAGGTCGGCGCCTTCTACCAGTTCCACGCCCATTTCCCGGGCGAGGAAGGCATGCTCGAAGAACGCGCTGTTGAAGCGGCCCGGGGTCAGCACCACCACGCTGGGGTTATCCAGGGGGCTTGAGCTTTTCAGGGTGTCGAGCAGCAGGTTGGGGTAATGGTCGATGGGCGCGATGCGCTGGGCAGCGAACAGTTCGGGGAACAGGCGCATCATCATCTTGCGGTCTTCGAGCATGTAGCTTACGCCGCTGGGGGTGCGCAGGTTGTCTTCCAGCACGTAGTAAGTGCCGTCGCCATCACGTACGAGATCGACCCCGGAAATGTGGGAATACAGATCACGGTGCAAGTCCAGGCCTTGCATCGCCAACTGGTATTGCTCGTTGGCCAGCACCTGTTCGGCGGGGATGATTCCGGCCTTGATGATGCGTTGTTCGTGGTACAGGTCGGCCAGAAACATGTTCAGCGCCTTGACCCGTTGAATGCAGCCACGCTCGACAACCCGCCATTCACTGGCCGGAATGCTGCGCGGGATGGTGTCGAAGGGAATCAGGCGCTCGGTGCCCTGCTCGTCCCCGTAGAGGGTGAAGGTGATTCCGGCGCGGTGAAACAGCAAATCGGCTTCGCGCCGGCGCTGGGCCAGCAGTTCAGCCGGGGTTTCGGCCAACCATCGGGCGAACTCGCGGTAATGGGGGCGAACCTGCCCTGCCCTATCGTACATTTCGTCGTAATAAGTGCGGATCATGCCGTACTCCTTGTCACCCGGACGCAAGAACCATCGCAAGGCCCGTGCCAGCGGCATAAACACTTTAAAATCAGTGAGTTGAATTAATGCGAGGCACACGTCGCACCGTCCTGGTGCGCAGAATGCCCGGCGCCATGACGCACGCTTCATCGCAATGCGGGCTTTGGCTATCAACAGCATAGTCAGAGTTGATTTCACTGCCCGGTGAAGCTTGCGGATAATCACCACCATCTGCTGAACAGGACTCGTCCTACAGCTTCAACCCTTGCGCAATCGGTACCGTGGTACTTCGTGTACCGACTGGCTCCTCCGGTCTTCCCTTTAGGCCACCCTTCTTAGGGTGGCTTTTTTTTGCGCCGCGAAATTGTTGGGGGCAGTCATATCGGGGAGGTATAAACAAAAACGGCCGACCCTAAGGTCAGCCGATACGCTGTGTTTCTCATACTGCTACATGGGTAACCCACGCACCTCCTGCTTGACGCCCCAGCCTTCGATGATCCCGCCCAGCGGCTCGACCACCGCTTCAAAGTCTTGCTCGAAGTCTCCTATGCCGTCGTAGGTCGCGAACATGATTTTGCTCAGTTCCAGGTACCAGGCGCCGTCGTCGCGCGCACTGACCTGGGCATTCAGGGATTCCCCGCGAAACCGACCCGCCGCCCTGCGCGCCCGTTCCTCATCCGGGAAAATGGCGTAGAACTCGATGGGGTGGAAACGTGAGAAGTCGAAGCCGCCTTCTTTCATGCGGCGCAGAACGTTGGTGCTGATGTCTTCTTGATAGGCTGTGCTCATGAAAAGTGCTCCTCAAATTGATGGATAGACTTTCCGTGCTTCCCGAAGCCCGCGCCCTAACGGCGCGGGTGCTACGGCAAATAACAACACCGAGGGAAAACAAGCATGTAGCTGACAAGACCAGACCTTAGCGAATCATTCGCTGATCTCGATTGCAGAGTAGCGCGAAGCTATCACCTCCACCAGAGGCGCTTTAATGGCAGTCAGGGAATGTTCAGGCGGCAGGCGAGATGTCGAGGATCTGGATACTGTTCTGGTCTTTGAGGATCTTGACCGTCGGCTCGGGCTTGCGACCCTCCAGGTCATTGAGGTCAAGCTCGGCCGCAACGGGCACCAGCTTGTTGCGAATCATGTGCGCAGCGTCTTCGAGGCTGGGCTTTTGTTCGCAGGTGAACTGCTCCACAGCTTTAACGCCGTGGTCATCAACGAAGGTAATTTGCCACGTTTGCATCGGTGCCTCCTCGATAAAGCCCGCGTGTGGGCTCACATCTATCTGGACCTTGGGGGTTCGCCAAACGTTCCACCCAAGGCCGGAGGCACCGGACCGATAGCGCTTACTTCTCGGCGCGTTCCTTGAGGGCTTTCAAGGTGTTGAACGGCGCGTCCACCACGAACTTGTTGGCCAACCATGACGGCACGCTACCACCTGGCTCGGTGTGCACCTGGTAAGTGACTTCGGTCTGGCTGTCGCCTTTTGGCACCAGCTTCCAGTAGCCATCCACCTGGGCCACACGCACGTAGCCTTTGACTTCAGGCTGGTAGGTCGGCACTTCCAGCAGCTTGCGGGTCACGGTACCGTCAGCCGCCTTGCTGGTGGTGATTTCGAGGATGGAATCGCGGTCGGTCACCGGGAACGGTGCCTTGAACTGGGTGTAGGTCCAGCTCTTGTCACCTTCGGTCTTCAGCAATTTCTGCGATTTGCACTCGTGGATCCAGGTGCAAGCGCCGACGGCGTCTTCCTGCAGCGCTACGATTTTTGCCACCGGAGCCTTGATCACGGTCACACCGCGATAGGCCTTGTACTTGGAGCCGGCAATTTCGCTCAAAGACACTTTGATACCGTCTTCGTCCTTGGCGACTTGCCAATCCTCAGCCTGGGCAGTGGCAGCAAACAACACCGTAAAACCGCACAACACAGCCATTCGTTTCAGCGAACCCATTGTTGTATTCCTTATTGTTGAAGTTCCGATAGTAAAGCCCATCAAGCCGCCGTCATCTGCTCCCACCAGCCGATCAACCGGATTGCATCGGCCTGGTCGGTGCCACACACCTCAGGATCTGCCTTGAAATCACTGCACACCGCAGGTCGCTCCGGCTGGCCAAACAGCAGGCATAGCTGTTCGACCGACAAGTGCAGGCAACGCTCCCCCGCAGGTTTGCCCTGAGGCATTCCCGGCAGCGGTGAACTGATGGAGGGGGCGATGCAGCAAGCGCCACAGCCTTCACGGCATTTCATGACCAGCAGGTCCTCGACGACTCAATGTGGATGGCCGGGCTAGAGTACGCCCTAAAACAGCCGTTTTAAAATGGTCTAACAGGGGTTTTTCGCACAAAACAAAAGTGACTGACCAGTCTGCGACAGATGGTCGAAGGTCGGGGTCACCTTCGGGGGAAAAGTTTACTGCTTGAATTCGAAATCCAGCGCGGCGCCTTCCACTTCACGCCGCTCTTCGTTACGCAGTTGCAGCTTCATCTCGTTGCTGAGCAAGCGGCCGTTGATCTGGAACGCGCTATTGTCCGACGGCTTCTCACCGAACATCGGCGGCAACAACGGCACACTCTTGGGCTTGGGCATGGTGCCAATCGGCTGCAAGTGCCGGACCATGTCCGACGGCAGGGAAAGGTCCAACTGTGCCGGTGGCAGTTGGGTCTGGGCGACTTCATGGGCCGATTTGGACTTGCTGGCGATCGGTGCACGCTTTTTGACCGCCGCCGCCTTTTTCTTGGCGGCCGGGGCTTTTTTAGCCGGGGCCGGTTTCTTCGCGGGGGTCTTCTGCTGGCTGCTGGCGGCGGGCTTGCTGTCTGTCACGGGGGTTGCCGCCAGCACCGTGCCGACGTTGCACAGGCTTAGCAGGCCAATCACCACAGCAGCGCGAAAAATAGAGGTCATATCGCCAACAGCATTAACGGCAGAGGGCCATATGCTCGCTTGTTGTGCGCGGCATGACAAGCGTGCTGATCTGCCAGCGATCGGTACTGTCCCCAATGCACGCCTCAAAAACCCGCTGCGGTTTCCTGGCACAACTGGCTGGCGAGCATCCCCAGGGTCATCAGCGCGCGCTCTGCCTCGCGGTTCCACGGGGTGCCGCAGTTGAGGCGAATACAGTGGTTGAACTGTTCCGTATTACTGAATATCACCCCGGGCGCAATGCTGATGCCCTGCTGCAGGGCGCGCACGTGCAGTTCCTGGGTATTGACCCGGCCCGGCAAACTGACCCACAAGATAAAGCCCCCCGTCGGACGAGTCATTTGCGTGCCTTCCGGGAAATACTGCTGCACCGCCAGCTGAAATGCGCTGAGGTTCTTGCGGTATTCCTGGCGGATGTAGCGCAGGTGCCGGTCATAGCCACCGTTTTCCAGGTAGGCCGCGACGCCCATCTGGGTCACGCTGCACGCCGAGTGGGTGCTGAACATCTGCAAACGCTGGATTTCCTGCTGGTACTTACCGGCGATCATCCAGCCGATACGCACACCCGGCGACAAGGTCTTGGAAAAACTCGAACAGTAGATCACCCGGTCCAGGCGGTCATAGGCTTTAAGCGCCTTGGTGCGGCCGAGTTCGAACATCAGCTCGCCGTAGATATCGTCCTCGACGATCTGGATATCAAAGTCCGACGCCAGGCGCAGCAGTTGCTTCTGGCGCTCCTCGGGCATGGTCGCGCCGAGCGGGTTGCTCAAGCGCGTGGTCAGCACCAGGGCCTTGATCGACCATTGGTTGGCCGCCAATTGCAGGGCTTCCAGGCTCATGCCGGTGGCGGGGTCGCTGGGGATCTCGATGACCTTGAGGCCCAACAGGTCGGCCAGTTGCAGCAAACCGTAGTAGGTCGGTGACTCAGCGGCGATCAGGTCGCCAGGGCGTGTGAGCACACGCAACGACATCTGCAACGCGTCGACACAGCCGTGGGTAATCACCACTTCGGAAGGGTCCACCACCACGCCGGCGTCGCGCATGCGAATCGCCACCTGGCGGCGCAACGGCTCGAAGCCAGGGCTGAACATGTAGCTGAACGCCCGCGGGCTCTGGAAACGCGTGACCTTGGCCAACTGCTGGTGCAGTGCCCGTACGGGCAGGTAGTCGACACTCGGCACGGCCGCGCCCAGCGGGAACACCCCTTCGCGGCGCGACTCGACCAAGACCTGCTGAATGATGCTGCTGCGGGTGACCAACCCTGGGCGCTCGACCCGTGCGATGTCCGGCGTCGGGGCCGTCAGCGCGGGGGTCTGGTGCACGTAGTAGCCCGATTGCGGCCGCGCCCGGATCAGCCCCTGGTCTTCCAGGTTGGCGTAGGCCTGCAATACCGTCGCATGGCTCACATTGAGCTGGGAGCTCATCTTGCGCACCGAAGGCACGCGCTCCCCCGGTTGATAGACACCGCGCCGGATATCCTCAGCCAGTTGCTGGGCGATACGTTGGTAAAGCAACAGATTGGTCATGACGCAGCACTCGATTTCACGGGTATTTTATTTTTGTGTGAAACATACCGGCACAGTTTAGAAGTGTACGGGGACAGTTGCCACAATAGTCGAGCGCGGGCGGGAGTGACAGTAAAAACTGTAAGGGTGTACACCAAACAACGGTGGGAGCTGGCTTGCCTGCGAAGACGGTGTGTCAACCAATGAAATATTGACTGATACACCGCCTTCGCAGGCAAGCCAGCTCCCACATTTTGATCGGTGCCAGGCGTTAGCGGGCGGCGCCGAGTTGGCCTTTTTCATCAGAGAAGACGATCTCGACCCGGCGGTTTTGCGCCCTGCCCCGCTCGGAAGCGTTGGCCTCCACCGGGTACTGATCGCCATACCCCTGGACTTCGATGCGTTGCTCATCAATGCCCAGGTCCATCAACACATCGGCCACCGACTGCGCACGGTCACGGGACAGTTTCAGGTTTTCCTGCTCGCCGCCGGTGTTGTCGGTGTAACCCTCGATGCGCACTGTGCGCTTGGGGTTCAGTTGCAGGAACTGCACGATTTTCAGCACGGTGCGGTTGGCCGAGTTTTCCAGCTCGGCTTCACCGGTGTCGAACAGCACATCGCCCAAGGTCATCACCAAACCTCGATCGGTCTGGGTGGTGGTCAGGCTGGCGATTTGCTGCTCAAGCCACTTGCCTTGCTGCTGCACGCTGGCCAGCTTGTTTTCACGCAGGGCCAGTTGCAGGCGCTGGCGCTCCAGTTCTAGCTTGACGCCGCGCTCGGCGTTGAGCGCCTGTTCGGTGTGTTCACGGGCGATGGCACTGTAACGCTGGCTCAGGTAGGCGTAATGCACCACGTCGGCACCGCTGCCCCAGTAGCTGGACAAACGGTCGGCCCGCGCCAGGGACTCACCGGCACGGATAATGTCCTTGGGCGCAAAGCGCAGCACGTTGGCGTCTTCCTTGACCTTCTGGAAGTCATTGCTGGCCAGTTGCAAGGCCTGCTCGCTGTTGGGCTGGCTGGCACAACCGCCCAACGCCGCGCTGCCCAGCAGCAACACACAGCTCAATCCACGGATCAACGGGCTCATTGGGCTTCTCCCAACTGCAATTGCTTGCGCAGGCGGGTGATGCGCGTGTTGAGCACATTCAGTTGTTCCTGGCTCTTGCGGGTCAGCACCTGGGCTTCGGCCAGGCGTGCGTCCAGCTCGGCCTGTTCGGCACGCATGCGCGCGTGTTTGTAGGACTGGTCGGCCATGTCGGCCTTGGCCCGGGCGAATTTGTCTTCAGCCAGTTTCAGTTCAGGCGATTCATCGGTGCTGGCGCCCACCGCACTGGCTTGTTCCAGGGCCTGCTGGGTGAGGCGTATTTGTTCATTCGGCGCAGGATCGGCTGCACATCCCGCCAGAGCGACAACGGCGAGGGCCGCGAAAAGAGGTCGAAGAGTCACTGAAAATCCTTACTTTGCTGGGGTGCCGACAGGTTGCTGCAACTGCGCTTTCCAACGCTCCAGATTGCGCTGCAACGCCGCTTGCGCCACACCGGAAGCGGGCAATTCTGTCATCTTTTTGGCCAACTGTCCGCGCAGCCACGGATCATTGCAGGCCGAGTTGTGGGAAATCGCCAGGTACAGGCCCGGCTGGTCGATGGGTACTTCGCGGGCGACCAAGTCATTGCTCATGCCCAGGGTCTGGGCCATGGCCATGCCGGAATAACGTCCGGCCAGCACATAGTCCACCTCACCGAGCAGCAGCTTCTGAAACGCCGGGGTCAGGGTGGGCAAACGCTGCAAGCTGAGTTGCTGGCCGGCAAACGTCTCGAAGTCGGCACTCAAGCGCGCCCGCTCTGACACTGCGCCCTTGTGGCCATGCAGGTCCGCGGCCGAGGCATACACCAGCGGCGAGTCCTTGCGGGTCCACACCAGGTAATCGATCTGCACCAGCGCCGGGTGGATGTAGTCGAGGGTTTCCAGCTCGCCCAGGTTCAGCGGCGCATCGGCCAGGATGTCCATGCGCCCGCTGCGCACTTCCTCCAGCGCCAGAGAACGCTTGCCGCCGTAGAGCAGATCGATTTTCAGGCCGAGGTCCTTGCCCACCTGTTGCAACACATCGGCGGTGGCGCCGATCAGGTGCGTCGGGTCTTGCGGGTCACGCCACAGCAGCGGTGGCGCATCCGGGCTGCCGGTGATCACCAGGCGCTCGCATTTGCCGGCGGCCAGCGCCAGGCCCGGCAGCAGTGACAGGCCAAGCAGCCCCACCCAACGACGCAATTCCATGACACCTCCTCCCAATGACAAACGCATCCCTTGTAGGAGCCGGCTTGCCGGCGATGAGGCCGTTGAAATCACCGAAGATTTCAAGGACGCCATCGCCGGCAAGCCGGCTCCTACAAAGGCAAAAAAAAGCCCGGTCATAAGACCGGGCTCTTTATAAGTGAAGCGGCTGGATTAGACCAGCTTCTCCAACTCAGGTACGGCTTCGAACAAGTCCGCCACCAGGCCGTAATCAGCCACCTGGAAGATCGGTGCTTCTTCATCCTTGTTGATCGCAACGATCACTTTGGAGTCTTTCATACCGGCCAAGTGCTGGATCGCGCCGGAGATACCGACGGCGATGTACAGCTGTGGCGCGACGATCTTGCCGGTCTGGCCGACCTGCATGTCGTTGGGTACGAAACCTGCGTCGACGGCCGCGCGGGAAGCGCCGACCGCAGCGCCCAGCTTGTCGGCCAGGGCGTACAGGTGCTTGAAGTTGTCGCCGTTCTGCATGCCACGGCCGCCGGAAACGACGATCTTGGCAGCGGTCAGCTCAGGACGGTCCGACTTGGCCAGCTCTTCGCCAACAAAGCTGGAAGTGCCAGCGTCGTGGGCAGCGGCAACAGCTTCAACGGCAGCCGCCCCCCCTTCTGCAGCAACCGGGTCGAAACCGGTGGCACGCACGGTGATCACTTTGATGGCAGCGGTCGATTGCACGGTGGCAATGGCGTTACCGGCGTAGATCGGGCGCTTGAAGGTGTCAGCGCTTTCAACCGAGATGATCTCGGAGATCTGGTCAACGTCCAGTTGCGCGGCAACGCGTGGCAGGATGTTTTTGCCGTTGGAGGTAGCGGCAGCCAGGATGTGGCTGTAGCCAGCGCCCAGCTCTGCAACCAGCGGGGCCACGTTTTCCGGCAGCTGATGCGCGTAGGCCGCATTGTCAGCGTTCAGGACTTTGCTCACGCCTGCGATTTTCGCAGCGGCTTCAGCCACGGCGCCAGCGCCTTGGCCTGCTACCAGCACGTGAATGTCGCCACCGATTTTAGCGGCAGCGGCCACGGTGTTCAGGGTGGCCGGGGCCAGCACCTTGTTATCGTGTTCTGCGATTACCAAGATAGTCATGGTTAGATTACCTTCGCTTCGTTTTTCAGTTTCTCGACCAGTTCTGCAACCGACTTGACCTTGATGCCCGCGCTGCGCGCAGCCGGTGCTTCAACCTTGACGGTCTTGTTGGTGGAGGCGGTGGAAACGCCCAAAGCGTCTGGAGTCACCGACTCAAGCGGCTTCTTCTTGGCTTTCATGATGTTTGGCAGGGACGCGTAGCGCGGCTCGTTCAAACGCAGGTCGGTGGTGACGATGGCCGGCAGTTTCAACGAAACGGTTTGTGCGCCGCCGTCGATTTCACGGGTCACCGCGACGCTGTCGCCATTCACTTCAACTTTGGAAGCGAAGGTGCCTTGGCCGAAACCGGTCAGGGCAGCCAGCATCTGGCCAGTCTGGTTGTTGTCGCTGTCGATGGCCTGTTTGCCGAGGATCACCAGCTGAGGCTGTTCCTTGTCGACAACGGCCTTGAGCAGCTTGGCAACGGCCAGGGAGGTCAGCTCTTCAGCGGACTCGACCAGGATAGCGCGGTCGGCGCCCAGTGCCAGGGCGGTACGCAGCTGCTCTTGGGCAGTGGTCGGGCCGATGGAAACCACGACGATTTCAGTCGCCACGCCTTTCTCTTTCAGGCGGACGGCTTCTTCCACAGCGATTTCGCAGAAAGGGTTCATCGACATCTTGACGTTAGCAAGGTCGACGCCGGAATTGTCCGCCTTGACGCGAACTTTCACGTTGTAATCGACAACGCGTTTGACAGCTACAAGAACCTTCATGGATTCCTCGTTACTCTCCGGTGAAAAGAAAGTCGCCTAGGCGAACCTGGCGGTTGATGCTCATCGGCACACAAGGGCACCTCCAAAAACGTCGGCGGATGACCTTGCTCACGGGAAGTGATGACCGTTCGTCAGCAGTGACTGAGAGGTCATTCTTTATCGCAGCGTGTAAACTGCGCGCCATTGCTTGGACGCGCGCCACCTTTCTTGCTTTTGGACGTGCTCTTGAAACCTGCAGTCTGCCTACGGTAAGCGCAAAACCGACCGTATATTGACCGGAACGCCTATTCTGGTCAATACGGCAAAATAGCCCGTCATAAGCCGCGTCTCTTTGATTTACCTAGCCTGCGAGCAATTCAAACAAACGTTTGTATTGGACGCTGCCAGTGGTGTAGATATAATGCGCCACCTAGAGAGAAAGGTGGGTCATGCCGTTGCTGCAAGACGACACCGAACCTCCACCCATTAGAAAAAAAAGCCTGTTGAGCCTTGAGTAGGAGATAGCCTGTGGAACGCGAATACATGGAATTCGACGTGGTCATCGTCGGCGCTGGCCCGGCGGGACTGTCTGCCGCCTGCCGACTGAAGCAGAAGGCCGCCGAAGCCGGTAAGGAAATCAGCGTCTGCGTGGTCGAGAAAGGCTCCGAAGTCGGCGCCCATATCCTCTCCGGTGCCGTGTTCGAACCACGCGCCCTGAACGAACTGTTCCCGGACTGGAAAGAACTCGGCGCCCCGCTCAACACCCCCGTGGTGCGCGATGACATCTATGTACTGCGCAGCCCCGAAGCCTCCACCAAGGTCCCTGACTTCTTTGTGCCCAAGACCATGCACAACGAAGGCAACTACATCATCTCCCTGGGCAACCTGTGCCGCTGGCTGGCCCAGCAGGCCGAGAACCTGGGCGTGGAAGTCTACCCAGGCTTCGCCGCCCAGGAAGCACTGTTCGACGAAAACGGCGTGGTACGCGGGATCATCACCGGCGACCTCGGCGTCGACCGTGAAGGCAACCCGAAAGAAGGCGTCTACACCCCCGGCATGGAACTGCGTGGCAAGTACACGCTGTTCGCCGAAGGCTGCCGCGGCCACATCGGCAAGCAACTGATCCAGCGCTTCAACCTGGACAGCGACGCCGACGCCCAGCACTACGGCATCGGCCTGAAAGAAATCTGGGAAATCGACCCGGCCAAGCACCAGCCAGGCCTGGTGGTGCACACCGCCGGTTGGCCACTGGACATCATGAGCGCCGAGAACACCGGTGGCTCGTTCCTCTACCACCTGGAAAACAACCAGGTGGTCGTCGGCCTGATCGTCGACCTGTCCTACAGCAACACCTTCCTGTCGCCGTTCGATGAGTTCCAGCGCCTCAAGCACCACCCGGTGCTGGCCCAGTACCTCGAAGGCGGCAAGCGCATCAGCTACGGTGCCCGTGCCATCTGCAAAGGCGGCCTGAACTCGTTGCCGAAGATGGTTTTCAAAGGTGGCGCGCTGATCGGTTGCGACCTCGGCACCCTGAACTTCGCCAAGATCAAGGGCAGCCACACCGCGATGAAGTCCGGCATGCTCGCCGCCGACGCCGTGGCCGACCGCCTGTTCGCCGAATCCGAAGGCGGTGATGAACTGACCGCTTACGTCGACAGCTTCAAGAACAGCTGGCTCTACGAAGAACTGTTCGCCAGCCGCAACTTCGGCCCGGCGATGCACAAGTTCGGCCCGATCCTCGGCGCAGGTTTCAACTGGTTCGACCAGAACATCCTGGGCGGCAAGATGCCGTTCACCCTGCACGACACCAAGCCGGACTACGCCTGCCTCAAGCTGGCCAAGGACAGCAAGAAGATCGACTACCCCAAACCCGACGGCAAGCTGAGCTTCGACAAGTTGAGCTCGGTGTTCCTCTCCAGCACCAACCATGAAGAAGAGCAACCGTGCCACTTGAAGCTCAAGGACCCGAGCATCCCACTCGGCACCAACCTGCCGCTCTACGATGAACCGGCGCAGCGCTACTGCCCGGCTGGCGTGTATGAGGTGATCACCAAGGAAGACGGCGAGAAGCGCTTCCAGATCAACGCCCAGAACTGCGTGCACTGCAAGACCTGTGACATCAAGGACCCTTCGCAGAACATCACGTGGGTCACGCCGGAAGGCGCGGGCGGGCCGACTTACCCGAATATGTAAGCCAAAAAAAGGCTCCCAAATGGGAGCCTTTTTTTACAGCTGACACAGCGCGGTCAGTTGTGGGAGCTGGCTTGCCTGCGATAGCGGTGGGCCAGCTATACATAAGGCACTGACAGACCGCTATCGCAGGCAAGCCAGCTCCCACATTGACCGGGTTGAATCAATAAGATTTAGGCAGCGCGCTCTTCACCCGGGCTGCGCTCGAAGTAGCGTTTGTACTCGCGGCTGAACTGCGACGTGCTCTGATACCCCACGCGATGCGCCGCCTGCGCCACGCCCATGCCCTCCACCAGCAGCAATTGCTGAGCCTTGAGCAGCCGCAAACGCTTGAGGTACTGCACCGGCGACAACATCGTGCAGCGCTTGAAATGCTCGTGAAAGGTCGACGCACTCATGTGTGCATACCCGGCCAAGGTCTCGATGTTCAGCGGCTCGTCGTAATGGGCGTGCAGGTGACTCAACGACGTGGCAATCCGCGAAAACTGTCCCTGCTGTTCCACCAACGCGCGCAGCACATCTGCCTGTGGCCCGCGCAATGCGGTGAACAATAATTCGCGCACCCGCGCCGGGCCCATGATCCGACTTTCCAGCGGATCGTGCAGGCACTGCAACAGCCGCTCGACGCAACCGCGCATCGCATCATCGAGCACCACCGAACTCATCGACTCCAGGGTCTGCGCCGTCGGTGGCGGCCCGGCCTGAATGCCCATGGCCATAACCAATTCACCCAGCACCACGCGGTCGATCCCCACCGTCACGCCAAACAGCGGCGCATCGGGCGCCATGGCAAAGGTCTCGCACTCGAACGGCACCGGCATCGCCTGGATCAGGTAATGCCCGGCGCCGTACTCCAGCGTACGCGGGCCCAGGTACGCGACTTTGCTGCCCTGGGCCACGAACATCAGGCTCGGCTCATAGATCTGCGGCCCGCGCGCCACGTCGCAACTGGCGCGCAACACCTGCACGCCGGGCAGGTTCGTCGGGGAGAAACCGTCGCAGGGCGTAAGCCCCTCGATCAAGGCAACCAGGGTGGCGTTGGCATCGAGATGGCGGGTCAACAACATGGCAAAAAACTTCGCGAAAAAGGGATGAGAACATCATCGCAGGTCTGAAGGCACATGGATCCAAACACCCGGCACTCCCGGACGAATAGGCATGAGGTTCGGAGCAATCGCCATGGCCGCCCACCGACCCTGCGCGGAAAATGCGCCGCCTCACCTGTGATTGCTTTTGCGAGGTTGCCTCCATGTACACCGCTATCGGTTATGCCGCCCAGTCGCCTACCACGCCCCTGGCCCCCATGTCGTTCGAGCGCCGCAGCCCGCGCGCCGATGACGTGGCCATCGAGATTCTCTACTGCGGCGTGTGCCACTCCGACATCCACCAGGCTCGCAACGAATGGGGCATCGCCGTGTACCCGCTGATGCCCGGCCACGAAATTGTCGGCAAAGTCACCGCCGTCGGCGCCAGCGTCACCGCGCACAAAGTCGGTGACCTGGTCGGCGTCGGCTGCATGGTCGACTCGTGCCGTCACTGCGACGCTTGCCACGCGGACCTTGAGCAATACTGCCTCGAAGGTCCGACCATGACCTACGCCACCCCGGACCGTGTAGACGGCAGCAACACCATGGGCGGCTACTCCGACAGTATCGTAGTCAGCGAGCACTTTGTGGTGAAGATCCCGGCCACGCTCGACCTGGCCAGCGCCGCGCCGATCCTCTGCGCCGGCATCACCACCTACTCGCCGCTCAAGCATTACGGCGTGAAGGCCGGCGACAAAGTCGGCGTGCTGGGCATGGGCGGTTTGGGCCACATGGGCATCAAGTTCGCCAAGGCGATGGGCGCGGAAGTCACGCTGTTCACCCGCTCGGCCAGCAAGGCGGAAGAAGGTCGTCGCCAGGGTGCCGACCACGTGATCGTGTCCACCGACGACGCACAGATGCAGGCCGCTGCCGGGCAGTTCGACTTCCTGCTGGACACCATCCCGGTGCAGCACGACCTGAACCCCTACCTCGACACCCTGCGCTTTGACGGCGTGCATATCCTGGTCGGCCTGATCGAACCGGTCGACCCACCGGTCAACGCCGCCAAGCTGGTATTGGGCCGTAAAGTGCTGGCCGGCTCGCTGATCGGCGGCATTGCCGAAACCCAGGAAGTCCTGGATTTCTGCGCCAAGCACAACATCACCTGCGACATCGAAATGCTCGACATCCGCCAGATCAACGAGGCTTACGCGCGCATGATCGCCGGCGACGTGAAGTACCGCTTTGTCATCGACATGGCGACCCTGAAGGCCTGATCAGGCCTTCGCGCCCAACTCCGCTGACAGCCGCGCTGCGACCTGTTTGACCACAGGGATCAGCTCGGCCATTTTCTCCAGCGGCATGTAGGGCACGGTACTGGCGATGCTGATGCCGGCGACGATTCGCCGGCTGGCATCGCGCACCGGTGCCGCCACGCAACGGATCGACGGTTCGTTGTCTTCCAGATCGAACGCAAAGCCCCCCACCACGTACTCGTGCATGCGCTGCTCGAACTGCGCCCAGGACTGTTCCGGGTGCTGCGGCCACGGCTGGTGTTTACCGGCAACCGGCTGGCTCACTTCGTACAGGCGCTGCCATTCCTGCACCGGGTCATCCAGCAGCAACGCCTTGCCAATACCGGTACGCGCCAACGGCATGCGATGGCCGACCCGCGAGCGCATTTCCGGGCCATTGCGCCCCGGGTTCTTGTGCAGGTACAGCACGTCGTCGTATTCACGAATGGCCAGGTGAATGGTGTCGCCGGTCAATGCCGACAGCTCATCCAGATAAGGAATGGCCAAGGTCACCAGCGGCAACTCTTCACGTGCCTGGAAACCCAGTTCGATGAGCTTGGGGCCCAGCAGGTAACCGACTTGCGGCACCACGCGCAGGTAGCGCTCTTCCACCAGGCAACTGGCCAGGCGGTGGGTGGTGCTGCGAGTGGTGCCGATGCGCCGGGCGATCTCTTTCAGATCCCGCGCACCGGCCGCCACCGCCTGCACCACGCCCAGGCCACGCAACAGAGTTTGGGTGCCGGTGGGGGCGGTTTCTTTGACGGTGGGCTGAGGGTTTTCCTGCATATCGGGCCTATGTGGGAAGTACGAAAACGGCGCCATTATAGACGCAGGAATATAACTGTAGGAGCCGGCTTGCCGGCGATGCAGGCACCTCGGTGCATCAGGTAAACCCAGGTGATGCCATCGCCGGCAAGCCGGCTCCTACAAGGGCTTCAGCGTTGTTTCATGCGGTCGATGATGACGGCCAATAGCAGGATGGAGCCACGGATCACGTACTGGTAGAAGGTGTCGATGTTCTTGAGGTTCATCGCATTCTCGATGATCGCCAGAATCAGCACCCCGGCAATCACATGGCGGATCATGCCAATGCCGCCGCTCAGCGATACCCCGCCCAATACGCAGGCCGAAATCACCGTCAACTCAAACCCTTGGCCGATCATCGGCTGACCCGAGGTCATGCGCGAGGCAAGGATCACCCCGGCCAACGCACCGATCAAACCGTGCACGGCAAAGATGATGATCTTGGTGCGATCAACGTTCACACCCGCCAGCAACGCCGCTTCCTGGTTGCCGCCGATGGCCATGGTGTTGCGCCCGTAGGTGGTGTAGTTGAGCAGCCAGCCAAAGAACACAAAGCACAGCACGGTGATGATGATCGGCACCGGCACGCCCATCAACTGGCCGTTGCCGAACACGAAGAAGCCTTCGTCCATTACGCCGACGGCCTTGCCGTTAGAGAAGATGTAGGCCAGGCCGCGCACGATCTGCATGGTAGCCAGCGTGGCGATCAAGGCATTGATGCGCAGCTTGGCGATCACGATGCCGTTGATCAGCCCCACCACCAGGCCCATGGCCAACGCCGCCGACACACCGAGCACCACGCTGTCGGTGTCACGGATCACGATCCCCGCTACCACACCGGCACAGGCGATCACCGAGCCCACCGACAAGTCGAAATGCCCCGACGCCAGGCAGAACAGCATGGTGCACGCCGCAATGCCCACGGTGGAAATCGCCAGGCCCAGGCCACGCATGTTCAGCGGCGAGAGGAAGTTGTCGATGAACAGCGCGCTGAGCACAAAGATGGTCAACGCCGCGAGCAGCATCACCCAATCGTCGAGGAATTTGCGCTGGTTGAAACCCGGCCAGAAGCCCTTTGCAGTTTTTACCTGTGACATACCTACACCCTCGAATTCTTCAAGCCCGCGAACGCGGGAGAGCCAGTTGCAACAGGCGTGCTTCGTCCGCCTGTTCGCGGGTCAATTCGCCGGTCAACGCCCCTTCGCTCATCACCAGGATGCGGTCGGAGATACCCATCACTTCCATCAGGTCGCTGGACACCACGATCACCGCAATGCCGCTGGCCGCCAGGTTATGGATGATCTGGTAGATCTCCGACTTGGCGCCGATGTCGATGCCCCGCGTGGGTTCGTCCAGCAGCAGCACTTTCATCGGCATCGACAGCCAGCGGCCGAGAATCGCCTTCTGCTGGTTGCCCCCTGAGAGGTACATGATTTTCTGCTGCGGGTTCGGCGTCTTGACCTTCATCGCCTTGATCTGCTGCTCGGCGTTGCCCCTCTCCCAGCCTTCGCGCAGCAGCCAGCCAAACGCCGAGTGCGCACCGCGCGCGCTGATGTTGATGTTTTCCGCCACGCTGGACAGCGGAATAATGCCTTCCTTCTTGCGGTCCTCCGGGCACAGCAGCACACCGGCGGCAATCGCATCGCGAGGGGAGTTCAACTGCAGTGTTTGCCCACACAGCGCCAGGCTGCCAGCGCTGCTGCGGGTCAAGCCACTGAGTAGCCGAAACAGCTCCGTGCGCCCTGCCCCGACCAATCCGAACAGGCCAAGAATCTCGCCCTTGTGTACCTTCAGGCTCACCGGTTCACGCAGGCCCGGCCCAAGCAAACCCTCGACCTGAAGCGCCACCTCGCCCGTCTCGCGAGGCCGGTAGTCGTAGATATCCTGGATATCGCGACCGACCATGCAGGTCACCAACTGGTCATGGCTCAGTGTGCTCATGTCATCAAAGGTGCGCACGTAACGGCCGTCCTTGAACACGGTGACCGCATTGCAGATGCGGAACACTTCCTCCATGCGGTGCGATACGTAGAGCACCACTTTGCCCTCGTCCCGCAGGCGCGTGATGATCGCCATCAAGCGGTCGATCTCCCGCGCCGACAGGCTGCTGGTGGGTTCATCAAAGGCAATCACATGGGCGCCGCGGGACAGCGCCTTGGCGATTTCCACCAACTGGCGCTGGCCCAGGGACAACCGCCCGAGCTTTTCCTCCGGGTCGATTTCATCGGCCAGCCCCTTGAGACAGGCCAACGCTTGCTTGCGCAATTGGCTGCGATTGACCACGCCGAAGCGCGTCGGCAAGTGCCCCAGGAACAGGTTTTCGGCGACGGTCATTTCCGGCACCAGGTGCAGTTCCTGATGGATCACCGCCACGCCGCTGGCAATGCTGTCGGCGGCGTTCTTGAACGCCATGGTCTGCTCGCCGATCTGCACCGTGCCACTGCTCGGCAGGTAGGCGCCGCCGAGGATTTTCAGCAAGGTCGACTTGCCCGCGCCGTTCTCGCCCATCAGCGCGTGCACCTCATGGGGCCGCGCTTCAAAGCTGATCTGCGCCAGGGCTTTCACACCGGGAAACTCCTTGCCGATGCCGTTGAAGCGCAAGGCGGCGCCGGTCATTTCCACAGTCCGATCTTGCTCAACTCTTCCTTGAAGTTGGCGCGGGTGATCAGGGTCACGTTATCCAAGGCGGTAAACTTGGCAGGCTCGGTGCCCTTGGTCACCCACTCGAACATCGCGCTGGCGGTCTTGTAGCCCGACGCGTCAGGGCTCAGCAGCATCGAGCCGTAGAAACCGGTGTCGGATTTCTTCAGTTCTTCGATGGCATCGGTGCCGTTGATGCCCACGCCGATTACGTTGGCGGCCTTGAAGCCGGCGCTTTCGGTGGCACGGACGCCGCCCAGCACGGTGCTGTCGTTCATGCCGCCGATGATCAGGTTTTTCGCGGTGCCCGGCAGTTTCACCAGGGCCGAGTTGGTCGAGTCCATGCTGCCCGGCACGTCGAGGGTTTTCTGTGCGCTGAACAGGATATGGTCGGCCGGCAAGCCTGCGGCCTTGAGGCCTTCTACCGAACCGTCGGTGCGTTTCTTGCCGGTTTCCAGTTCGTCAAAGGTGTTGATGACGGCATAGGTTTCCTTCCAGTCCCAGTTGCGATGCTTGGCCTCGGCGGCCATGGCTTCGCCTTGTTTCTGGCCGATCTTGTAGGCGTCCAGGCCGACGTAAGGCACGTCCTCCATGGGCTTGCCCTTGGCATCGACGAAACGGTCATCCACCGCCAGCACTTTGAGGTTATTGAGCTTGGCCTTGGCCATGATCGCCGGGCCGAGGGACACGTCCGGCGGGCAGATCACAAAGCCCTTGGCGCCGTTGGCGGCCAGGGTGTCGATGGCCGACAAAGTCTTCTCGCCGTCCGGCACGGCGATCTTGATCACGGTGAAGCCCTGGTCCTTGCCGGCTTTCTCGGCGAAGGCCCATTCGGTCTGGAACCACGGTTCCTCGGCCTGCTTGACCAGAAAGCCGATCTTCACTTCTTCGGCCGATGCAAAACCGCTGAACGCCACTGCCAGCGCCACGGCGCCTAGTGTTTTCTTGAACATGAACCACCTCTTGTTGTTATTGAAGAGCTGCGAGTTCTAGTCGTGGTACATCACAGACCGCCCGCCATCGATCATCAGGCAGGTGGCATTGATAAAGGGCGCCTCGTCGGTGGCGAGGAACAGCGCGGTCATCGCCACCTCGATCGGTTGGCCGATGCGCTTGGGCGGGTGCAGGTCGAACGCACGCTGGCGCTCGGCATGGGGGTCGGGGAAACCGTTCCAGTAGTCGACGTTGAGCTGGGTCTCGATGTAGCCCGGGGCGATGGCGTTGACGCGAATACCCTTGGGTGCGTATTCGATGCCCAGGGCGCGGGTCAGCCCAAGCAAACCGTGCTTGGCGACGGGGTACGGAAAGCAGCCGGGGATGATGTGACTGGAATGGGTGGAGGCGATATTGATGATGTTGCCGATGCCCTGCTCGATCATGTGCGGCAGCACCGTGCGGCAACCGAACCAGGCACCGTCGAGGTCGATGGCGAAACAGCGGCGCCAGTCTTCGTCGGTCATTTCCAAGGGGTCGCGGAACACGTTGACCCCGGCGCAGTTGACCAGCACGTCCACGCGGCCAAAGCGCTCGATGGCCAGATTGACCAGCGCCTGCCATTGCGCCTTGGAGGTGATGTCGACGGGCTGCGCGACAATCTCGGCACCACGTTCGCGCCAGTGGGCGGCGACCTTCTCGACCTTGTCGCCCTGGATATCGGCGATCACCAGGCGCGCCTGCTGGGCCTGGAAGCAGGCGACGATCGCCTCGCCAATGCCTTGGGCGGCGCCGGTGATGATCACTACTTTGTTCTTCAGCCGCTCGCCATAAGTCGGCTCGGGCACGGCGGGTAATGACAACGGTTGGGCCTGCATCGCTTCACCTGTTTTATTTTTGGTAGTGAGTGCTGATGCAGCCGACTATAAACCCATCTTTTGAAACATCTCAATATATAAATTTGCATCCCATATAGTGAGATAAACTAAAAGAAAAGGGCTTGTGTGGGAGCTGGCTTGCCTGCGATACAGGCGCCGTGCGTCATTCACACCGCGGTGATGCTATCGCAGGCAAGCCAGCTCCCACACAAGCCCTCCTTTCACACTTGAAGTTCAGGGGGCTTCAGCCCTGGGCAAAATCGCGCAGCGCATCGCCTTCCATGCGGTAGCGCACCCACTCTTCCTGCGGCTGGGCGCCGATGGATTTGTAGAAGGCAATCGCCGGCTCATTCCAGTCCAGCACGCTCCACTCGAAGCGTCCGCAGCCATTGTCACAGGCAATCTTCGCTAGGTGGCGCAGCAGCTTCTTGCCGGCGCCACCGCCGCGTTGCTCGGGGTTTATGTACAGGTCTTCCAGGTACAGGCAGTTGCTGCCCAGCCAGGTGGAATAGCTGAAAAAGAACACCGCAAAACCGATCGGCAAACCGTCCCGCGAACAGATCAGGCCGTGGGCGGTGGCGCCCTCGCTGAACAGGCTGCGCTCGATATCCACCACACTGGCGATCACTTCATGCCGGGCCTTTTCGTACTCGGCAAGCTCGGTGATGAAAGTCAGGATCTGCGCAGCATCGCTGGGCACGGCAGGGCGAATCTCGATGGTCATGGGCGAGCCTTGGGCAATTTCAAAGCTCACATACTAAGGCGCTTTGATGACCGATTGCAGCGCAATTTATGCGCGCAGGGCCAAGGCGCCGACCAGCCCGGCCGGCAACCCCACCTCGACGGTGCGACAGCCCCGCGCGGCCCGTGGCGACCATTCGCCCAACCCCTGCCCCACACACTTGAGCCGTGCCTCGCGCTCACACCAGGCGCGGGTAAACAGGCGAGCGCGCTGGGCCTGGTTCGCGGCGCACAAGCGCGCCAGCACGTGCGGGCCCAGGTAGTCGCTCGTCACGCTCTGCCAGTCCGGGGTGTCCTGCACCGCCATCACGTCGATGCCGACCGGGCCATGCAAGTGCACCGCCGCCACCGAAAAATCGCCGTCGTGGCTGATGGAAAGCCCGGCGTCTTCATGCCCTGGCACACGGATCTGCGGGGCCTCGCCCGGTGCAGAGTGAAAGCGGATACGGTCCTGGGGCACATCGAGCGCCTGCAGCAATGCCTCACTCAGTGCCTGACGCACCCGCGCCCGGGCGGCTTCGCGGGTCATGCCTGGCACGTGTCGCAGGCCGATCAACAACACACCGTCCTGCCAGCGCGGCCGTGTTTCCGGCCACATGAATACGTGCATCGCTATCAACCTCGCGCCGGTGCCGCCGGGCAGCCCACCCAACTGCTGGAGGCCGGAATGCACTCGCCTTTCATCACCAGCGTCAGCGGCCCGAGCCGTGCGCCGCTGCCGACTTCAGCGCTGTACAGCACCGAGCTGCGTGGCCCCATGTAGACGCGCTCACCGATCAGCACCTGGTCGATTTTCATCACGCGGTCTTCGAACAGGTGCGTCTGCGGGCAGGCACCGGCGTTCAATTCGCTGTGGTCACCGATGGTGACGCAGTCAAATTCGGTGATGTCGGTGGTGTCCATGTACACGCCCCGCCCAATGCGGCAGCCCAGGCCGCGCAAGGCCAGCGGCAGCCACGGCGTACCGCGCAGGTAACTCATGAAATTGGGCGCCGCCATGCCTTCGTAGAGGCTGGTGATGCCTTCGGACAGCCACACAAACGGCGTCCACATCGCCGCCGAGCGTTTGCGATAGCGGCCCATCACCAGCCACTTCAACGCCGCCACCAGCAGGTAGTTGCCCAGGCTGTAGGCCAGGCCGATCAGCGCCAGGTAGCCCAGCACGGCGCCCCAACGCTCGTCCTCGGCCACGGGCATCAAGTCGATCATCACCGTATAACCCACGGCAATCACGGTGGCGTGGGGCAGCACGATACGCAGCCCTTCAATCGCGCCACGGGCCAGACGGCGCCACAGAGACGGGCGGAACGTGAGGTGGTCGGCATACCCACTGACCTGCTCACGCGCCGGCAGGTTGATCGGCGGCGAACCCAGCCACGTATCGCCACTGGCGATCTGCGCATTGGCCGGAGCACGGGAATGCACGCCGATCAGCACGTTCTCGGGCAAGGTGGTGCCGTCCGGGATGTAGCTACCGTTGCCGACAAAACTGCGGTGCGACACCACCGTTGGTTGAATGCGCATCCAGCCACCATCCACCTGTTCGTCGCCGAGCATGACCGCGTCGGCAATGAAGGTTTCATCGCCCAGGGTGAGCATGTCGGGGATCACGCCCTGCGCCGTGGAGATCTCCGCATCGCGGCCAACCCGCGCGCCCAGCAGGCGATACCACAACGGCGCGTACACCGTGGCATACAGGCCCGACAGCACATTGAGGCTGGCCTCCTGAATATGGCTCACCAACCATTTGCTGCAATACACTCGGCTGTGCACCGGGTAGTGGCCGGCTTTCAGGCGTGGCAACACAGCCCAGCGCAAACCGGCCGAGACCAGCATCATCACCACGATCAGCACGGCGGCCGCAGGCAGTGCCAGGGCAAAGTAGCGCAGCAGTTGCAGGCTCACATGCTGTTCCTGCAACAGCGGCAGAATGTGTTGCTCATCGAACCAGTCGATCAGGAAAAACGTCGGGAACACCGGGATGAAAAACAGTGTGGCGACCAGCAGGATGCCAAACACGTAGAACAGGTTTTCCAGCGCCAGTTGCCCGCGACTGACAACGGGCCGAGGTGGCAGGCTGGCGGGATCGAACGCGCCGATATCGGTCGCCGGCGAACCGCTCCAGATACGCCCGGCCGGCACGCGGCGGCCGTCGGCCAATGCCGATTGCCCTTGCAGGTGGCCACTGTGGCCGACGGCGGTGTTGCCTTCCAGGATCGTGTACGAACCCAGGCAGGCGTTGTCGTCGATCACCACCTGGCCCAGGTGCAATTGGCCGCGCTCGACCCGGGCGTTTTCCAGGCTGACGCCGTTGCCGATACTCACCTCATTGCCGATCTGCAGCAGGTCTGGTACCCGCACGCCCACCGAGCCGATGTTGGCCTCGCGCCCGACCTTGGCCCCCAGTGCACGCAGCCACAGGCCATACAGCGACGATCCACTTAGCAGGTAGACCGGCGCCGACTCGACCATGCGCGATGCGGCCCACCAGCGAAAATAGGTCAGGCCCCACAACGGATAGACACCCGGTTTCAGGCGCCCGGCGATCAGCCATTTGCCGGCGATGGCCAGCACGAACTGCAACAGCGTCGCCAGCAGGAATACGCCGATGGACGCCGCCGTGGCCGTGGCCACCGAATCGCCGGGGCTGCCGGTGAGGTAGTGATAGGTAAAAAACGGCGCCAGCCACTGGCTCATGCGCAGGCACACCATGGCCGGCATCACCGCCGCCTGGGCCAGCCCGCAACGCCAGCGCGCCAGGGCCGAAGGCGGTGTCCAGGCGGCTTCCTGCACGGCCGGCTGTGGCGCGGTTTGCAGCACCTGTGCAATCGCACCGACACGCCGTTGCTGGTAGATGTCGCGCACGGTGATGTGGGCGAAACGCTCGTCGGCACGCAAGGCCGAAGCCAGCCGCGCGGCAAAAAATGAGTGACCACCGAGGTCGCAAAAGAAGTCGGCGTCGCGCCGGATTGGCTGGCCGGGGAAGAGTTTTTCCAGGGCGACAAACAGGACAGTTTCGCCGGGGTTTTCCGGGGTGTCCGACTCCAGGTTCGCGCCGCGGGTGTCTACGCCCAGCGGCCGCGCCTTGAGGGCCTTGCGGTCGATTTTGCCGGAGGTCAGCCGGGGCATGCCGTCGAGCAATTCAAAGCGACCCGGCACCATGTACGCCGGCAACCGCGCCTGCAATGCCTTGCGCAATTGTGCGGGCAAGCCATCGACTGCCACGCCGCCTTCCGGCACCAGGTAGGCGATCAATTGATCCATGCCGCCGTCATTGCGCAGCAATACCGCAACGGTGCCGACGCCCGGCTGCTGGGCCAGCAAGGCCTCGATTTCGCCCAGTTCGACGCGAAAGCCACGGATCTTCACTTGGTCATCGGCGCGGCCCAGGCACATCACCTGGCCGTCCGCCTCGATGCGCGCCAGGTCGCCGGTGCGGTACAGGCGCTCATCGTAGTAGCCGGTGGACCACGGGTTGCTGATGAATTTTTCGCGGGTCAGGTCTGGCCGTCCCAGGTAGCCGTCGGCCAGGCCCGGGCCGATGATGCACAGCTCGCCGGTCTGCCCACGGCCCAGCAAAGTCGGGGTCGCGCCCGGGGCCAGGTCGGCGTCGATCACCAGCAAACCGTAGTTGGGCAAGGGCGTGCCAATGGTCACCGGGGTACCGGGCACCAAACGCGCCAGGCTGGCGGACACCGTGGCCTCGGTAGGCCCGTAGGTGTTGAAGATCTGCCGGCCGGGGCGGCTCCAGCGCTCCACCAGCGACTCGGGGCACATCTCGCCGCCCAGGTTGATCAGGCGCAGGCTCGGCACGTCTTCACTGAACAGCGCCAGCAGCGTAGGCACCGCGTGCAGCACGCTGATGCGTTGCTGGACGAGCATGCGCGGCAAGGCTTCGGGGTCACCGGTGATGTCCTTGGGGCCGATCCACAAGGTGGCGCCTACCAGGTAGGCAATCCAGATTTCTTCGAACGACATGTCGAAGGCCACCGAGAAACCCTGGTACACGCGGTCGCTGGCCTGGATGCCGAGAATCGCGTTCTCGCTGCGCAGGAAATGGCAGATGCTGCCCTGAGAAATCAGAATGCCCTTGGGTTTGCCGGTGGAACCGGAGGTGTAGATGACGTAGGCCGGGTCTTCCGGTTTAGCGTTAGTGCGGCGTAACAACGGCGCATCGGTGGGCGCGAGCAACGCTTCGGCGGTCCAGGCGACCAGCCCGACACTGCGCAGCGCCGCAGCGTTGCTTTCGCAGCTCAACACGCCAACCGCCTGGGCATCGTCCATGCAAATCTGCAGGCGCTCCAGCGGCGTGTCCTGGTCCAGCGGCAACCACGCGGCCCCCGTCTTGGCAATGCCTGCCTGCATGACCAGCAGCTCCAGCCCGCGCGGCATCCACAGGCCGACGATTTGGCCGGGCGCCACACCCGCTTCGATCAACCGTGAGGCCACGACACTGGCCTGGCGGTCCAGCTCGCCATAGCTGAGCTGGCGTTCGCGATCGATCAGCGCCACCTGATGGGGGTCACGCCGCACCGTGGCCTCGAGCAGGTCGGCCAGCACTTCGTGACGCAACAATTCAGGCTGGAGGGGACCGTACAACACCTCTGTCGGTCGGGTGACAACGGGGTCTTTCAGCAAGGTCACAGTAGTCATGGCGGCAGTGTTCGCTGTGTGAGGGTCAATCCGGCCAAGGCGCCGATTTGTAATGCTGCGTGTCCACTTGGTATCCGCCTCGATACATTCACAGGCGAACGAGGCCCTCAGGTTCAGCCTTGAAAGCGACAGATACCTCACGACCCGGATCACGCATCAGGACTATCGCAAAGGCCAGCTGTACGGCGGTTGAACAAACTCACTCGGCTTGACCGCTGGTCTGGAGGCAAGGCAAACAGCGGCTTTACTCCGCCCCGGGCTAATGCTGAGACCAGTAACCCCACAACAAACCCCGGGTTCACCCGTGCTAAAAGTTGGCGCCATAAATCCAATAACCGCCAGGTTTTCCCCATGCCCGCTGCTGCCACGTTCTCCCGGCGACACTTCGTGTTGTTCTGCCTGGCGAGTTTTTTGTTGTCTTTGTCTTACGGCTCGACGTTCCTGCTGTCGCTGCTGATCCACACACGCGGCGGCAACGAACATGACGCTGGCAGCGTGATTTCCATGGCGATGCTGAGCACCTTTGTCGCGGTGCTGGTGTCGGGCCACTTGGCCGACTGGCTGGGCGCCGCCCGCTCGATTGCCGTGCTCGGCCTGTTGCTGGTGGTGGCGTGCCTGGGCTTTGCCCTGGTGCCGGGGTTTGGCGAAGGGATGATGGTGTTCGGCCTGGCATTGGGGCTGGGCTGGGGGGTGTTCTATACCCTGGGGCCGATCATCGTGGCCGTGCTGGTGGAACCCCAGCACCGCGCGCGCTACTTTGCGTTGCTGTCGGGCAGCATGATGAGCGGCATTGGCTCCGGCCCGCTGCTGGGGCGCGCGGCGAGCGCGCTGGGGTTGCCGCTGACGAGTGCGTTCCTGCTCGCCGCATTCGCCAGCCTGGTTGGGGTGGTGATGTTCTGGCGCCTGGGCGCGCACCTCAAGGGACACGCCAATGCGCCGGTGGCGCGCATTTCCTGGGTGGCGACACGCGAGGTGCTGTCGTCCAAGGCCGCGTTTGCGATTGTCATGGTCGGCCTGGGCGGTTGTGTCTTTGGTGGTTTGTCATCGTTCCAGACCAGCTATGCAGCGGCCCGCTCGCTGGACTATTCGCTGTTCTTTCTGGGCTTTCTCAGCGCGGCAATCACCAGTCGCCTGCTGATTGCCGGCTTCGTGGTCAAGCGGGATGCCTACCGTGCCGCCTGTGTGTTGTCAGGCTTGATGGTGCTGTCGGTGGTGCTGTTCGGTTACGGGGTGTCGGGCAGTGGCAGCTATTTGCTGGCGGCCGTGATCCTGGGAGTCGGGTATGGCCTGACGTATTCGGTGATCAACGGGTTGGTGGCCAATGAAGCGCCGGCTGGCACCACGTCCCAGGCGTTGCTGCTGTTCAGCCTGGCGTATTTTGTGGGAGTGTTCGGCTTCCCTCTGCTGGCGGGCAAGATCATCGTCGAGCACGGCCTGCCGACGCTGCTGGCGTGCGTGCTGGGGGTGGCGCTGTTCAACTGGTTGATCACGGTGGCGCGGCTGATCTGGCGCCGGAGTCTGTCGAACAGCGAGGCCGGTCACACAAAATCTTACAGGTGATCCTGTACCGTTCGTCGCCACCCAGGCACGAACCGCAAATGAGGGCGGACCAATAAAGGGTAAGGACATCAACCCAATGGAGATACCCTCATGAAGCCTTCCAAGTTTGCCGCCCTCGCCCTCACCGGCCTGCTGTCTGCCGCTTCCCTGAGCGCCTTCGCCGCCACCTCGTCGACTGGCCCGACCAACCCGGCGACGTCCGAGTCCCAGAAATCCATGGGCACCGGCATGGACACCAACGGCGGTGCCGTCATCGATAACACCACCCCAGGTGCCCCAGGCGCCGACCCACGCACCCAGGGCCAGGACACCGGCCGTCAAAGCCCGCCCGCAGTGGGTAACGGCAAGATGGGCCCGGCGGTCAATCAGCCGAAAATCAACAAAGGCGATGACTCGAACATCCCGGGCGCGCCGAAACAACCTGCACCTTGATCCATCGCACGCACCACCGACACCCGATCATTCCCCAGTGAAGAGGTACGCATGAACGTCGATAGAAACCTTGAGAAAGAAGTCCTCACCCGCCTGCTGCACGCCCACCCCAACGGCCTGGGCAAGGAGGTGCTGGATAACTACCGCGGCGAAAAAGAGGTGGCCAGTGTCCTGGCTTTCCTGCAGGACCGCGGGCTTATCAAGGATGGGCATGTGACCACCGACGATGCCGGTGAATATGCGCTGAACCTGCCGATCAAGCTCACCGCGTCCGGTGTGGATGAGGCGCGCAAGCTGGACGGTGCAGGTTCGCAGTAATTCATTTTTTGTCTGGTCTGGCCCCGTCACCGGGGCCAGAAGGAGTATCGCAATGCCTCTTGGAAGCAAAGCCAAATACACCGCCGCACAGAAACGCAAGGCTGCGCGTATTGAAAGCAGTTATGAGCAAAAAGGCGTCCCCGAGGACGAGGCACAAGCTCGCGCCTGGGCCACCGTGAACAAACAGTCCGGTGGTGGCGAAAAAGCCGGGGGCTCGGGCCAGCGCAAAGCGCCAGCCAAAAAGGCGGCGGACCGCCACGCCTCAGCCAAGCGCGCTGCTGCCACCCGTGCAGGGCAACCACGCAACAGTCGTGCATCCTTGGGAACCCAGACGAAGGAAAGCCTGCTCAAGGAAGCACGGGTGAAGGGAGTCGTGGGGCGATCGACGATGCGCAAGGATCAACTGATCGAAGCGTTGCACAAAGCCGGCTGACCCCAACCCCGACTCCAAGAGTCGGTTTGTCGGCAATGGCGGTGTGTCTGTTGCCCGAGAGGGAACAGATGGACCGTTATCGCCGGCAAGCCGGCTCCTACAGGGGTGGGTGATTATTCGGCGAGCAGTGCGTCGACTTCGGCGGTGCCTGGGGAGGTGGCGGGGCCCCAGCGGGTCACGGCCAGGGCTGCGGCCGCGTTGGCACGACGTGCCGCTTCGGCCGGTTGCAAACCGTTGGCCAACCCGGCGAGGAATACGCCGGCATGGGCATCACCCGCACCGTTGCTGTCCACGGCCTTAACCTTGAAACCCGGCACATGCTCGGCGTTGCCCTGGCGGCTGACCCAGCAGCCATTCGGACCGTCGCGTACCACCAGCAACGCTTCATCCGGCAGATGGCGGTTCAGTTCGCCCAATGCGTCCGCAACCGTGCCCGCGCCGGTGAATGCCAGCGCTTCCGGACCGTTGCTGGTCCAGATATCGATGCGCGGCAGCAACGCAACCATTAGTGCTGAATCCGGCGCCTTGACCAGCGGCCCCGGATCGAACACCACGGCAATCTCACGCGGCAAAGCCAGCAGCCAATCAAGCAGCGCCTGGGCCTTGCCGTCCAGCAACAGGCTGTAGCCGCTGACGTACACGTAATCGTCCGCGCGCGGCGTCACGTCTGCCAGGTCGTCGGCGCTCAAGTCGCCCTCGGCGCCAATATGGGAAATGAACGTGCGCTCGGTGCTGGCTTCGGTGAGCGAGACGCACAACCCGGTGTCTTTGCCCTCGCTGGCCGGCTGGGCGATTTCCACGCCCTCGGCCTGCATCGCGGCGCGGGCCAGGTCGCCAAAACGACCGTTGCCATGACGCCCCAGATAAACCACGCGCAAGCCGTTGCGCCGGGCGGCGGCCATCACATTGAAGCCACCGCCGGCTTCGAAACTGGCGGAATTCGCCAGTACGTCGCCACCGGTTGCGGGCAAGGTGTCGAGGGCCATGACCAGGTCGACGATGACCTGGCCGGTGTGCAGCAATCTAGACATTGGGGCTCTCTACTAAAGCCGGGCGACGATCAGCGGCGCCGCCCAGTACGGCGTAAATCCCACCGGCTACCAGGAAGGTGACGATCCAGCCCAGGCCGTTATGGCCCAGCCAGGAGTCGGACAATGGCCCGGCAAACCAGATGTTTTCTGCGGTGGTGCCGATGGTGGTGAAGCTGAAGCCCAGCACGATCGCCACGGCCCAGGCGCCGAACGCGCGCCATTCCACACCACCGCGATACCAGTAGGCGCTGCTTGGGGAGACGTCCAGCAGGTCTTTGGGGCTGTAGTAATGGCGATGAATCAGGTCGACCACAAAGATGCCGACCCATGCCGTGATCGGCACCGCCAGCAGCGAGATGAAGGTGATGAACGGGCCATAGAAGCTGTCGGCGATCAACATGAAGTAAATCGACCCGGCGAAGATCGCCACGATGTCGACGATCACCGCGTGCACACGCTTGACCTTGAGGCCCAGGGTCAAGGTGGTCAGGCCGGCCGAGTACACCGAGAGGTTGTTGGACAGCAGCAACCCGCCAAAGGCCGTGATCAGGTACGGCACGGCCATCCAGGTCGGCAGCATGTCGCGGATCGCGATGATCGGGTCGGTGGCCGACGCCAAGTCGTTGTTACCCACCGACAGCAGGCCGCCGAGGGTGATCAGCAACACCAGCGGGATACCCGCGCCAAACGCGGCAGACGCCACCAGGCGCACGGCCTTGACGCTGCGGTGCTGGTAGCGCGACATGTCGGCACCGGCGTTGGCCCAGCCGATACCGGTGCCGGCCGCCATGGTGCCCACGCCGATAATCATCGCGCTCAACGGTGCCGGCGTGGCGTTGAACACCGCGCTCCAGTCGATGGTGGCGCAGAGGAAACCGCCCACCAGGATGTTCAAGGCGCCGAACACGTAGGTGGCCCACTTCTGGATCACCAGCAAGGTGGCATGGCCCAGGCCGGACACCGACAGGGTCAACAGCACGAAGATCGCGATGAAGATCAGGGTGAGTACCGGCGCACTTTTCGCCTCGACCGGCGAATGGAACAGGATCGAACACAACGACAGCAGCACGAACGCGGCGGTAGTGGTGTTGACGGTTTCCCAGCCCAGTCGCGACATCAGCGAGACCAGGGTGGGGCCGATATTGCCGCGCACGCCGAAGATCGCCCGGGACAGCGTGAGGCTCGGCGCACGACCGCGACGCCCGGCGATGGAGATGATGCCCACCACCGCAAAGGAGCCTGCGGCGCCGAGGATCGCCACGATGATCGCCTGCCAGATGGCCAGGCCACGAAACGCCACCAGCGTCGCGCCGAGGGGTAAGCCGAGGATGCTGATGTTGGCCGCGAACCACACCCAGAACAGTTGCAGCGGATGGCCGTTGCACTCGCCTTCGGGGACCGGTTCTATGCCGCGTGTTTCCAATTGCCCGGCGCTTTGGCCGGAAGAGGTGCTGCTCATGAGAGGGTGCTCCTGGTGCCTGTATTGTTGTGGTTGTGGCAGAGAATCAAAGCGGTGAACCGGTCATCCTGACTCGACGCGAACCTTGTAGGAGCCCGGGGGGGGGGGGGGGGGGGGGCGGGGGGGGG
>NZ_JBWKPU010000026.1:70274-93051 GCF_059418405.1 Pseudomonas sp. GW821-FHT09A09
TGGCGATAGTGAGGGCGCCATCGCCGGCAAGCCGGGCTCCTACAGGGGTCAGCGCAGTTTCAGCAGCCCTTGCACCAGCGGCTGCAACTCCAGGCCATTGACCTGCTTGACCTGTTCGATCAGCGCCTCGGGCCAGCACTGCAGGCCCAGGCACGCGCCCAACATCGCACCGAGAATGGCGGCGATGGTGTCGGTGTCACCGCCGAGGCTGGCGGCCAGGCACAGGGCCTCGAAAGCATTCATCTCCCCCACCGCCACTTGCTGCGCGAGGGCAAACGACACCACCACCGATTCCTGGGAGGCGACGGAGGTGCCGATCAATTCGTAAAGCAAGTCGGCGAACAAGGCTTTGTCGCCACTGCCGACGCTCAAAGTGCGCGCCCAACTGATGCGGGTGGAAATGCGCCCACCAGCGATCCAGTGACCATGGTTTTCCGCCTGCTGGGCGATCTGGACACCGATGTTCAGGGCTTCACCGAGGTCGGTGCCATTGATGCCCGCCGAGACCACCGCCGCCACAGCCGCGGCGCTGGAGATGCCAAGGCTGGTGTTGTGGGTGACCTGGCAGGCCTGGATCACCGCCTGGATGAAATGCGCCGGGTCGCTGACGTCGGCCGCGATGCCCACGGGGGTGATGCGCATCGCCGCGCCGTTGGTGGTGCCATAACGTCCGGACTCTTCAGGTGTGTGGCCGGCGAGGATCATGTCGATGGCGCGCTTGGTCGACGGCCCGAGCAAGTCCTGGGAGCCTTTGGCGCGCATCACCGCTTCCCACTCGATCAGGCGCTGGGCCAGTACCGTGGGTTCGATCTTGCCGTGGCCTTCCACCAGCAACTCGCCGACCAGGATCGCCTGCTCGGTGTCGTCGGTGATCGAGCCAGCAGGCATGTTCGGCGCAATCGGTTGGTCGGCGTCGGCGTCTTCCAGGCCAGTGATGGCCCCGAAGCGCGCCCTGACTTGCTCGCGGCTCAGGGACTGGGTAGGCATCCCGAGGGCATCGCCCAGCGCCAAGCCGTAGAACGCGCCGAGTGCGCGAATATCCGGGGTCATTTCAAGGCTCCAAACTGCAGGTGCAGGCGAAAGTGCAAAGGGTCGAGCAAACTCTCGACGTACTCCATGAAGCGCTCGCGGCGGTCGTAGGTGGTGCGCGAGGCCTTGAGAAACACGGTGCCGGCAGGTCGGCCGAGCAGCTCGGCGTCCTCGTCATTCAGCGGCTCGGCGCCGATCCATTGGTCACCTTCGGCGCCGACATAACCGTAGGCTGCCAGGGTGATGGTCAGGGAGTTATCGATCAGGCCGACTCGCGGCAGGCTTTCCAGGCCTCCCGCGGCAGGCATCAAGGAACGTTCGAGGGACACGGCGACGCCATCGGTGGTACGCCGGCGACGGTCGAGGGCGATGAACTGGTCGCTGCCGAAACGGCTGGCCAGGTCCGGCCGAGTGACCGCTTCCAGGCGCAGGATGTCGGTGGTGACCCGTGCGCCGGTGTCGGCCAGGGCTTGGGCCCAGCCGCTGCGTTGGTCGAGCACCATGCCGTCAAAGGTGACGATGGAGCCGACGCCGCTCTGGGTCGCGATGTAGTTGCGACGCTTGAGCTCGGCCAGGGCTTCACGCAGGGTGCCACGGCTGACCGCAAACTCTTCGGCCAGTTGATGCTCGCCCGGCAGCAGGAAACCGTCGGCCATCACCCCACCCTCGATACGGCGGATGAGCTCGTCGACGACGCGTTTTTTCTTATCAAATCGAACATGTCTAATCATGTACAAATTGATAACCGAAAGCGCCCGATGGCAGCAAGCGAATTATTTCAGAGAGATGAAAAAAACCGCCTCACGGCTCCAGGCCAATGGGGAAAAATTCCCCGCCGCTCCAGACGCCCAGCCAGTTCTGACCGTTGATCGGACGGCTCACCGCCAGCTCCACCAATTGGTAGAACGCGTTGCGGTGCACGAGGGCTTCAAGGTTGGTGCGCACCCGCAGGTAAGGCGCAGGTTCCTGGGTGACAGGGTCGATCACCACCCGCAGCGGGTGCTCAAGGCCCGCCTCGATCTGATCGTCGACGTTGGTGGTAAAGCGCAGAACCTGGCGTTCGCCCTGCCCTTCGACTTCCAGGGTGACCGCGACAAACGGCGCGTCATCGACGGTGATGCCGACCTTTTCCACGGGGGTCACCAGGAAATACTCATCGCCGTCGCGGCGGATGATGTTGGAGAACAACTTGACCATCGGTTTGCGCCCGATTGGCGTGCCCTGATAAAACCAGGTGCCGTCGCGGGCGATGCGCATGTCGATGTTGCCGCAGAAATCCGGGTTCCACAGGTGCACCGGCGCCGGTCCCTTGCCCTTGGGCAGTTGGGCCAACAGGTCGTTGGCCTTGGCGGAATCGGTCATGCGGGTCTCCTTTTGAATTACTGGTCGCTCATCCCGAGCAGGCTGCGCGCGTACTGCGCCAGTGGGCGGGCGATCAGGTCTTGAGGCTTGTTGTCGTGGAACGTCAGTAAACCGCCACGGCTGCGAATGCGCACAGTATCAATCAAATACTGGGTGCTGGTCTCGATCAGCATGACCTGAATCACGCCACTGTCCAGGCCAACGCGGTCCAGGGCTTGCTGGTCGGTCCACTCGTCGGCATTGCCAATGCGGTCATCGGCTGCCGCAAATCGGCAGTACAGCAGGTAGTGCGCGCCGGCTGCACGGGCTTCGGACATTGCCTGTTCAAGGCCTTCGGTCTGGCGGGCGCGACGCACCATGGGGAAGTATTCGACAAAGCCGTTGAAGGCTTCCTCGGCCACCACATTGGGACGCGGGTAGGCACTGCCCGGCGGCACGAAGGCGCCTTGGGCGATAAAGATAAAGGAGTCGGGCTGCACACGAATCGACGCGCTGCGGCGTGTATCACTGTGGTCCAGCAGCCCAGCGTCACTCATCTGATAACGGGTGCCTTCGGCCATATCGCTGACGGTCATGCAACCACTCAGCGTCAACGACGCCAGCAACAACACCAGACTACGCATCCTAATCCTCCAGAAGCCGGTGACGGAAAACCGGCGAATGGGCGTGAGATGCAGAATCCAGGCCATTCATCGCAATGCTGAATATCTGTAGGAGCTGGCTTGCCAGCGATTGCATCAACTCGGTGTGACTGATCCACCGAGGTGCTTGCATCGCAGGCAAGCCAGCTCCCACACAAGCCCGCGCCTACAGGGGAATGGGGATTATCCGCCGATGATCTTCATGATGGTGGCACCGCCAGAGAAGGCGACTTCCTGCTTGTCGCCCAGGGCCTTCATCAACAAACCTTGCAGCGCGGGAAGCGCCTGGTGGCGGGGCTTGTCCAGCAAGTCGCCGATGTAGTGACGGTTACTCGACGACAGGCAGCCATGCAGCCAGCCGGTGGAGGACAGCCGCAGCCGCGAGCAGGTCCGGCAAAACGGCACACTTTCATTAGCGATCACGCCGAAGAAGCCTTTGCCTGGGACTTCGTAACGCACGGCGGTGGCGTCCACCGGGGCGTTGGCTTGCAGGTATTCGTGGTGTTCGCCGATCAGGCTGAGCAATTGCTGCAGGCTGACAAACTGCTGCAGGAACGCGTTGGAGTCCTTGGCCAAGTGGCCCATGCGCATCAGCTCGATGAAGCGCAACTCGTAGCCGCGTTCCAGGCAGTAGTCGAGCAGCGGCATGACCTGGTCCAGGTTCTGCCCACGCAACGGCACCATGTTCACTTTAATCTTGAGGCCGGCGGCGCGGGCCTGGTCCATGCCGTCGAGCACAGTGGCAAGGTCGCCGCCACGGGCGATGCTGCGGAAGGCGTCGGCGTCCAGTGTGTCGAGGGAAACGTTGATGCGCCGGATACCCGCCTCCACCAGCAGCGGCAACTTGCGCGCCAGGAGCTGGCCATTAGTGGTCAGGCTGATATCACTGAGCCCCATCTGCCCCACCGCGCCCATAAAGGCTTCCAGCTTGGGGCTAACCAGTGGCTCGCCCCCGGTGATGCGCAGGCGGTCGATGCCCGCCGCTTCGATCAAGTAAGCCACGCCACGGGCCATGGCCTCGGCCGAGAGTTCGTCCTGGGCAGCCACCAGCCGCTTGCCATTAGGCACGCAGTAGGTACACGCGTAATTGCAGGCTGAGGTCAGGCTGATTCGCAAATTGCGAAAACGCCTGCCTTGACGATCAACGATCATGGATCACTCCGGCAGAGGATGATGGGGGCGCGCTAAAAGCTGACTCATAAATCAGCTTTTAGCAAGATCCTTGCCTGAGTATATTCCTGGGACACTGCGCCTGGCAGTAAATCATTGGGCCATCACTGTGGCGAATGACTTATACAGCAGGGGTTTCCCCGCCCTTGGCGTCAGGGTTTGGCAGGTCAGTGCTGTGCTTGCGCTTGTTGCCCATGCGCACGCCGATGTCCATGAGGAATTGGAAGAAACCTTCCTGATCTTCCAGCACATTGCTCCAGAACGGCGAGTGGTAAAGCGCCACGGCGCCATGCACCAGCGCCCATGCGGCGCAGTAGTGGAAATACGGCGGCACGTCTTCAAGCTTGCCTTCGGTGATGCGGCCCTTGATCAGCAGGGTCAGGCGTTCGAAGTTCGAGGCACGGATCTTGTGCAACTCCTCGACCATCTCCGGCACCTGGTGGCCCTTGACCACCTTCTCTTCCAGGCGGTCGAACAGGCGGTAGCGCTGCGGGTCGCGCATGCGGAACTCGAAGTAGGCCCGGGACAGCGCCTCCTTGTCCTTGTCGACATCGGCCGAATGCAACAGCTCGTTCAAATCGCGCTCGTAGTCGAGCATCAGGCGCAGGTAAATCTCGGCCTTGGATTTGAAGTGCTTGTAGATCGTGCCTTTGCCGATACCCACGGCATCCGCAATCATCTCGACGGTGACGCTGTCTTCACCTTGTTCGAGGAACAGCTTGAGTGCTGTGTCGAGAATTTCCTGCTCACGGCGGCGAAACTCACGGACCTTACGGGGTTCTTTTTGCATGAGGGAGAAGTCTGCAGAGGTCAATGTGGGAGGGTTGCGCAGGGCCACGGATACGTGGCGATACGATTTACCCAGTGCGAGGGATTATCCCGACTGAACAGTCGTTGGGCAATGTCTATGTGAACCCGTTATGCACTTAACTTTCAATGTGCCAACGAATTCGTCGCTATCAGTCAGAAATAATACGCAATACATACACCTGTGCACTGGCTTAATGAGAACTCAAGCGAAGCGCGCGTATTCCAAATCTGTTTAAAAAACGATCAGATGCGACTGGACTGAATGGGATACTGATCAATACTTCAATTGTCGACGTGGCATCTCCCCCAAGTGACGCGTCGACCTGGGTACCGACGGACTGCGTGCCCTTGTTTTACTCCTAATGGTCTTAGCCCGGATTCACCCCCCAGAACCCGGGTTTTTTTTGCCTGCGATTTGGCCTCGTCAGCCGGCAACATGCGCCAGCGGGAACAGGCGCTTGAAGTTCTCGGTGGTCTGTTCGGCGAAGCGCTCGTAGGACTCACCCCGCAGCATTGCCAGATAATCCGCGACGTCACGCACGTATTCCGGCAGGTTCGGTTTGCCGCGATGGGGGATTGGCGCCAGGTACGGCGAATCGGTTTCGACCAGCAAACGGTCGGCCGGCACTTGGCGGGCCACATCACGCAGGGCATCGGCATTGCGGAAGGTGACGATACCGGACAGCGAAATATAGAACCCCAGGTCCAGGGCCGCCTTGGCCATGTCCCAATCCTCGGTGAAACAATGCAACACGCCAGCCTGGGGCAACGCGGCTTCGCGCAGCAACGCGAGGGTGTCGGCGCGGGCGCCACGGGTGTGCACGATGACCGGCTTGCCGGTCTGCTTGGCCGCTTGCAGATGCAGACGGAATGACGCCTGCTGCAACTCCGCAGCTTCGGGTTCGTAGTGGTAGTCCAAGCCGGTTTCACCAATGGCCACCACGCGCGGGTGGTTGAGTTCACCCAGCAACCAGTCGAGGGCCGGAGCTTCGCCGGGCTTAAGGTCCAGCGGGTGGATACCCACCGAGCAATCCACATCGGCATAACGCTCGGCCAGGGCCTTGACGTCGGCGGCGTTCTCGGCGCTCACGCCGATGCACAGGAAGTGCCCTACTCCACGTCCGCGCGCCGCTTCAAGGGCAGCATCAAGAGAGCCGGCGTGCTGGGCAAGGTCGAGGCGGTCAAGGTGGCAATGGGAATCTACGAGCATAGGAAAAAGACAACTTGGTTCACGGAAAAGGTCTGACCGACGATACACCTGTCGGCCACGGAAATTAACGCCGGCCGAGCAGGCCGACCCACTGCACCAACAGCGCTTCAAGCAACAGCACGCGGTTGAGGTTGGCCTTGCCCAGGACTTTCTGGCGCTGGGCGAGGATCCAGTCCTGGATGGCCAGCACCTTGTCCTGGGCGCTCTTCTGCGCCAGGTACTGCACCACCTTGCGCATGTCCGGCAGGCCCAGCCCGCTTTCGTCCTGGGTCAACTGGTAGCGCAGGATCAGGCTCGACCAGTCGCAAAACCAGTCGAACAGCAGCAACAACGGGATGTCCTTCCAGGCGCCTTCGGCCAGTTGGGTCGCGGACTGTTCCTGCTTGAGCAGCTTCTTGACGCCGTCCACCACCAGCGCGCGTTGTTCACGCACACCTTGGGCCTGAAGCTTCACGGCAGCCAGCGGCGAACCTGCGGCCAGGGTCAACAGCTCGACGCGTTCATCTTCGGAACAGTCCGGCAAAGCCTTCGCCAGCCATTGCAAGCTCATGGCCTCGCTGGGCAGCGGGCACGCCTGCTGCACGCAACGGCTGCGGATCGTCGGCAATAAACGGCTGGACTGGTGGCTGACCAGCAGCAACACGGTATCGCCGGACGGCTCCTCCAAACTCTTGAGCAAAGCGTTGGCAGCGTTGATGTTCATCGCCTCCACCGGCTCGATCAGCACGACCTTGCGCCCGCCCATTTGCGCGGTTTGCACCACGAAGCTGACGAGATCGCGCACCTGGTCGACCTTGATTGCCTTGTCGGCTTCTTCAGGTTCCAGCAGGTAGTTGTCCGGGTGGCTGCCGGCCTTGAGCAGCAGGCACGACTTACACTCGCCGCAGGCTTCCAGATTGACCGGTTTCTGGCAGAGCAGGCTGGCCATGAGGCGCTCGGCCAGGTCGCGCTTGCCAATACCGATGGGGCCATGCAGCAAGTAGGCGTGGGCGTGCTGGGCACGGCCGGCCAATTGCTGCCAGAGACCTTCCTGCCACGGGTAGGCTTCAGCCACGGGCACGCTCCAGCAGTGTGGGCAACAGGGCGTCGATGGCGTGCTGCACCTGGGCCAGCGGTTGGGCGGCATCCAGCAGGTAGTAGCGCGCAGGCTCGGCCGCAGCACGCTTGAGGAACGCGGTGCGTACTGCGTCAAAGAACGCCTGGCCTTCCAGCTCGAAACGGTCCAGGCGACCCCGGGCGCTGGCGCGGGCCAGGCCGACTTCAACCGGCAAGTCGAACACCAGGGTCAGGTCCGGGCGCAGGTCGCCTTGAACGAAAGTTTCGAGCGTGGCGATGCGCTCCAGGGACAAGCCCCGGCCACCGCCCTGATAGGCATAGGTGGAATCGGTGAACCGGTCGCAGATCACCACGGCACCGCGCGCCAGGGCTGGGCGAATCACCTCGGCCAAGTGCTGGGCACGGGCAGCGAACACCAACAGCAGCTCGGTGTCCGGGTTCATCTGCTCTTCACCCGGCGCCAGCAGCACCTCGCGGATACGCTCGGCCAGCGGCGTGCCGCCGGGCTCGCGGGTCAACACCACTTCGATACCTTCGGCACGCAAGCGCTCGGCGAGGTAATCGCGGTTGGTGCTTTTGCCAGCGCCTTCGGGGCCTTCCAGGGTAATAAACAAGCCAGTCACGGGCAGTCCTTAGTCAGAATTATTGCGGGCTTTGCGGCGCAGCAGTGTCCGGCGCAGGCTCGGCCGGCTGTTCAACCGGCGCTGGCGCAGGCACATCGGCCGCTGGCGTTGCGTCTTGCGCAGGCTTCACCGCCGGTGCCGGGCTGGAGCGGTAGTCGGCACGGCGCTTGAGCTGGAACTCGCGCACGGCGGCATTATGCGCATCCAGGTCATCGGAAAAAATATGGCTGCCATCGCCACGGGCGACGAAATACAGGCTGCTGCCCGGCACCGGGTTCAGCGCGGCGTGAATGGCCTCGCGACCGACCATGGCGATGGGTGTCGGCGGCAGGCCGGCCACCATGTAGGTGTTGTAGGGGTTGGCCTCCTTCAGGTGAGCGCGGGTCAACTTGCCGTTGTAGCGCTCACCCAGGCCGTAGATCACGGTCGGGTCGGTCTGCAGCAGCATGCCGATCTTCATGCGTCGCACAAACACCCCGGCAATCTGCCCACGTTCTTCGGGCACGCCGGTTTCTTTCTCGACCAGGGAGGCCATGATCAGGGCTTGGTAAGGGTCGGTGTACGGCGCATCGGCAGCGCGCTTGCTCCACTCTTGGGCGAGCACATCGTCGAGGCGGTTGTAGGCTTTTTTCAGGAACTCGACATCGGTCATGCCGCGCACAAAGCGGTAGGTGTCGGGGAAGAATCGCCCTTCGGGGAACACGCCGGGGTGGCCGAGCTTGTCCATCACTTCGCTGTCGGTCAGGCCAGACAGGGTCTGTACGATCTTTTCATGCTTGGCCAGGGCCGAACGCACTTGGCGGAAGTTCCAGCCTTCTACCAGGGTAAGGCTGTATTGCACCACTTCGCCGCGCTGCCACAGGCCAATCAGGCCTTGGGCGGTGAGGCCAGGGGTCATGCGGTATTCGCCGCTGTGCAGTGGCTGGCCGTCAAGATTGAAGCGCCAGTACAGGCGCAACCAGAAGGCGTCATCAAGCACGCCTTCGGCTTCCAGGCGGTTGAAGGTGCCGGTGGGGGTCGCCCCTGCCGGCACATCAAGCAATTGTTCCTGGGGCAGGTTCAAGGGCTGCTTCAAGGCCGAGTCAAGCTTCCAGGCCGAGAAGCCCAGCAGCAAGCCCGCCGAGACCAGGCCGATCTGCAGCAGTAAAACCAGTTTTCGTATCAACTCAAATATCCAATAGCGCGCGAACAATGCCCTGCAGTTTACGGGTGAGCGGCCCAACCGACCAGCTCATCGCAGCGCACTCGCGCACCGGCCAAATGCCATAAACGCTGTTGCACATGAACACTTCATCCGCCTGCTGCAACTGCTCCAGGCTGATGTCGGCCACGGCCACAGGGACTCCCAGGGCATGCGCCTGGGCCAGAATCTCGGCACGCATCACGCCCGCGACGCCACAACGCGTCAGATCGGCGGTTAGTAACAAGCCGTTGCGCACCAGGAACAGGTTGCTGAACACGCCTTCGATGACGCGACCGGACATATCCAGCATCAGGCCTTCGGCATGCTCGGCGTCCTGCCATTCGGCGCGGGCGATCACCTGCTCCAGACGATTGAGGTGCTTGAGACCGGCCAACAGAGGCTGCTCGGCCAAGCGGGTCGCACACGGAAACAGACGGATGCCGTCGGTTCCATGGGCAGGGGAATAGGTGGCGGGCGGACTGCCCTGCACGATGCGGCGCACAGGTGCGCCAGGGTTGACGCCATACCCGCGCAGGCTGTCGCCACGGGTGAGGATCAGCTTGAGCACACCGCTGCCCAGGGCTGCGGCGTAGGCCAGCACTTCAGTGCGAATCAACCCGTGATCCGCAGTGAAGGCGAGGCGCCTGCATCCCTCTTCAAGACGATGCAGGTGGCGGTCGAGCAACACAGACTGCCCGGCCTTGACGGCGATGGTCTCGAACAGGCCATCGCCATACGCCAGGCCGCGATCTTTCAGGGGCGCGCTGTCCGCTGGCTGACCGTCGACCCAGCTGTGCATCACTCGGCGAACCGGCGGAACACCAGGGAACCGTTGGTGCCACCAAAACCGAACGAGTTGGACAACACCACGTCGATTGGCATCGGCTGGGCTTCGTGCGGCACGAAGTTCAGGTCGCAGCCCTCGTCCGGCTCATCGAGGTTGATGGTCGGTGGAGCGACCTGATCCTTGATGGCCATAACGCTGAAGATCGCCTCGACCGCGCCCGCCGCACCCAACAGGTGACCGGTCATGGACTTGGTAGAGCTGACCGCCAGCTTGTAGGCATGCTCACCGAACACCGACTTGATGGCCTCGGCTTCCGCCAGGTCGCCCGTTGGGGTCGAGGTGCCATGGGCGTTGATGTACTGAACCTGGTTGGCGTTGACCTTCGCATCGCGCAAGGCGTTGGAGATGCAACGCGCCGCGCCGGCACCGTCGGACGGTGGCGAGGTCATGTGGTAGGCGTCACCGCTCATGCCAAAGCCGATCAGCTCGGCGTAGATCGTGGCACCACGCGCCTTGGCGTGCTCCAGCTCTTCGAGCACCAGGGCGCCGGCACCGTCGGACAACACAAAACCGTCACGGCCTTTGTCCCAAGGGCGGCTGGCGCGGGTCGGTTCGTCGTTGCGGGTCGACAGCGCACGGGATGCGCCGAAGCCACCCATGCCCAGGCCGCAGGCCGCCATCTCGGCGCCACCGGCGATCATCACGTCGGCTTCGTCATAGGCGATGTTGCGCGCCGCCATGCCGATGCAGTGCGTGCCGGTGGTGCACGCCGTGGCGATGGCGTAGTTAGGTCCCTGTGCGCCCAAGTGGATCGACAGGAAACCGGAAATCATGTTGATGATCGAGCCCGGTACGAAGAACGGCGAAATTCGACGGGGGCCGGAATCGTGCAGCGTGCGGCTGGTTTCTTCGATATTGGTCAGACCGCCAATACCCGAACCCATGGCCACGCCGATGCGGTCACGGTTGGCGTCGGTGACTTCCAGGCCTGCGTTACGCACTGCCTGAAAACCGGCTGCCAGGCCGTACTGAATGAACAGGTCGAGTTTGCGGGATTCCTTGACCGAGAGGTATTCCTCGACATTGAAACCCTTTACCGAGCCGCCAAAACGGGTGGAATAGGCAGAAAGGTCCGTGTGTTCGATCAGACCAATACCACTGTGGCCAGCCAGAATGCCCTGCCAACTGCTCGGCACATCCGTACCCAGTGGCGACAACATACCCATACCGGTGACTACGACGCGTCTACGCGACACAGCACTCTCCTTTTTCTAATGACGACACTTTGCTATAGAGCTAAAGAAAAAACCGCACGCTGTAACAGCAGTGCGGTTTTTCCCAACAGCAAGCGACGACTAAAAACTATTACGCCTGGTGGCTAGTAACGTAGTCGATAGCAGCTTGAACAGTAGTGATTTTTTCAGCTTCTTCGTCCGGGATTTCGGTCTCGAATTCCTCTTCCAGAGCCATCACCAGCTCAACGGTGTCAAGGGAATCGGCACCCAGGTCTTCTACGAAGGAAGCAGTGTTGACCACTTCTTCTTCTTTAACGCCCAGTTGCTCGGCGACGATTTTCTTGACGCGCTCTTCGATGGTGCTCATACCTTGTTTAACTCCTAATGGACAAATTCAGGCAGCTGGCCAGTGGGTAAGTGTATAGAAAGCCATTTCAGCTTTTCAACTGAAAGCTTCACCCTGTACCCGGTCGGCCACCTGCCTATAAATTAAGTTGCAGCTTTATAACGGATTTTAGACAGCTCGTATGACATTTTTTTGAAGCGATCCGTCACAATTTAACTCATGTACATCCCGCCGTTAACCGGGATTGTAGCCCCAGTCACGTATGCCGCACCGTCGGACGCCAGGAAAGTGACCACATTCGCGATCTCTTTAGCCTGGCCCAGACGGCCCAGCGGAATCTGCGTCAGCAAGGCTTCACGCTGTGCTTCCGGCAGTTCACGGGTCATATCGGTGTCGATGAACCCTGGGGCCACCGAGTTGACCGTAATCGACCGCGAACCGACTTCACGCGCCAGTGCACGGCTGAAACCTTCCAGACCTGCCTTGGCGGCTGCGTAGTTTACTTGGCCTGCGTTGCCCATGGCACCCACTACAGAGCCAATATTGATAATTCGGCCCCAACGCGCCTTGGTCATGCCGCGCAAAACACCCTTGGACAAGCGAAACAGACTGTTCAAATTGGTATCGACCACGTCGTACCACTCGTCGTCTTTCATGCGCATCATCAGGTTGTCGCGGGTGATACCGGCGTTATTCACCAGAATCGCCGGCGCGCCGAACTGTGCGGTGATCTCGGCCAGTACGGCAGCCACGGACTCATCGCTGGTCACGTTCAGCTCAAGGCCGGTGCCTTGCACGCCGTTTTCCTTCAGGGTCGCGGCGATACGCTCGGCGCCCGAGGCGGAAGTGGCGGTACCGATCACAACGGCACCCTGACGGCCCAGTTCCAGGGCGATCGCCTGGCCAATGCCACGGCTTGCGCCGGTAACCAGTGCAACTTTACCTTGCAGACTCATGCAGGCTTCTCCTAAGTTCGGGGTTTCAGGCCAGTGCCGCGCGGGCGGCAGCGAAGGCATCCGGGGTATTGAGGTTGGCAGTCGACACGCCATCGGCGCAACGCTTGTTCAGGCCGGCCAGGACTTTGCCCGGGCCGCACTCAACCAGTTCAGTCGCACCGTTAGCGGCCAGGGTTTGCACTGACTCAACCCAGCGTACCGGCTTGTAGAGCTGCTCCAGCAGGTCGCGCTTGAGGGTGTCGAGGTCGGCGGCAACGGCCGCGCTGACGTTCTGCACCAGCGGGATCTGCGGCGCCTGCCAGTTGATGGCGGCGATGGACTCGGCAAAGCGCTCGGCTGCCGGACGCATCAGCTCGCAGTGGGACGGCACGCTCACCGGCAACGGCAATGCGCGCTTGGCACCACGGGCCTTGCAGCCTTCGATGGCGCGATCGACCGCAGCCTTGGCACCGGCGATCACCACCTGGCCAGGGGAGTTGAAGTTCACCGCGCTGACCACTTCGCCCTGAGCCGCTTCGGCACAGGCTTCGATCACGACAGCGTCGTCCAGCCCCAGGATAGCGGCCATGCCGCCCTGCCCGGCCGGAACGGCTTCTTGCATCAGTTGACCACGACGTTCGACCAGCTTGACCGCCTCAGCGAGGGTCAGGCTGCCCGCTGCCACCAGGGCGCTGTATTCGCCCAGGCTATGACCGGCGACGAATGCCGGGCGCGCGCCACCTTCAGCCAGCCACAGGCGCCACAGGGCGACCGAAGCGGTCAGGATGGCCGGCTGGGTTTTGTCGGTTTGATTGAGTTGCTCTTCCGGCCCCTGCTGGGTCAGTGCCCACAGGTCGTAACCCAGGGCGTCGGAAGCTTCCTTGAAGGTGTCCAGGATCAGCGGGTACTGCGCGCCCAGCTCGGCCAACATGCCGAGGGACTGCGAACCCTGCCCTGGAAAGACGAATGCGAGGGATGTAGACATGTAACAAGCCCCTAATGATCTGGTCGTCAAAAATGCGCACTCCTACGGTGGGAGCGCACGAAACTGACAGATTGGATGGTCAATTGAACTGGCCGGTCACATTTAAGCACTCCCGGGCCGATTCGCCTAAGGCAACAGGTCCTCGAGACGGCCATGCAAGCGTTGCGGCAGGTTTTCCTGGATCTCGATCAGGGCGCGCGCAATCGCACTCTGAAAGCCCTCCACGCCTGCCGAACCGTGGCTTTTTATCACAATGCCCTGCAGCCCCAGAAAACTCGCACCGTTGTGCCGCGCAGGCGCCAAGTCAGCCTGCAAGCGACGCATCAAGGGCATCGCCAGGGCGCCCACCACACGAGAAGCGAGGTTCTGCTTGAACAGCGCCTCGATGCGCGTGGCGATCATCGTCGCCAGGCCTTCGCTGGACTTGAGCAGGATATTGCCGACGAACCCGTCGCACACCACCACGTCCGCCTCGCCCCGGTATAAACCGTCACCCTCGACAAAGCCGATGTAGTTCAAACCGCGCGCACCTTGCAGCAAGGTGGCGGCCAGCTTGACTTGCTGATTGCCCTTGATGTCCTCGGTGCCGATATTCAGCAGGGCCACACGAGGCCGGGCAACACCCAGCGCCTCGGCGGCCACCGAGCCCATCACCGCGAACTGGAACAGGTGCTCGGCGCTGCAATCGACATTCGCGCCCAGGTCCAGCAACTGGCAGTAGCCCTTTTGCGTCGGAATCGCCGCCACCATGGCCGGGCGATCAATCCCCGGCAGTGTCTTGAGCACATGCCGCGACAGTGCCATCAAGGCCCCGGTATTGCCGGCGCTGACACAGGCTTGCACCTTGCCATCACGCAGCAGCTCCAGCGCCACCCGCATTGAAGAGTCGGGCTTGCCACGCAGGGCCGCCGCCGGTTTTTCATCCATGCCGATGGTTTCGCTGGCCGGCGTAATCGTCAGGCGCGCGCGATCCACCGCCGGATGGCTGGCAATCAGTTCTTCAAGGAGGGAGGGTTGACCGACGAGGGTCAGGTGCAGCGAGGGCGTTGCAGACAGGCTGGCAATGCAGGCCTGAACAATGCTGCGGGGACCGAAGTCCCCGCCCATTGCGTCAATCGCGATGACTAGAGCAGACAAGTGATTACTCGTCAGCGCCCTTGTCGATCACTTTACGGCCACGGTATACGCCTTCTGGCGATACGTGGTGACGCAGGTGAACTTCACCGGTGGTCTTTTCTACGGACAGGGTGCTTGCCTCGAGAGCGTCGTGCGAACGGCGCATGTCACGGGCGGAGCGGGATTTTTTGTTCTGCTGAACAGCCATAATTGATTAACTCCTAAACGTTTGGGTCACGCTTTAACTGCGCCAATACACTGAACGGGTTGGACCGCGTTACCTCGTCCTCGCTCGGTTCGGGCTCGTCATCGAGGCCCGCCGGCTGCTGGCATTCTTCCGGATGATGAGCAGGCACAATGGGCAAGGCGAGCAGAAGCTCCTCCTCGATCAGTGCATGCAGATCCAAAGGATCTTCGCCCAGTTCCAGCACGTCATAACCTTTCGGCAACGACTGGGTATTCGCACCCTCCTTCACCACAGCATAACTGCATTCGCTATGGATCGGCAGGGTGACCAGCTCAAGACAACGCTGGCAAACCATTTTGACTTCGGTGTCGATAAAGCTGTGGATTACCACAGACTTACGTTCATCTCGTTCAAAAACGAATTTGGCCTGCACCGTACCGACAGTGTCGGAAAGCGGGTCGCAGAGTCTCTCCAAATCGGCCAGCAGCAATTCACCTTGAAGGGAAGTGCCACGATCAGCCAATTTGCGCGGGTCAACGTGAGGTGGAATCGGGTCATTCAACATAGGCGCAGCATTATAGGGATGCACCCGGCCATGTCAAAGGAAATTCAGCCCTGTGCGTCAGCCGGTCGCCCCGCTAGAATCCCCGGCTGCCTTGAGGAGACGCCCATGCTGCCTTTATTACTCGCATCCAGCTCGGTTTATCGCCGGGAATTGCTGAGCCGCCTGCACCTGCCGTTCATCTGCAGCTCGCCGGATATCGACGAAAGCCATCGTGCAAATGAGTCTGCCGTTGAGCTGGTCAAGCGCCTGGCCGAACACAAAGCCCGCGCCCTCGCCGCCAGCCATCCTGGCCACCTGATCATCGGCTCCGATCAAGTGGCAGCGCTGGAAGGCCGCATTATCGGCAAGCCGCACACCTTTGAAAACGCCCGGGATCAGCTACTGGCCGCGAGCGGCAAGCGGGTCAGCTTCCTGACCGGCCTGGCACTGCTCAACACCCAGACCGGGCGCTGCCAGGTGGATTGCGTGCCTTTTACCGTGCATATGCGCGAGCTGGACGCTGAACGGATCGAGCGCTACCTGCGGATCGAGCAGCCGTATGACTGCGCAGGCAGTTTCAAGGCCGAGGGGTTGGGCGTGAGCCTGTTCCAGAGCACGGAGGGGCCAGATGCCACCAGCCTGATCGGGCTGCCGCTTATCCGCCTAGTGGACATGCTACTCATCGAAGGCGTGCAAATCCCTTAAGCCCACCCCAAAACAACTGTAGGAGCTGGCTTGCCAGCGATGGCGGTGGTTCAGCCAATATAAATGTCGACTGGACCACCGCTATCGCCAGCAAGCCGGCTCCTACAGTTGAATCGGTGCGCCTGTTAGATCAGCGCAGGGTCGGTCCCTGGAAGCCCATATACAAGGCAAGCTTCTCTGCCACGCTGGCGCCCAGCTTCTTGGAGAAGCGATCAAACGGCGATTCCTGAACGGTGAAATCCACCAGTTCTTTCTCGCCAATCACATCCCGCGCCACCGAGCTGGCGCTGCCCAGGCCGTCGATCAGCCCCAACGGCAAGGCTTGCTCGCCCGACCACACCAACCCGGAGAACAGCTCCGGATGGTCCTTGTCCTTCAAGCGATCCCCACGCCCCTGCTTCACGCTGGCAATGAACTGACGATGGGTCGTGTCGAGCACGCCCTGCCAGAACTGGGTCTCATCGGCCTTTTGCGGCTGGAACGGGTCAAGAAACGACTTGTGCTCGCCCGACGTGTAGGTGCGACGCTCCACCCCCAGCTTCTCCATGGTGCCGACAAACCCGTAACCGGCCGCCGTCACGCCAATGGAGCCCACCAGGCTGGCCTTGTCGGCATAGATCTGGTCTGCGGCGCTGGCAATGTAATAGGCACCGGAGGCGCCCAGGTCGGAAATCACGGCATACAGCTTGATGTCCGGGTGCAAGGCGCGCAGGCGACGAATCTCGTCATATACGTAACCCGACTGCACCGGACTGCCGCCCGGGCTGTTGATACGCAGGATCACACCCTTGACCTTGGAGTCTTCGAACGCGGCGCGCAGGCTGCTGACGATATTGTCGGCGCTGGCGGACTCCTTGTCGGCAATCACGCCACGCACTTCGATCAGCGCGGTGTAATTGGCGCTGCGAGTCGCACTTTTCTCCATGTCCACCAGCGGACTGAACAACGCCAGCATACCTAGCAGGTACACAAAGGTCAGCAGCTTGAAAAAGATCCCCCAACGCCGCGAGCGACGCTGCTCCTGGACGCTGGCCAGGAGGGTTTTCTCCAGCAGCTTCCAGCTTTTGTCATCACTGCTTTCAGCCTTTTCGGGCGCCTTCCACTCGTCACTCATGCCATTAACCCCAGCAAAGACTTATCGGGCCCGGCTGAGCCAGGCCTGCAATTCGGAAAAATGATTGATCGTCAGGCGCGGTTCGTACTGCTGAAGCGCCTCGGCGGACTGGGCGCCGTAGCTGACGGCCACGCTGTCCATGCCCGCATTGCGCGCCATCATCAGGTCGAAGGAGGCATCGCCCACCATCAGCGCCTGGCGCGGCGACACGCCGCAATGGGCCAGGATCTGCTCCAGCATCAGAGGGTGAGGCTTGCTGGCAGTTTCATCGGCGGCGCGAGTGATATCAAAATAATCCTCCCAGCCATGGGCCTTGAGCACACGATCCAGCCCGCGACGGGCCTTGCCGGTGGCGACGGCCAGGTGATAACCCTCAGCGCGGAAGGCTTCCAAAGACGCCCTGACCCCCTCGAACAGCGGCGAAGGCGTAGCCTCCAGCGCGATGTAGTGGTCAGCATAGTGCTCGCGGAAAGCAATCAGCTCGGCATCACTGATCTCGGGATACAAGGTGCGGATCGCCTCGGGCAACCCCAGGCCGATGATGCCCTTGACCGCCAGATCGGTGCACAGCGCGTAACCCGAGCGGGTCGACGCAGCGTGCATGGATTCAACTATCCGGCCAATGGAATCTGCCAGGGTGCCATCCCAATCAAAAATCAGCAGCTTGTAATCAAGGTGCGACACTCAAACGCTCCACGGTCTTGGCCCACATCTCATCAACCGGCGCCTGCAGCTTCAATTCTCCACCGTCGGGCAGCGGCACGGTGAGCATGTAGGCATGCAGGAACAGGCGCTTGCCGCCCAGGTCGCGAATTTCCTTGGAGAAATCTTCGTCGCCGTACTTGGTATCGCCGGCGATGCAGTGGCCCGCATGCAGGGTGTGCACGCGAATCTGATGGGTACGCCCGGTGACTGGCTTGGCTTCGACCATGGTGGCGAAGTCACCAAAACGGCGCAGCACCTTGAACAGGGTCAGGGCTTCTTTGCCCTCCTCGTCCACTTCCACCATGCGCTCGCCGGAACGCAGGTTGCTCTTCTGCAACGGCGCACGGACGCTCTTGATGGAGCTGGCCCAGTTGCCACGCACCAGCGCCATGTAGCGCTTGTCCACGCCATCGCCCCGCAGGGCGGTGTGCAGGTGGCGCAACATGCTGCGCTTTTTGGCAATCATCAGCAGGCCGGAGGTGTCGCGGTCCAGGCGATGGACCAACTCCAGCTCCTTGGCGTCCGGGCGCAGTTGACGGAAAGCTTCGATCACGCCGAAGTTCAGGCCGCTGCCGCCGTGAACCGCAATGCCGCAAGGCTTGTTGATCACGATCAGCTTATTGTCTTCGAAGACAATCGAGGCTTCCAGGCGTTGCAGCAGGCCCTGGGCCAGCGGCACAGGCTCGTCGCGTTCCGGCACGCGAACCGGTGGCACACGAACGATATCGCCCGCCTGCAACTTGTACTCGGGCTTGATCCGGCCCTTGTTCACGCGCACTTCACCTTTACGCAAGATGCGGTAAATCAAGGTCTTGGGCACGCCTTTGAGCCTGGCCAGGAGAAAATTGTCGATGCGTTGGCCGGCATATTCCGGCGAGACCTCGAGCAGCTGAACGCTGGGGGTCTGGGGGTCGGGAGTCGTCATGGCGGCGATGATAACAATTTTTTATGGAATTGAAGCACTTAATCATTGCTGCTATAGTCGCGAACGCCGCCAAAAGCGGCCTGGCCAGAGGACATGCGGCAAACTGCCGGCCCTGACCATCGCAATTCATCAGGACGCGAGGCCGTCCTACGGGGTTTTCGCCACCCTGGAAGGCTCCAGATTGTAACGAGCGCAGGTGACATGAGGCCTGAAGCGAGTGCAGAAAGCAGAGTGAATACTCGCGTTCTGCGCCGATATTTACGGCCAGTTCACAAAGTGCAGTCAGTCTTGAGCCAGACCACGGCGAATGCTTCGGAAACAACGCCTGTTAAGAGCTGAGTGAGAGCGCAACCGCCCACACCTAGTCTTGTTTAGCCATGAGCGTGGACTCCCCATTGGAGAACACGGTAAATGCCAACCCGCTGCGGATTCTGCGCGCGGCAGCACCCGAATTATCAGGGATACGTGTAGGGTGGAGATGCACAACCGTCGGACCGTGTAGCACTAGGCTTATATTTAGACGCTTCATCTCGTCCACAGTCGCCGGTTGATTCCTCCTCCTGACCTTAGCTTTTGTTGAAGTGGCGCCTGTGGCGCCGCAGCAGACAAGCAGGACGCGTCCGTCGCGCCTTTGCCCCCTCTGGGCAGATGTCGCTGGACACTGGAGTGGCCAACCACTCTTGACGCACCTGACACCGACCGTGAGAAGTCGTGTGTGCCGAACGCCGTTTCCGGCAGCCCGGAAACCGACGGTACAACATGAAAAGAATGCTGATTAACGCAACTCAACCCGAAGAGTTGCGTGTTGCACTGGTAGATGGCCAACGCCTCTACGACCTGGACATCGAATCCGGTGCACGCGAGCAAAAGAAAGCCAACATCTATAAAGGCCGTATTACTCGCATCGAACCAAGCCTTGAGGCTGCCTTTGTCGATTTCGGCTCCGAGCGCCACGGCTTCCTGCCCCTCAAAGAAATATCCCGCGAATACTTCAAGAAAGCTCCCGAAGGCCGCGTGAACATCAAGGACGTCCTGAGCGAAGGCCAGGAAGTCATCGTCCAGGTCGAAAAAGAAGAACGTGGCAACAAGGGCGCCGCCCTGACCACCTTCATCAGCCTGGCTGGCCGTTACCTGGTCCTGATGCCGAACAACCCACGTGCCGGCGGCATTTCCCGTCGCATCGAAGGCGAAGAGCGCAACGAACTGCGTGAAGCGCTGAACGGCCTGATCGCACCGGCCGACATGGGCCTGATCGTTCGCACTGCCGGCCTTGGCCGCAGCAGCGAAGAGATGCAGTGGGACCTCGACTACCTGCTGCAACTGTGGACCGCCATCAAGGAAGCGTCCCTGGATCGCTCCGCGCCGTTCCTGATCTACCAGGAAAGCAACGTCATCATCCGCGCCATCCGCGATTACCTGCGCCAGGACATCGGCGAAGTGCTGATCGACAGCGTTGAAGCCCAGGACGAAGCCCTGACCTTCATCCGCCAGGTGATGCCGCAGTACGCCAGCAAGATCAAGCTGTACGAAGACAGCGTGCCGCTGTTCAACCGTTTCCAGATCGAAAGCCAGATCGAGACCGCCTTCCAGCGCGTGGTCGAACTGCCTTCCGGTGGCTCCATTGTGATCGACCCGACCGAAGCCCTGGTGTCCATCGACATCAACTCGGCGCGTGCGACCAAAGGCAGCGACATCGAAGAAACCGCTCTGCAGACCAACCTGGAAGCGGCTGAAGAAATCGCCCGCCAGCTGCGCCTGCGTGACATCGGCGGCCTGATCGTGATCGACTTCATCGACATGACCCCGGCCAAGAACCAGCGCGCCGTGGAAGAGAAAGTCCGCGAATGCCTGGAAGCTGACCGTGCCCGCGTGCAAGTCGGCCGCATCTCGCGCTTCGGCCTGCTGGAAATGTCCCGTCAGCGCCTGCGTCCATCCCTGGGTGAAAGCAGCGGCATCGTCTGCCCGCGTTGCAACGGCACCGGCATCATCCGTGACGTTGAATCGCTGTCCCTGGCGATCCTGCGCCTGATCGAAGAAGAAGCCCTGAAAGACCGCACCGCCGAAGTCCGCGCCCAAGTGCCGATCCCGGTGGCTGCTTTCCTGCTCAACGAAAAACGCAACTCGATCACCAAGATCGAACTGCGCACCCGTGCCCGCATCGTCATCCTGCCGAACGATCATCTCGAAACGCCGCACTTCGAAGTGCAGCGCCTGCGTGATGACAGCCCGGAAGCCCACAACAACCAGTCCAGCTACGAAATCGCTGCTGCCGCTGCCGAAGTGGAAGAAGTCCAGCCAGCCGCTGCGACCCGCACCCTGGTTCGCCAGGAAGCCGCGGTCAAAACTGCGCCGGCCCGTGCCAACGCTCCGGTGCCAACCGAAGCCGCTGCTCCGGTTGCAGCGCCGGCCGCCCTGCCTGAGCCAAGCCTGTTCAAGGGCCTGGTGAAGTCGCTGGTCAGCCTGTTCGCCACCAAGGAAGAGCCTGCTGCACCGGTTGTGGTTGAAAAACCAGCCGCCGAGCGCCCTGCACGCAACGAAGAACGTCGCAACGGTCGCCAGCAGAGCCGTAACCGCAACGGCCGCCGTGACGAAGAACGCAAGCCGCGCGAAGAGCGTGCCCCACGTGAAGAACGCGCACCGCGTGAAGAACGTGCACCTCGCGAAGCCCGTGAAGACACCCCGTCCGTAGCCCGTGAAGAACGTGCACCGCGTGAAGAGCGCGCACCGCGCACCCCACGTGCTCCGCGTGAAGATCGCAAGCCACGTGGCGAGCGTGAAGAACGCGTGCGTGAACTGCGCGAGCCGCTGGATGCTGCCCCAGCCGTTGCCGGTGCTGCCGTTGTTGCCGAAGAACGCCCGGCTCGCCAGCCGCGTGAAGAACGTGCGCCACGTGAAGAGCGTCAACCACGTGCCCCGCGTGAAGAACGCCAGCCACGTGCAGAGCAAGCCGCTGCCGCCAGTGAAGAAGAAGTACTAACCGGCGAAGAGCAACTGCAGGAAGACGGTCAGGAAGGCGCCGAAGGCGATCGTCCGCGCCGCCGCTCCCGTGGCCAGCGTCGTCGCAGCAACCGTCGTGAGCGTCAACGCGATGCCAACGGCAACGTGATCGAAGGCTCGGAAGAAGCCGGCGAGAACGCTGAAGGCACCACCCAGGAGCCAACAGGCGCCGAACTGGCTGCCGGCCTGGCCGTCACTGCTGCCGTTGCCAGCTCGGTCATCAGCGCACCTGCTGAAGCCCAGGCTCACGAGCAGGCTGAACGCGCCACTGCGGCCGTTGAAGACACCGCTGTTGTTGAAGCACCTGTTGCCGAGGCTCCAGCAGCCGAAGCGCCAGTGGTAGAAGCAAGCGTAGTCGAAACGCCAGTGGTTGAAGCCCCTGTGGTAGAAGCACCGGTTGTCGAGGCCACTACCCCAATCGAAGCGCCGGTCGTTCCGGAAGTGGAAGTTGCCCCGGTTCAAGAAACCCTGCCAGAAGTTGAAGTGGCAGCGGTTGAGCCTGCACCGGTCGTTGAACCACAGCCAGTGGTTGAAGCCGCTCCAGAAGTGCGTGAAGTTCGTGAAGAACAGACCGCCTTCCAATGGACTGCCGAACCCGCCGCTCCGGTTGAAGCGCCAGCTCCTGCCCCAGTGGTAGAAGAAGCGCCAGCACCGGTTGCCGAGGTCGTGGTTGCCGAGCCAGCCCCAGTGGTTGAACCCGCTCCGGCTGTTGAGTCTGCTCCAGTGGTTGAAGCCCCAGTGGTTGCCGAAGTGGCAGCCCCGGTGGTCGAAGCCGCCCCGGCCAGCGCCCTGACCGAAAACGGCCGTGCGCCGAACGACCCACGTGAAGTGCGTCGTCGTCGCAAGGAAGCCGAGGCCGCCGCAGCCGCCGCTGCTGCACTGGAAGCAGAACACGAGAGCAAACCTCTCGCCTGAGTCCAGCCGTAACTGAAAAGCCCCGCCTGAGTGATCAGGCGGGGCTTTTTATTGGCCGCGTAAACCCAAATTCCAAAACCACCCCCAATCCACCGTACACCCCCAATCCACTGTAGGAGCGAGGGGGGGGGGGGGGGGGGGGGGGGGGGGGGGGGGGGGGGGGGGGGGGGGGGGGGGGGGGGGGGGGGGGGGGGGGG
>NZ_JBWKPU010000027.1:0-90509 GCF_059418405.1 Pseudomonas sp. GW821-FHT09A09
CCCCCCCCCCCCCCCCCCCCCCCCCCCCCCCCCCCCCCCCCCCCCCCCCCCCCCCCCCCCCCCCCCGTGCTCCTACAAGTGGGCGTTGTGTGTCAGATCGCGGCGAAGCGCTTGTCCAGGTAATCGATGATCACCTTGGAGTCGTACATCCAGGTGGTCTGGCCGTTCTCTTCGATGCGCAGGCACGGCACCTTGATCTTGCCGCCTTGCTCCAGCAGGGTCTGGCGGTCCTGCTCGTTGTTCTTGGCGTCCTTCAACGCTACCGGCACATTCAGGCGGTGCAGGGTGCGGCGGGTCTTCACGCAGAACGGGCAAGCGTGGAACTGGTACAGGGTCAGGTCCTTGGCAGCCTCGTTCACCTGTGCCTGCTGTTCGGCAGGGCGCTGTTTTTTACGTGGACGGGTCAGGAAGTCGCCCGCGATGATGACGTGGCCGAGGCCCACTCGAAGTGCTTTGACGAACATGGCTTGAACCTCTTGCCCAGAACAGAAGGGGCCGCAGCTTACAGCAATTCTGCGGGCGAAAAAAAACCGGCAATGAACGCCGGTCTTTTCCTGCCCCGCCGATTACTTGATCAGGCTGAGGAATTCGCTGCGGGTGGCCGCGTTTTCACGGAACTCACCGAGCATCACCGAGGTGATCATCGACGAATTCTGCTTCTCGACACCGCGCATCATCATGCACATGTGCTTGGCTTCGATCACCACGGCAACGCCCAGGGCACCGGTCACCTGCTGGACCGCATCGGCGATCTGGCGACTGAGGTTTTCCTGGATCTGCAGGCGGCGGGCGTACATGTCGACAATTCGCGCGACCTTCGACAGGCCCAGCACTTTGCCGCTCGGGATATACGCCACGTGGGCCTTGCCGATGAACGGCAGCAGGTGGTGTTCGCACAGCGAGTACAACTCGATGTCCTTGACCAGCACCATTTCGCTGTTGTCGGAGCTGAACAAGGCACCGTTGGTGACTTCTTCCAGCGTCTGTTCATAACCGCGGCAGAGGTACTGCATCGCCTTGGCGGCACGCTTTGGCGTGTCGAGCAGGCCCTCGCGGGAAACGTCCTCGCCGAGCTGGCCGAGGATCGCGGTGTAATTCTGTTCCAGGGACATGAAACTACCTGTGGGATTTTCGCAAAGCGCAAGGTTACGGTGGCGGACACATCGCTGCAAGCCTGACGATGGCAGTTGTTACTCGTCGCGGCCTTCCATCATGGTGCGCTTGAGCATCACATACACCGCACCCGCGCCGCCGTGGCGGGCCTGGCACGAGGTAAAGCCGAGCACCTGGGCATGCTGGCGCAGCCAGGTGTTGACGTGACTCTTGATCATTGGCCGCTTGCCATCGAGCCGCACGGCCTTGCCGTGGGTGACGCGCACGCAGCGGATTTCGAACCTAGTGGCTTCGGCCAGGAACGCCCACAGGGTTTCCCGGGCTTTCTCCACGCTCATGCCGTGCAGGTCCAGGCTGCCCTCGAACGGGATCTGGCCGATCTTGAGCTTGCGCATCTGGCTTTCCTGTACGCCATCGCGGGCCCACATCAGCTCGTCTTCGGGGCCGACGTCGATCACGAACTGGTCCGACAGGCCATCCACCGTGGTGGCATCGGTGCGCACGGTCGCGGCCTGGCGCAGCTTGGCGATCTGCGCGCGGTCAGCCTTGGGTTTACCGGTGTCGGCACGGTCGTGCTTGATCGGCTTGACGCCGCGCAGCTCGTTTTTGAACAGGGAAAAATCGTCGTCTTGCATGTCAGCCTCCGCGAAGGGCGGGCAGTTTACCTAAATCGCGGCGGCCGGGGCGCAGGAAACGCTATCCAAGCGCCATCAGTCGTGCTTTTTCATCAGGTGCGAAGCGATGTTGAGTGACAACGGCTGGCGCATTTTCCGACGGCTACGGCGCCACAACCACACGCCCAACCACAGCACCAACAGCCCGATCGCCAACAGGATAGCCGAACCGCCAGGGCTGGCGTTCAATTCGCCCAGGGCGGGCGAGTGACCCAACAAACCGGCGCCACCAGCGCCAGCCATCAACAAACCTACAATCGCCAGCAGCGCGGCAAAGCCCGCCACCAGGCGCAGACGCCAGTTGCTCGGGCCCTTGGGGCGCAAGCGACGAGCATCAAAACCATCGGATATCTTCATTCCGACCTTTCCTCCAGGGTATCGGCCCTTCGACCGGACAATACACAGGTTGTTCCGGGGGGAGGGGTAAATGCGCCAAAGTGAGAAGGCTTTGCGGATGAGCGGGGCCGTAAACAGGCCGCGCCGCTCACCGGAAGGTCGATCAGATCAGATCTTTGGTCAGCGCCAGGGTGGCGAAGTTGTCGGCCATGATGGCCATTTCGGTCTGTTGCACGTGCTCGGCGCTCAGGATGCCGCCTTTGTAAGGCAGGTCGCGGGTGGCGCAGGCGTCTTCCACCAGGGTGCAGCGAAAGCCCAGGTTCTTGGCGGCGCGCACGGTGGTGCTGACGCTGGAGTGGCTCATGAAACCGCACACGATCAGGTCCAGGGAGCCAAGGTCTTGCAGGTGTTTTTCCAGGCCGGTGCCATGGAACGCGCTGGGCAACAGCTTGCCGATGACGGTTTCGTCACCTTCGGGTTCCAGGCCGGGAATGAACTGACCGCGCTCGCCCTGGGGGTCGAACAGGCCGCCCACGGTACCGAGGTGGCGCACATGCACGATGGGGCGTCCGGCGTTACGTGCTGCAGCGACCAGCTGCTTGATGTTGCCAACCGCCGCATCCATGCCCGAGAGGGCGAGTGGGCCGCTGAGGTATTCCTTCTGGGCGTCGATGATCACGAGGGTCGCATGGTTCAGGTTGGCTGCTGCGTAACCGCGACCGCTGAGTTGAAACATCGTCTTTGGAACGGACATTCTGGGGCTCCTGTGAGGGGGGCTTTTGCGACATTGTCCACTGGCTGAGCGGTTCTGTGAACCGCTACCATCGTAAGGTACGCCGTTGTTGACGTGCAGCCATGTCAAGTGGGCGGCTTGTTTAGCGCAATGATGGCAAAATGGATGAAATCCGACGGATGGCGAAGGGTTTTCGTACATCGAAGGGACAGGCGAAGGCTGTTAGAATCGCCAGTCGTTTTTTCCAGGAGTTCTCCCCCGTGATCACATCCCGCCTGCGCACCTTGCGCGACCACATCCGTTGGGCTGTCAGCCGTTTCCATGGGGAAGACCTGTTTTTCGGCCATGGCACCGACAATGCCTGGGACGAAGCCCGGCAATTGGTGCTCGGTGCCTTGCACCTGCCTTGGGAAATTGCTGACAGCTACCTGGACTGCAACCTCGAAGAAGAGGAAATCTCCCACGTGCAGCGTCTGCTGCATCGTCGTATCCATGAGCGCGTGCCCACCGCCTACCTGCTGAAAGAGGCGTGGTTCTGCGGCCTGTCGTTTATTGTCGATGAACGCGTGTTGATCCCGCGCTCCCCGATTGGCGAGCTGATCGAAAACCGCTTCGAGCCTTGGCTGGGGCAACCGCCCGCGCGCATCCTCGACCTGTGCACCGGCTCCGGTTGCATCGGTATTGCCTGCGCCTATGAGTTCCAGGACGCCGAAGTGGTGTTGGGGGACTTGTCCTTCGAAGCGCTGGAAGTGGCCAACCAGAACATCGAGCGCCATGGCGTCGATGAGCGCGTCTACACCGTACAGGGTGATGGCTTCGATGGCCTGCCGGGCCAGCGTTTTGACCTGATCGTGTCCAACCCGCCGTATGTCGATGCCGAAGATTTCGCCGACATGCCCGACGAATACCAGCACGAACCGGAACTGGGCCTGGCCTGCGGCGATGATGGCTTGAACCTAGTGCGGCGCATGTTGGCCGAAGCGGCAGACCACCTGACCGAGAAGGGCTTGCTGATCGTTGAAGTGGGCAACAGCCAGGTGCACGTCGAGGCGTTGTACCCGGAAGTGGACTTCGCCTGGCTGGACTTCCAGCGCGGCGGTCACGGCGTATTCATGTTGACGGCCGAGCAGTGCCGCCAGCATCAGGCCATCTTCGTCACCCGCATTTAACCAAATCGCAAGGTAGAAACGCGGTCACTGTGGGAGCTGGCTTGCCTGCGATAGCGATGGTGAATTCACTGCCGCTATCGCAGGCAAGCCAGCTCCCACATGGTTGACCGCATTTCAGCCGCTGTCAGCGGTGCGTGGCAATCCAGATCAACAGCCCCGCCTGAAACACGGTAAACGCCACCAGGCAGGTGATGGTAAAGCGCAAGCCGCTGTCTTCACGCTTGAACTTGGTGACCTTTTCCTCTTCCTTGCGCAGCTTCACTTCCTGCTCTGCCAGGTTCTGCTCGGCCTGTTGCAGCATCTGCGCGGCTTCGAGGATCTCCACGAACTGCAGCTTCTCGGTGTTCCAGCTGTCCAGCACATCGCTGACCTTGCCCGGCTGTACGTTGCCCTTGAGGTGCTGCACATCGGCGTAAGCCACATCAAACCCCTGGATACGCAGGAAGTGATCACGGCGCAGGCGCGTGGCTTCGTTTAGCGCGTCCTTATTGGCCAGGTCCACGCCGTCGACGCGGTAGTGGGACCATTTCTTCTTCGCCCACGCCGCACCTTGTGCGACCAGGAAGCGGCCGATACCACGGTTGGCGGGTTCGATTTCCAGGCTGTTGCCCGGGCCGAAATGCACGCGATGGGTGTCGTGGTCGACCCAGATGTCCAAGTGGTTCTGCTCGCGGCGCACCCGTTGCCCTGGCAGTTGAATCACCATGCGCAACAGGCTGTGGCGTTTATCGTGGCGCTCGGCGTAGCCGAACTGCACAAAGCGCAGCGGCCGCACGCCGGTGGCGCGGTCAGTGGCCAGGGGCGCCAGGCGCAGCATCTTGAAATGCTCGGCCTGCACGTCCGCCCACGGCAAGGCGGCCGCGTCGTTGGCCTCGGTTTTTTCAGCCGGGGTTTCGGCGGTCGGTTCCGGTGTTGCTTCAGTGGTTGTCATGCGGCGCGATCCTGTCCAAGCCCAGCGAGTCGGCAGTCTTTTTACTGTCGACACTGGGCTTATCGGCCGCTTTCTCCAGGACTGGAGGCAAATAGTCGCTTAACGGGGCCCAAGTCCGCCGATAAAGCGCACCACCCGCTCACCCAGCTCTGCGGCGAGAGGTAATTGCGGGTCGTTGTAGGAGGCCAGTTGTTGCTTCACGTCGTTGGGCACGATGCGCATCACGTGGTTCATGCCTTCGATTACCGCCAACTGCGCATCGGGCTTGGCCTTTTTCAGTTGCCGGGCATCGCCCACGCCCACCTGGATATCGTTGGTGCCCTGGAGGATCAGTGCCGGCATCTTCAACTTCGCAAAGGCCTCGGAGGGATCGGCGCGAAACAGGCTGATCAGATAAGGCTGTACGCTCGGCCGGAATATCCCCTCCAGCGGGCCGGGGACATCGGCGTCCACCTGGCCAGCCTTGAGGTGGTCGAGGATTTCATTGCTGCGCAGCAGCAGGGCAGGGGGCAGGTGGTCGGCCAACTGCTGGCGGATCACCTGGTCGACCGGGCGGGCGCTGCCTGACAGCGAAATGACCCCGGCCGGATCGAGTTGCGGCGCGGCAAGGGCCGCCACCAACGCGCCTTCACTGTGGCCCAGCACAATCAGCGGGCCCATGCGTTTGTCAGCCTTGAGCAGCTTGCCCCAGGCCACGGCGTCAGCCACATAGGCGTCGAGGGTCAGGTTGCGTTCGTCCGGGGTGGCGGCCAGGCTGGCGGCCACCCCGCGCTTGTCGTAGCGCACGCTGGCGATGTTATGCCGGGCCAGTACCCAGGCCAGGCGTTTGAGGCTGTCATTGCGTGCGCCGTCGGCGCTGTTGCCATTGCGGTCCGTGGGGCCGGAACCGGCGATGATCAGCACCACCGGCACGGGCTTGTCGGACTGGGGCAGCAGCAACGAACCAAACAGCTCGCCACTGCCGGTGTCCAGGCTGATGGGGCGTTGCAGTACAACGGGGGAGGCGGCCTGGGCCACGGCGGCAAACAGGGTGAGGGTGAACAGCAGAACTCGCAGCATCATCGCGCCATTATGAGAAAGGTGCCGGTTGGACAAAGGTCTACCGGTAAGGTTTCGAGGATGAACTACTCGGTTAGCCTGCGTATACTGGCCGCCTTAAGTTATTACGGTTGACTTGATTCAACTGATTTCACGGAGCGCCCTGCATGTCCGGCAATACCTTCGGCAAACTGTTCACTGTCACCACCGCGGGCGAAAGCCATGGCCCGGCGTTGGTCGCCATTGTCGACGGCTGCCCGCCGGGTCTGGAGCTGTCCCTGGACGACCTGCAGCGTGACCTCGACCGCCGCAAGCCCGGTACCAGCCGCCACACCACCCAGCGCCAGGAGCCCGACGAAGTCGAGATACTCTCCGGCGTGTTCGAAGGCCGCACCACCGGTTGCGCCATCGGCCTGCTGATCCGCAACACCGACCAGAAGTCCAAGGACTACTCGGCCATCAAGGACCTGTTCCGCCCGGCCCACGCCGACTACACCTACCACCACAAATACGGCGAGCGCGATTACCGTGGCGGTGGCCGCAGTTCCGCGCGCGAAACCGCGATGCGCGTGGCTGCGGGTGCGATTGCCAAGAAATACCTGGCCACCCAGGGCATCGTGATTCGTGGCTACATGAGCCAGCTGGGCCCGATCGAAATCCCGTTCAAGACCTGGGACAGCGTCGAAGACAACGCCTTCTTCAGCCCCGACCCGGACAAAGTGCCGGAGCTGGAGGCCTATATGGACCAGTTGCGCCGCGACCAGGACTCCGTCGGTGCCAAGATCACCGTGGTGGCCGAAGGCGTCAAACCCGGCCTGGGTGAACCGATCTTCGACCGCCTGGACGCCGAACTGGCCCACGCGCTGATGAGCATCAACGCGGTCAAGGGCGTGGAAATCGGCGCCGGTTTCGCCTGCGTGTCCCAGCGTGGCACCGAGCACCGTGACGAGCTGACCCCGGAAGGTTTCCTCAGCAATAACGCGGGCGGCATCCTCGGTGGCATTTCGTCCGGCCAGCCGATCGTGGCGCACCTGGCGCTCAAGGCCACGTCGAGCATCACCACGCCGGGTCGTTCGATCGATGTGCACGGCAACCCGGTGGACGTGATCACCAAGGGCCGTCACGACCCCTGCGTGGGCATCCGTGCCACGCCGATTGCCGAGGCGATGATGGCCATCGTGCTGATGGACCACCTGCTGCGCAATCGTGGGCAGAATGCGGATGTGCGCGTGAGTACGCCGGTGCTGGGCCAGCTGTGACGGTTCGGCTGTGACAGCCCTTCCATACTGGCGCCTCTCCAGCTTCTACCTGTTCTACTTCGCCCTGCTGGGGGCGACGGCGCCGTTCCTGGCGCTGTACTTCGATCACCTGGGGTTCTCCAGCGCGCGCATTGGCGAGCTGGTGGCCATCCCCATGCTGATGCGCTGCGTGGCGCCGAACCTGTGGGGCTGGCTGGGGGATTACACCGGCCGGCGCCTGGCCATCGTGCGCTTCGGCGCGGTGTGTACCCTGGCCAGTTTCTCGCTGATCTTCGTCAGCAAGACCTACGCCTGGCTGGCGCTGGTGATGGCGCTGCATGCGTTCTTCTGGCACGCGGTGCTGCCGCAGTTTGAAGTGATCACCCTGGCCCATCTGCACAAGCAGGCCTCGCGCTACAGCCAGGTCCGGCTGTGGGGCTCCATCGGTTTCATCCTCACCGTGGTCATCATGGGCCGGCTGTTCGACTGGCTGAGCCTGGACATTTACCCGGTGGTGGTCGTGGTGATCATGGCCGGCATCATCGGCGCCAGCCTGTGGGTGCCGAACGCGCAGCCCGCCACCCACGGCAACCGCCTGGCCGGTGACGGTTTTCTCAAGCAATTGCGCAGTCCTGGCGTGCTGGCGTTCTACGCCTGCGTGGCGCTGATGCAACTGAGCCACGGCCCGTATTACACCTTCCTGACCCTGCACCTGGAACACCTGGGCTATAGCCGTGGCGTGATCGGCATGCTCTGGGCGCTGGGGGTGGTGGCCGAAGTGCTGATGTTCCTGGCCATGAGCCGCATCCTCAATCGCTTCTCTGTGCGCAGGGTGTTGCTGGCCAGCTTCCTGCTGGCCGCGCTGCGTTGGCTGTTGCTGGGTTCGTTTGCCGAACACCTGTGGGTATTGCTGCTGGCGCAAGTCATGCACGCCGCGACGTTCGGCAGCTTTCATGCGGCGGCGATTGCCTTTGTGCAACGCAGCTTTGGCGACCGCCAGCAAGGCCAGGGCCAGGCGCTGTATGCCGCACTGGCCGGCACCGGTGGCGCGTTAGGCGCCCTGTATGCCGGTTACAGCTGGAACCTGCTGGGGCCGACCCTGACATTCAGTATCGCCAGCGTCGCGGCCCTGGCGGCCGCCGTTATCATTGGCCTGCGCTTGCAAGAGCCGAATAGAGGAACCGTGCAATGAGTTATGTCGCCGTTTATCACATCGCCACGCCTGATACCCCGAACAAGGTGCTCACCCACTTCGACGATATCGTGTCGACCCTGGCCGAGCACGGCGTGCGGTTCGAGCGCTGGCAACCCAGCCCGATAGAAAAGGGCGCCAGCGCGGCTGAAATGATCGCGGCCTACCAGCCGCAGATCGATGCCTTGGGCTACCGCTCGGTCGAGTTGCTGAGTGTCACGGGAGACCACCTGCAGGCGGCCGAAATGCGTGCCCAGTTCCTGGATGAGCGTCGCTACCCTGAAGACGATGCGCGTTTTTTCATTGCCGGTCAGGGGCTGTTTTGCCTGCATGTAGGTGACTATGTCTACGCGGTGCGCTGCGAAAAGAACGACTTGCTGGTTGTCCCGGCCGGTCTGCCGCACTGGTTCGACATGGGCGAAAACCCGCACTTTGTGGCGTTGCGCTTGTTTGATTCCGCGCAGGGTGGGGTGCCCGTCCTGACCGGTGACGCCATTGCCTCAGCGTTTCCTGGTTTGGACGACTAAGCATAAGCGTAAAAATGATCAACCCCGGCAGGTTGGAAGTTGCTGTGGGAAGAAGCCTAGTTATCTGTAAGGTGCAGCTGTTTATTCGAGGTCCTACGTTTTCACGCCATCGGTTATGTAACTCTCTCTTGCCTCAATGTTTATAGCGCCTGTCAATCGGAGTAATCCGAAGATGGGCGGGGCGTCCGCTAATAATAAGGAGAGAGTAATGAATGGCCCCGAGGAGTCATGCCGTGCACTGGGTGCTGTACCCATGGCGATCAGAAGACGCCTGAGCTTGTCTGGCAAACCCCTTACACCGACCGAACTGGTCATCCTGCGCTGGGCTTCGGAAGGGAAGACCGTCTGGGAAATCAGCCAGATTCGCGCGATCTCCGAAGCCACCGTGAAATTCCACCTGCGTAATATCTACGGCAAGCTGGAAGTCACCAACCGGGTTCAGGCGATGAACGAAGCGGCCCGCCTGGGCCTGTGCTGAGGGCATGAAAAAGGGCCGCGACGCTCAACGGCGTCGCGGCCCTTTTTTGTGGCGGATGCTTAAGCCGAATGGTAGGTCGGCAGGGCAAAGCGGTTCTGGCTTTGCAGCATGGAAATCTGTGGCAGGTCACTGGCTTGCTCGGCCAGGTCGCGGCGAATGGCGCTGATCACCCAAGTCAGTTGATCGGCCGTGTGCAGTTGTTGGTACGAGATCGAACGCTTGACCTGTTTGCCTTCGCTGTTGCGCAGGGTCAACAGGATGCCACCGTCTGGACGTGGCTGGGTGGTGACGTCGTACTGGGAGAATACAGAAGCGAATTTATCTTGGATCAGGCTCATGTCTATCAGCTCCGTTGGCTCAAGTTGGCAAGCATGGAGAGATAGGTGCAGTGATTGTGCCAGTATTTGGTTTTCTATAAAAACCTTATAAAACAGTAACTTATAAAAATAGATGATTTTCGTTTTCGTGCAAATTGCATGAAGGGCCATCGTGCATCCTGCATTTTGCGTTATCCGGGCCGCGCTTTATCCCATGACGCGCCGACGTCCTTCATGGATATCGACTGCCGGCTGCGAGGGTAAATTCCATTTAAATGAAGGCGTGGCACCGGGATACAAAACTTTTCAAATCCCACATGTACAGCCCAAGAATGGCTGGCGTATTTTCCTTCAAGACATCCGGCCTTCTGCCTACAGATGGGTCGCTGTTTCTGGATCATACGAAGAATAAGAAAAAGGACGTTCCTCCATGAGCCATCCGCAAAACGACATGATCACGTGGGGCATGATGCTGCGTAAGGTGCCCGCCATTGTTCGCGCCCTGCCACGGGTGGTGCGCGGCATGCGCGCGGCGAATGTCACCGACCCCGCGCAACCCTGTGGCCTGGGCTGGCAGTTTGAACAGGCCACCCTGCGCAACCCGGATGGCATTGCGTTGCTGTCTGCCGACCGCCAGCTCACGTACCGTGAAGCCAATCAACGCGCCAATCGCATCGCCCATTACTTGCAGGCCCAGGGCATGCAAAAGGGCGATGTCGTGGCGTTGTTCATCGAGAACCGCCTCGAATTGCTGCTCAACGTGCTGGCGGTGGCCAAGTTGGGCGGCATTTGCGCGATGCTCAACACGGCGCAGACCCAGGCGGCACTGGTGCACAGCCTGAACCTGGTGAGCCCGGCGGCGATTGTGGTAGGCGCGGAACTGGTGGCGGCCTATGAAGCTGTGCGTGAACAGGTGCAGATTCCCGCCGAGCGCACCTGGTTTGTCGCGGAGCAGCAGGACAACGCATTACCCCACGGTTACATCGACCTGATGACGGCCAGCGCCGAGTGCCCGGTGGATAATCCTTCCAGCACCGCGCAGATCTTTTTCAACGACCCCTGCTTCTATATCTACACCTCCGGCACCACTGGCCTGCCCAAGGCCGGCATCATGAAGCACGGCCGCTGGACCAAGACCGCGGTCAGTTTCGGCAGCATCGCCCTGGACATGGGGCCAGAGGACGTCCTTTATTGCACCCTGCCGCTGTACCACGCTACTGGCCTGTGCGTGTGCTGGGGCTCGGCGATTGTCGGCGCCTCGGGGTTCGCCATCCGGCGCAAGTTCAGCGCCAGCCAGTTCTGGGAGGACGCGCGCAGGTTCAAGGCGACGACTCTCGGTTATGTCGGCGAATTGTGTCGCTACTTGCTCGACCAGCCCGCCAGCGAAAAAGACCGTGATCACCGCGTGACCAAGATGGTCGGCAACGGCTTGCGCCCTGGGGTGTGGGCGCAGTTCAAGGCGCGGCATGGCGTCGAGCATGTCTGCGAGTTGTATGCCGCCAGCGACGGCAATATCGGCTTCACCAATATTTTGAATTTCGACAACACCGTCGGCTTTTGCCTGCAACACTGGGCGCTGGTGGACTACGCCCACGACACGGGAGAGCCGATCCGTGGCAGCGATGGTTTCATGCAGAAAGTGAAGAAAGGCGGGCAGGGCTTGCTGCTGGCCCGGATCGATGAAAAGTCACCCTATGACGGCTACACCGACCCGGAAAAGAACCGCAAGGTGATCCTCACTGACGTGTTCGAGAAGGGTGACCGCTACTTCAATACCGGCGACCTGGTGCGCAGCATCGGCTTCGGCCACGCGCAATTTGTCGACCGGCTGGGGGATACCTATCGCTGGAAGGGCGAAAACGTGTCCACCACGGAAGTGGAAAACGTCTTGCTGCAACATCCGCAGATCGCCGAAGTGGTGGCCTATGGGGTGGAGATCGAAAACACCAATGGCCGCGCCGGGATGGTTGCCATCACGCCCAGCGAGTCCCTGGCTTCACTGGATATGCGCGAGTTGCTGCAGTTCGCCCACGGCCAGTTGCCGCACTATGCGGTGCCGCTGTTCCTGCGCATCAAGGTGAAGATGGAAACCACCGGCACCTTCAAGTACCAGAAGGTCAAGCTCAAGGAAGAGGCGTTCGACCCGGAGAAGGCCGGTAATGACCCGGTCTACGCGTGGTTGCCGGGTTCGGACTGCTACGTACCGGTGACCGGTCAACTGTTGGCGCAGATCCAGGCTGGCCACTTTCGTTACTGAAAGCAGCCTTATTGATTCTGCCTATGGCCGCTTTTGACAAAAAAGCCATGACAGGTGGGAACTCCCTCGCGACACTGGGCGCCATATACAGCACTAGACAAGGAGCCCCCACATGTCAGACCAAGCCAAACAGATGACTGAAGATGAAGCCGCCGAATTTGCCGAACAGGTCTTCGACGTGGCCCGCCGCGGCGACGCAGCCATGCTCGCGGCGTTGCTGGCCAAGGGCTTGCCCGCCAACTTCCGTAACCACAATGGCGACACGTTGCTGATGCTCGCGGCCTACCACGGCCACGCCGATGCGGTGAAAGTGCTGCTGGAGTTCAAGGCCGACCCACAGATCGCCAACGACAAAAACCAATTGCCGATGGCCGGTGCGGCGTTCAAAGGCAACCTGGCGGTGGTCAAGGCGCTGATCGAGGGCGGCGCACCGGTGGACGCGGCGTCTTCCGACGGGCGCACCGCATTGATGATGGCGGCGATGTTCAACCGAGTTGAAATGGTCGAATATCTGCTCGCCCAGGGCGCCAACCCCAAGGCTGCCGATGCCCAGGGTGCCACTGCGCTGGCTGCGGCCCAGACCATGGGTGCAGTGGATACGGCGGCGCAGCTGCAGAAACTGGTGTAGGCTACGCGCCCTCGAAAACCAGCCCGTCACAGGATCGCCATCATGAAAACCGCCCTCGTCGAACTCATCAGCAAAATCAGCGCTGGCGTCATGGGGGCGGAGGAAGTGGCGCGCATCGCCGATGAAGCGGCGCAGGCCTACGCAGACCCTGCGGCGTTTCTGGCGGCCAACCCGGATATCAACTACGACGACACCTTCCCGATTCCGTTGGGGGAGTGGGTGGTGGTCGGCAGCCTGCCCGACACCGTGCTGTTCCAGGCCGATACCTATAGCGACCTGTTCGCCCAGATCGTCGCCTCGTTCGGCCCTGGTGTCGCCTTCAACCTCAAGCCCAAGCAACTGGCCAAGACCGAAGACCTCACGGCCCTCAACCGTATCCAGATCCAGATGAGCGCCCTCAGCCCTGAAGACGGTGGCTACGTGCTGCTCAACTTCAGCCAGTTGCTGGATGACGAGATCCAGGCCGTGCTGGTGTACGGCAACGACCTGCCGCGCGTGCTGGAACTGTGTGCCGAAGTGGGTATCAAGGGCGAGCCGTCTTTGGAAGCGTTGCGCATTGCCCTGCACGTCTGAAATAAAACGGAACCCTGGCCAACGCTGAACATCCTAAGCAAACAAGCACCCACTTAGGAGCGACACCATGGGTTCCACTTTTAATGGTCTGATCGGGCTGATCATCCTCGCGCTGGATATCTGGGCGATCATCAACGTGTTCAAAAGCGGCGCGAGCACGGGCGCCAAAGTGCTGTGGATCCTGCTGATCCTGTTGTTGCCGGTATTGGGCCTGATCATCTGGGCCATTGCCGGGCCGCGCGGTAACGTTCGGATCTGATCGTGCCCTTGTAGCAACTATGCAAATAGTTGCTACATCCCTTCTTATATGTGGATTTTGTGTGTCGAAATATTCGCTGCACAGAATTTTCACATCTTATCCAAGACAATTCTGCGGCTCGATCACCCAGCCAAGGCTTTAGCTTGCGGGCTATTAAAGCCCGGGCAGCGGTGTCCGTTCAGTAATTAATAGCGTTGATGCCATTGATCGGGCACCATTTGCGCCACCGCGTTAACCGCCTACCCCAGCCAGCCTGGGCGAGGGACGGACGCCACTGCATTATTTCGCAACTTAAACTTCCAATGGGTCCTGAAACGACATGGCAAACCCGGACGCCCTGAGTCAGCAGCGAGCTTCTAATCGCCTGCTGCAACCGACCGTCAAATCCCATCTGGCTTACACGCTGCTCTGCGCACTGGTCATGATGGTGATGTTCTCCCTGCTGCGCCTGGCGCTGCTGGTCTACAACCGCGAGATGATCCTCGACACACCGGCCTCGACATTCCTGGAAGCATTCGCCAACGGCCTGCGCCTGGATATCCGCCTGGTGATGTACGTGCTGGTGCCGCTGCTGCTGGCCTTGTTCAGCGTGCGGGCCATGGCGGCACGTGGGTTCTTCCGTTTGTGGCTGACCGTCGCGTCCAGCATTTGCCTGTTCCTGGGCCTGATGGAAATGGACTTCTACCGTGAGTTCCACCAGCGCCTCAATGGCCTGGTCTTCCAGTACGTGAAGGAAGACCCGAAAACCGTGATGAGCATGCTCTGGTACGGTTTCCCGGTGGTGCGCTACCTGCTGGCGTGGGCCTTGGGTACGCTGATCCTGAGCATCGCCTTCAAAGGCGCCGACCGCGCAACGCGCCCCCGTGGCCCGTTCAGCGGCGGCAGCATCGGCACGCGCCAGGTGGCCCCTTGGTACACCCGTATCGCGGTGTTTGTGGTCTGCCTGTTGATCGCCGTGGTCGCCATCCGTGGCACCTTGCGTCAGGGTCCGCCGCTGCGTTGGGGTGACGTCTACACCACCGACTCGAACTTCGCCAACCAACTGGGCCTCAATGGCACCCTGTCGTTGATTGCTGCGGCCAAGTCGCGCTTCTCCGAAGAACGTTCCAACATCTGGAAGGCCACCCTGGAGCAGCCGCTGGCCACCCAGACCGTGCGCGACATGTTGCTGTTGCCGACGTTCGAGAAGCTGGTGGATACCGACACCGCTGCCGTTCGCCGTGACTTCACGCCACCGGCCGAGAAGACCCTGCCGATCAAGAACGTCGTGGTCATCCTGATGGAAAGCTTCGCCGGTCACTCGGTGGGCGCCTTGGGCCGTCCGGGCAACATCACGCCGTACTTCGACAAACTGTCCAAGGAAGGCCTGCTGTTCGATCGCTTCTTCTCCAACGGCACCCACACCCACCAGGGTATGTTTGCCACCATGGCGTGCTTCCCAAACCTGCCGGGTTTCGAATACCTGATGCAGACGCCGGAAGGCAGCCACAAGCTGTCGGGCCTGCCGCAGCTGCTCAGCGCGCGCAAGTTTGACGACGTGTATGTCTACAACGGCGATTTCGCCTGGGACAACCAGTCGGGCTTCTTCAGCAACCAGGGCATGACCAACTTCATCGGCCGCAATGACTTCGTCAACCCGGTGTTCTCCGACCCGACGTGGGGCGTGTCCGACCAGGACATGTTCAACCGTGGCCTGGAAGAGCTGAAGACCCGTGGCGAAAGTGGCAAGCCGTTCTATGCGCTGTTGCAGACCCTGTCCAACCACACCCCGTATGCCTTGCCGACGCCTTTGCCGGTCGACAAGGTCACTGGCCGTGGCAGCCTGGACGAGCACTTGACCGCCATGCGCTACTCCGACTGGGCCCTGGGCCAGTTCTTTGAAAAGGCGCGCAAAGAGCCGTACTTCAAGGAAACCCTGTTCGTGGTGGTGGGTGACCACGGTTTTGGTAACGAGCAGCAGATTACCGAGATGGACCTGGGCCGCTTCAACGTGCCGATGCTGATGATCGCACCGGGCATCCAGGAAAAATTCGGCCAGCGTGACCACACCGTGGGCACCCAGATCGACATCGTGCCGACCATCATGGGCCGCCTCGGTGGCGAAACCCTGCAACAGTGCTGGGGCCGCGACCTGCTGAACCTGCCGGAAGGCGACAAGGGCTTCGGTGTGATCAAACCGTCGGGCAGCGACCAGACCGTGGCCTTGCTCACCGGTGACCGTGTGCTGGTACTGCCTAAGGAAATGCCGCCCAAGCTGTGGGAATACGAACTGGGTGAAAACCCTACCGGCAAAGTGATTCCTGAATCGCCGGACGAGGCTGCCCTCAAGCAGAAACTCGAGTCGTTCCTGCAGACTGCCACCAAGAGCCTGTTGGATAACACCGCAGGTGTGGTTGATGGCAAGCCGGACTAACTAACCGGCAATAAAAAAGAGGCCTCTTGGAGGCCTCTTTTTTTTTGCTCATTTTTTAATGGACGAACTGGCGTTTATATCCGGCCAAGCAACAACAGCACCAACAGAACCACCAGTACGACACCGAGGATACCCGACGGGCCATAACCCCAGTTACGGGAGTGTGGGAATACCGGCAGGCCACCGACCAGCAGGAGGATCAGGATAATGATCAGAATGAGGCTCATGGTTTATCTTCCTTATAGGCCTTCTGCAAAGACCGGTTATTTAAAGTCAGGTCCGTTTATTTACGGACGCCTTAACAACTCCGACTCTGGCCATTCGCAGAAAATTCACTATTTTTTTAAAGCATTTCGCAAACATGCTTATTTCTTTTAATGCGTTCCCAACTTCAGCTGCCTAGTTGAAAAAGATTGAACTTAGGCTATAGAGCGTCCTCGCACCCGGGCGCCGGTTTGCCTGAGGCATTCATCAATTGGATGGTACGTGGGTGCAGGAAAAACCTTCGCTACACTGCCGATCACTTCTTCTGTGAACCACAAGGCAACTTCCTATGCAAAATCGCATGATGATCACTGGCGCCGGATCCGGCCTGGGTCGCGAAATCGCTCTGCGCTGGGCCCGCGAGGGGTGGCAGTTGGCCTTGTCGGATGTCAGCGAGCCTAGCCTGCAGGAAACCCTGAAGCTGGTTCGCGCAGCCGGTGGCGATGGTTTTGTGCAGCGTTGCGACGTGCGCGACTACAGCCAGCTCACGGCGTTTGCCCAGGCTTGCGAGGTCAAGCTCGGCGGCATCGATGTGATTGTCAACAATGCCGGTGTGGCCTCGGGCGGCTTTTTCGCCGAGTTGTCCCTGGAAGACTGGGACTGGCAGATCGCAATCAACCTGATGGGCGTGGTCAAGGGCTGCAAGGCGTTCCTGCCGCTGCTGGAAAAGAGCAAGGGGCGCATTATCAACATCGCGTCGATGGCGGCCCTGATGCAGGGCCCGGCCATGAGCAACTACAACGTGGCCAAGGCGGGTGTGGTGGCGTTGTCGGAAAGCCTGCTGGTGGAGCTCAAGCAACAGGAGGTGGGTGTGCACGTGGTCTGCCCCTCGTTCTTCCAGACCAACCTGCTGGACTCCTTCCGTGGGCCAACCCCTGCAATGAAAGCCCAGGTGGGCAAGTTGCTGGAAAGCTCGCCGATCTCGGCAGCCGATATCGCCGACTACATTTATCAGCAGGTGGCACAGGGCGAGTTCATGATCCTGCCCCACGAGCAGGGCCGCATGGCCTGGGCGCTGAAGCAGAAAAACCCGCAGTTGCTGTACGACGAGATGACAACCATGGCGGACAAGATGCGCGCCAAGGCGCAGGCTGCTAAAGCCTGATTGAGGTGCGGTCTGTCAGGTAAATTACCTGGCGGTGTAGGCGGGGGCTGTTTTTGTCGCAAGGCATTGATGACCCCTACCTGAGCGCGCATGGTCAAGGTCCTGTCATTGAAAAAGGACAACCGCCATGCTGGTTTTAAGCCGTGCCGTAGGCGAAGTCATCTCCATCGGCGATGACATCACGCTTCACATTCTCGAGTTGAACGGGCCCCAGGTGAAGTTTGGTGTGGAAGCACCGACCGGGGTGCACGTGCACCGTGCCGAGGTGTATCAGAAAATCCTTGAGCGCCAACGCGCCGCCAGCCATCCAGCGGCGGTGCCCAACCCCTGAAACCGTTGTCAGTCGAACAGATGCTTGGGCACATCGTGCTTGAGCATCAATTGGCACTGCTCGCTTTCAGGGTCGAATACGATCAGTGCCTGGCCTTTGGTCAACGCCTGGCGCACGCGTAATACGCGAGTTTCCAGAGGCGTTTCGTCGCCATTGTCAGTGCCGTCGCGGGTGACGAAGTCTTCGATGAGGCGCGTCAGGGTGTCGACTTCAAGTGCATCGTGGGGAATCAGCATACAAGCCTCGTGGATAGAGTCCCGGCGATCCTACTGCGCCGGGGCTCTTGTGACCAGCCGTTGCCCGCGTCAGGACTTCTGCCCGACCAGGCTGTCCACCGACGGCACCCGTGTATCGCTCTCCATTTGTGTCTCATGTTCCAGCTGATGGCTGAACCGGTCCAGGGAGCCCTGGGCGGGCTGCGCATCGCTGGCGAACACGGGCGGGCTGAGGATGTAGGCACCCAGCAAGCGGCTCAATGCCGCCAGGCTGTCGATGTGCGTGCGCTCGTAACCATGGGTGGCATCGCAACCGAACGCCAGCAAGGCGGTGCGGATATCGTGGCCGGCCGTGACCGCCGAGTGCGCATCGCTGAAGTAATAACGGAACAGGTCACGGCGTACCGGCAGTTCGTTATCCGAGGCCAGGCGCAGCAGGTGGCGGGACAGGTGATAGTCGTAAGGCCCACCAGAATCCTGCATCGCCACGCTGACCGCATGTTCACTGGAGTGCTGGCCGGGGGCGACCGGGGCGATGTCGATGCCGACGAACTCACTCACGTCCCACGGCAAGGCGGCCGCTGCACCGCTGCCGGTTTCCTCGGTGATGGTGAACAGCGGGTGGCAGTCGATCAGCAAGGGTTCGCCGCTGTCGACGATCGCCTTGAGCGCCGCGAGCAGGGCGGCCACGCCGGCTTTGTCATCCAGGTGACGGGCGCTGATATGCCCGCTCTCGGTGAATTCGGGCAGGGGGTCGAACGCCACATAGTCGCCGACGCTGATGCCTAGGGAATCACAGTCGGCGCGGGTGGCGCAGTAGGCGTCGAGGCGCAATTCCACGTGGTCCCAGCTCACCGGCATTTCATCCACGGCGGTGTTGAATGCATGCCCGGAGGCCATCAACGGCAGCACGCTGCCACGGATCACGCCGTTATCGGTAAACAGGCTGACGCGGCTGCCCTCGGCAAAGCGGCTTGACCAGCAGCCCACCGGCGCCAGGCTCAGGCGCCCGTTGTCCTTGATGGCGCGCACGGCGGCGCCGATGGTGTCCAAGTGTGCCGACACGGCGCGGTCGGGGCTGTTTTTCTGGCCCTTGAGGGTGGCGCGAATGGTGCCGCGCCGGGTCATTTCAAAAGGGATGCCCAGTTCTTCCAGGCGTTCGGCGACGTAGCGCACGATGGTATCGGTGAACCCGGTGGGGCTGGGGATGGCGAGCATTTCCAGCAGGACTTTCTGCAGGTAGGTGAGGTCGGGTTCTGGGATGGTTCGGCTCATAAAGACTCCTGTTGGCTTGTCAGGATGCAGTGCCTGTAAAGGCCTCATCGCGGGCAAGCCCGGCTCCCACAGGTGATCGCATTCCAATGTGGGAGCTGGCTTGCCTGCGATGGGGCCAGTGCAGGCACCCCACCTCTCAAGCAGTCAGCTAACTGTGGGGAAACAGCAGGTCCACAAACCGCTCAGCCGTAGGCTGCGGCTCATGGTTGGCCAGTCCGGCCCGCTCGTTGGCTTCAATAAACACGTACTCGGGTTGATCGGCGGCCGGCACCATCAGGTCCAGGCCCACCATGGGGATATCCAGCGCACGGGCGGCGCGCACGGCGGCGTCCACCAGCGTGGGGTGCAGGATCGCGGTGACGTCCTCCAGGCAGCCGCCGGTGTGCAGGTTGGCGGTGCGGCGCACGGCCAGGGTCTGGCCACGGGGCAGGATGCTGTTGTAGTCGTAACCCGCCGCGTGGAGCGTGCGCTGGGTTTCGGCGTCGAGGGGGATCTTGCTCTCGCCATCGGTGGCCGCCTGGCGGCGCCGGCTCTGGGCCTCGATCAACGCGCCGATGGAGTGGTGGCCGTCACCGGTCACCTCGGCTGGGCGGCGGATGGCGGCGGCGACCACTTCAAAACCGATCACCAGGATGCGCAGGTCCAGGCCTTCGTGGAAGCTTTCCAGCAGCACCCGGCTGTCGAACTGCCGCGCTGCCTCGATGGCCTTCTGCACCTCTTCGATACTTTGCAGGTCCACCGCAACGCCTTGGCCCTGTTCGCCGTCCAGCGGCTTGACCACGATGCGCTGGTGCTCATCGAGAAATTCCAGGTTGTCATCGGCACTGCCCGCCAACTGCTGCGACGGCAGTTTCAAACCGGCGGCCTTGAGCACCTTGTGGGTCAGGCTTTTGTCCTGGCACAGGGTCATGCTGATGGCGCTGGTCAGGTCGCTCAACGACTCACGGCAGCGCACACGGCGCCCGCCGTGACTCAGGGTGAACAGGCCAGCGTCGGCGTCATCCACTTGCACATCGATGCCACGTCGATGGGCTTCCTCGACGATGATCCGCGCATAGGGGTTGAACCCCGCCTTGGGGCCGGGGCCGAGAAACAACGGCTGGTTGATGCCGTTCTTGCGCTTGATCGCAAAGGTGGTCAGCGCACGAAAACCGAGCTTGGCGTAAAGGCCCTTGGCCTGGCGGTTATCGTGCAACACCGACAGGTCCAGGTAGCTCAGGCCCCGGCTCATGAAGTGCTCCACCAAGTGGCGCACCAACACTTCACCGACGCCTGGGCGCGTGCATTGCGGGTCGACCGCCAGGCACCACAGGCTGCAACCGTTCTCCGGGTCATGGAAGGCTTTCTGGTGATTGAGGCCCATCACGCTGCCGATCACCGCGCCGCTGTCTTCGTCTTCGGCCAGCCAGTACACCGGGCCACCTTGATGGCGCGGCGTGAGGCGTTCGGCGTCCACCGGCAGCATGCCGCGTCCCTGGTACAGCTGGTTGACCGCTGCCCAATCCGCCTCGGTCTGCACTCGGCGAATGCGAAAACCGCGAAACACCCGGGTGGCCGGGCGGTAGTCGGTAAACCACAGGCGCAGGGTGTCGGAGGGGTCGAGAAACAGTTGCTGAGGGTCGATCCCCAGGATCTGCTGGGGCGCGGCCACGTACAACGCGATATCGCGCTCTCCGGGCTGCTCGTTGAGCAGCTCCTGGGCCAGGCTCGCGGGGTCGGGAAAGGTGTGCCCGATCAGCAACCGGCCCCAGCCGCAATGCACGGCAATCGGTTGGTCACTTGAAGGGCTGCCATCTTCGGCGAGCCGGGCTTGCAGGCGCTCATAAGACGGCGCCTGGCCCTTGAGCAGGCGTTGGCTGTAAGCCGCTGCATGGGGTTTCATCGATCAGATTCCTTGTTCACTGAGCCACAGGTTCAGCGCCGCCAGTTGCCACAGCTTGGAGCCGCGCAGCGGAGTCAGTTGGCCTTGCGGGTCGGTGAGCAGACGGTCGAGCATCGCAGGGTTGAACAGGCCACGATCCTGGCTCGGGTCCAGCAGCAGTTCGCGCACCCAGTTCAGGGTGTCGCCCTGCAAATGCTTGAGGCCCGGCACCGGGAAGTAACCCTTTTTGCGGTCGATGACTTCACTGGGAATGACCCGGCGCGCCGCTTCTTTCAAGACCTGCTTGCCGCCGTCAGGCAGTTTGAATTTACCGGGTACGCGGGCCGACAGCTCCACCAGGCGGTAGTCCAGGAAGGGCGTTCGCGCTTCCAGGCCCCAGGCCATGGTCATGTTGTCGACGCGTTTGACCGGGTCGTCCACCAGCATCACCGTGCTGTCCAGGCGCAACGCCTTGTCGACCGCAGCGTCCGCGCCGGGCATCGCAAAATGTTCACGTACGAAGTCGCCAGCGGCGTCATTGGCGGTCAGCCATTTAGGCGCGACGGTGGCGGCGTAGTCGTCGTAACTGCGATCAAAGAATGCCTCGCGGTACGCCGCATACGGGTCGCTGGCGCCGTCCACCTGCGGGTACCAGTGGTAACCGGCGAACAGCTCATCGGCGCCCTGGCCGCTCTGCACCACCTTGCAGTGCTTGGCCACTTCCCGCGACAGCAGGTAGAACGCGATACAGTCATGACTGACCATCGGCTCGCTCATGGCGCGGAAGGCAGCTGGCAGTTGCTCGATGATCTCGCTTTCGGCAATCCGCAACTGATGATGGCGCGTGCCGTAGTGCTTGGCGATCAGGTCCGAATACTGGAACTCGTCGCCGCGTTCGCCACCGGCGTCTTCAAAGCCGATGGAGAAGGTCGACAGGTCTTCCACGCCGACTTCGCGCAACAGGCCGACGAGCATGCTCGAGTCCACACCACCGGACAGCAACACGCCGACATCCACCGCCGCACGTTGGCGGATGGCCACGGCTTCGCGGGTGCTGTCCAGCACGCGGTCGGTCCAGTCTTCCAGCGTCAGGTGTTTTTCGTCCTCACGCGGACCGTAGGGCAGGGTCCACCAGGTTTTCTGCTCGGTCTTGCCGCTGGCGTCGATGCGCATCCAGCTGGCCGGTGGCAGTTTTTCAATGCCCACCAGCAGGGTGCGCGGGGCCGGCACCACGGCGTGGAAGTTCAGGTAATGATTCAGCGCCACGGGGTCGAGGATCGGGTTGATGTCGCCACCCTTGAGCAATGCCGGCAACGCCGAGGCAAAACGCAGGCGCTGGCCGGTGCGCGACAGGTACAGCGGCTTCACGCCGAGACGGTCACGGGCGATGAACAGGCGCTGGGTGTCACGCTCCCAGATGGCAAAGGCAAACATGCCGTTGAGCTTGGGCAGCAGGGCTTCGCCCCAGGCGTGATACCCCTTGAGCAGCACCTCGGTGTCGCCACCGGAATAGAAGGCGTAGCCCAGGGCTTCCAGCTCTTCTCTCAATTCCGGGAAGTTGTAGATGGCGCCGTTGAAGGCCAGGGACAGGCCCAGGTGGGCGTCGACCATCGGTTGGGCCGAGCCGTCCGACAGGTCCATGATTTTCAGGCGTCGGTGGCCCAGGGCAATCGGCCCTTGGGCGTGGAAGCCCCAGGCGTCGGGGCCACGGGGGGCCAAATGATGGGTGATGCGCTCAATCGCAGCCAGGTCGGCCGGTTGGGCATCGAAACGTAATTCTCCAGCTAATCCGCACATAAATTCCTTACCGGTTTTTCCGTTGGGGAGGGGTCAACACTCAATACGCCCCGAAGGGCGCGTACCCAGAAACTGACCCAGTGCTATCCGTGGAGTTTTAGACCGATAAGTTATAAGGCAAATAGCCGTAACCTCCTGTTGGTCGGTCTTTGTCTGGCGGGGGCTGCGGCGACATGGCGGTAAATAACGCCAGTTAGCATGGAAAATCCGGGTTGATCGGCTGGCTCAATGCGGGGTTATTCGAATCTGTTTTCCGGCACTTCGCGCTTATCTTGATCCACCATTATTCAACGCAAAGGAAGACGTTGCTGATGGCGCATAAACGCGAATCACGGGATGCCGAAAACACCGTGAGCCCGGCTGAAATGGAAGCCGCCCTGTTGGAGATGACCGGTGACCTGGGCAAGGCACGAGTGCTGCAAGCCACCCTCCCACAATGGCTGCTGGGGGCCAGACCCACGACGTTGCAGGCGATCAAACGCACCCATCGGGACGGGCGGGAGACGTACCAGCGGGCGCAGAACGTGTTTGAACGCCTGCAGCCGCTCGATAGTTTTTGCATCAAGCAGCTGCAAGCCTTTTTGGTGAGCAAGGGTGTGACTGGCGTGGATGTAGAACGTGACAAGCTGGAGCTGCCCAAACGCAGCTTGTCGGGCGTTGGCGCAGACCTGGGTGGCGCCCTGCAAACCACTGTTACCCTTGAAACACTGAGCCTGGTGCAGGCGGCCATGCGCAATTTTTCCGAGGACCAGGCTCAACCTGGCGGCCTGTCGGCTTCGGCGCTGTTGCGCAGTGCGGCTACCGGGCAGGCGATCGTCGGTATGACGGTGAACGAGTTTGTCGGGTATTGCCGTGAGCTGGATCTTGGCTGTGCGTACCAGGCCCATATACGCAGCGTTTTTAACCTGCGCGATCCGGGCGCCATCACCCCGGGTTTCAACCCGGTTGCCTTGGACCTTGGCGAGTCTAAATGCCTTGATCTGCAGATTGACCTGCACATCGCCTATGCCAAGGGGTATCTCAGCGAGCCGACTTACGCCTGGTTGCTCAACGTGATCAAGGCTGACCAGCCGGCAGATGAGTCGCTGCATGCGATGCCGGAGGGTGAGTCGTGGGTCTGGCAAGGCCTGAATATTGATGGTGCCTGCCTCTGGAGTGTCATGCTGTTCAGCGCAGAGCCTTACGGCCAGTTACCCGTCAAGGGGTTTGTGGTCTACATGCCCAACGAGCCGCTGCGACCGTGGTACGAATACGCGCGTCTGGAGGACTTCACGTCCTATCTGAGCCTGATGTTACGGGCGCAGTCTTATCGAAAGGCATTGGGTGCTTATCTGGACGAGTCTGAGCGCCTGGCGTTTTTCCAGCGCTACGAGGAGAAGCATCAGGTTGGCCCTTTGCGGGTGATTCCGGTGCAGGTACGCGTATCGGAGTTTCAGTTTCAGGCCTGTCTCGGCAAGCTCCAGCTCGACGCGCAGGTGCTGGCTGTGCCCAAGGCACAAGTGGACGAAGACGCCTGGCAGCGACGCTTGCAAGCGTATCTGGACATCGGGCTGAACCTGCTCAACGTCGCCGGGTTCGTGGTCCCGGTACTCGGCCAGTTGATGATGGGCGTGGCGATCGGTCAACTGCTAGGCGAGGTGTTTGAAGGGATTGAGGATTGGGCCCACAGTGACAAGGACGAAGCGCTCGGACACCTGTTCAACGTGGTGGAAAATATCGCAGGCATGCTGCTGTTTGCTGCCGGCGGAAAAGTGGTCGGCACCCTCAAGCGCCAGCTCACGGGCTCTTCGCAGTTTTTTGAAAAAGTCGAGCCCATCGCTCTGCAGGATCAGCGCCAGAGGCTGTGGCGCTCACGGCTGGCGCCCTACAGCCAGCCTTCGGAGATTTTCCAGCGGGGCTGGCGGGCCGACGCAAGGGGCATTTATCAGGTCAACGGGAATGCTTACGTCAATATCGACGGGGCGCTTTATGCGATCAGCTTCGACCCAACCATGGGCAAGTGGCGTGCGCTGCACCCGCGACGGCCTGAGGCTTGGCGCCCACCGCTGGAACATAACGGGCAGGGCGGCTGGCAGCACGTATTCGAGCGCCCGCGAAATTGGCATTCGCCCCTGTACAACCTGGGGCGAATCGACCCGGCGCTGATCGCGATGCCGACAGATCAATTGAACAACCTCGCGACCATCACCGAGCTGGAACTGGCCGATGTGCAACATCTTGCCACGGAGCATGAAGCGTTGCCCGAGCGGGTTCAAAACGCCGTGGCGCGCTTGCGCCTGCACCATAAAATCGGCGAGTTGCGCTACGGTCTAGAGCATAACGTGCACCCCGACGCTTCGACCGCTCGCGCGCAAATGCTTGCTTTGCCTTTGATGCCAGGATGGCCTCAGGGGCGTTTTTTTGAAGTGCTCGACGAGCAGGACAACTTGCTCGAAAGCCTGTCGCACCTTGCCCCTCTGGACTATGAGGACATGAGCATTCATATCACCGAGCAACAGGTCAGGGATGGCCAGGTGATGGAGGTGTTGTTGCAAGCCCTCAGCGCTGAAGAGCGTACTCACTTGCTGGGGGAAACGGTTGAGCTGGAGCAGGCACCTGCGCTGCTTCGCAAACGGCTGCTGGAGACGGTCGACACCCGGCATGCGGCGGTGCACCGTCGCCTGTATGAGGATTACGAAGGCATTGCCCGCGGTGAACTGGTGCCCTTGGTCGCGCGGTTTCCCCAGTTGCCACGTCGAGTGGCCTGGGAGCTGGCCACCAACGCCCGCACGGTGGATCGCAAGATCCTGCGCGAGAGTGGGCGCGTGCCGTTGCACCTGGCCCGCAAGACCCAGCTTGCCCTGGACCAGTTACACGAGGACCAGGCGCTGATGGGGTTGTATTGGCCATCGCTGGCCAACGAGGGGACGCGCCGTATTGCGCTGGGTACCCTTGAGTGTTTGCAGGGCTGGCCGCAGGACTTGGCGTTCCAGGTGCGTGAGGGGCGCTTGGACGGGCGCTTGCTTGACCAGGTGGGGCCTGCCGACGCGTCCGTGCGACGCACCATTGTCCAGTCTGCCGAAGGGTTCCAGGCTTTTGACGATCAGGGGCACGACTTGGACGCGTTGGCCAGCGGCCCGGATGGGTTGTACCAGGCAATCGTGGACTGCCTGTCGCGTTCCCAGCGCGCCACCTTGCGGCTGGTGGGCACCCAGACTGGCAGCCGTTTACGCGGCCAGTTGAGGTTCAAGTCCCAGGATGAAAGGTACCGCGTGAAGGGCTACCTGTGGCCCGAGCGGGGCATGCCTGAAGCGGCGCCGTCATCGTGTGTCCAGGCGCAGGTAGGCCCACCTGCAACGCATCCGCCGGCGCTGGTGCACAAGCTGAAAAAGCTGTACCCGCTGTTGAGCGACCTGGAGATCTCCCGGCTTATCGAAGGCGCGGGCCACGATCACTTGTCCAGGGCGACGAAGGTGGAAGCCCTTGAACATGATTTTTCGTCACTACGCCGTGCGCTGAAAACCTGGAGTCATCAGAAGCCAGCGGGTAACGCCGAGGCCATTGCGCCGTGGGACCACCATCTCAGCCGGCGGCAGGCCACGAAATTGATCGAGCAATGCTGGCGGCACATGATCGTGGCGCGTGACGAGCGCGGCCTGCGCGTGCCGAGCCTGGAACTCGACGGCATGCTGTTGGGAGGCTTGCCCACGTTGCCGTCGAACATTCAATTCGATCATGTTCAGCGCTTATCCCTGCGAAACATGCGCCTGGACGATGGCGTTGCTTATTTTCTCAAGCACTTCAATGGCTTGCACACCCTCGACCTGACGCAGAATCACATCACCCGACTGCCCGAGGTACTCGGTCATATGCCGCAGCTCACGCGCCTGCACATGGCAAACAACCAGCTGCAATTGACCGAACACAGCCTTCGCAACCTGGCTGAATTGCGCAACCTGCGCTCGCTGAACCTGAGTGACAACCCGCTGCTGGATGTACCGCACGTGGGCAAAATGCTTGATCTGCGCGAGCTGCTGTTGCGCAACTGCAAGCTCAGTGACTTTCCTGAGGAATGCGCTCGGTTACCGTGGCTTGAACAGGTGGATTTGCGCCAGAACGAAATCAAGGTATTGCCTGACTGGCTGTTCAACATGCCCCGACGATTTACCAGCGTGTTCAATTTGCGCCTCAACCCGTTGTCATTCGCCAGCCAGCGGGCGCTCAAGAATTATCGACGTTCTATTGGCACGGGCATGGGGTTTCTAGAGGACGACCTTGCACGCCTGAGTGAGCAGAAAGCCCGCGAGCTATGGCTGTGTGAGAGGGGCGTGAGCGATCACGCTGAAAAGGACCGAGTGTGGCGAGGGCTTGTGGACGAGCCGGGTTCCGACGGTTTGTTCAAGTTGCTCGCGGAATTGGGCGGCACCGCCGATGCGCGCTTTGTGCGTGAAGACCTCGATCGGCGCGTGTGGCGTGTCTTGATGGCGGCCGCCAACGACGAGGATTTACGCGAGGAGGTGTTCCAGCGTGCCGCGACACCGCTGCGTTGTGATGACGCGGCGGCCAGCAGTTTCAGCGCCCTGGAGGTCCTCACGGAGATCAGCGACGCCACGCGCTTGATCGAAGGGCGGGTGCTGACCGCCAAACCGCTATTGAAGCTTGCCCGGGGCTTGTTTCGACTGGATCAGTTGGAAAACATCGCACGGCGTCACAGCGACAGTAACCCCGCGGTGGACCCACTGGAAGTCAGCCTCGCGTACCGTACCGGGCTGGTTGATCGCTTCCACCTGCCCGGCCAACCCTTGCACATGCGCTTTGCACGCCTGGGCGGTGTGACGCCTAGCGCGCTGGACGCTGCCGAGGCACAGGTCAAGGCGGCGGAGCTGTCACCCAGCCTGTTGAATTACCTGGTGGAATTGCCATTCTGGAATGACTACCTCAAGCGTACCTTCAACAGCCGATTCGAGCGTTTGAATGAGCCCTATAGCCAGCGCGTGAACACCGTGTTCGACCAAAGCCTGACGTTGAGTGACGTCGATTATCGTGACCAGATGAACCTGATCCTGGGCGAGCAGGAACAGGCGCAAGCGGCGGAAATCCGGCGCCTGAGCGAGGATGCCTTGCGCTTTGATGAGCTGGGTATCTGTCCGCTGGCCTGAAGACAATCAGCCCGTCTTCCCACGGATCAACGCACGCACGGCAAAGCGGTTCGGATGACAGGCCTCGGCGACACTGGCGGCCACGGGCAGCGGTTCGTCATTGATCCAGGCTGCCAGCAACTCGCCGCACAACGGCGCGGTGATCAGGCCGCGTGAGCCGTGACCGCTGTTGACATACAGCCCGTCGAGCCAGGGGCAGGGCGTGTCCGGTACTTGCCGGGCGTCCTTGCGCAGCACGCCGTAGGCCTGGTCAAACGCCTCGCGATCCGCCAGCGGGCCGACGATGGGCAAGTAGTCCGGGCTGGTGCAGCGAAAGGCGGCACGGCCCTGCAGGATCGTCGGGTCCAGCGTTTCGGCCTGCAGGCGCTCGGCCAAGTCTGCCGAGATGTCCTGGAGCAACGCCAGGTTGCCGGCGTGCTCGGCGGCCGTGGGCGTGAGGTCATCGCTCTTGAAGTCGAAGCTGGCGCCCAGCGTGTGCTCGCCCAGGCGCGGCGGTGCCACATAACCCTCGGCACACACCACCGTGGTGAGCGCTGCGCTGTCAGCTGTTTGCGGCAGGCGGGTGATCTGCCCACGAATGCGCTTGAGGGGCAGGTCGGCAAATCGCTGGACCTCGGCGGCGCCGGCCAGTACCACCACGGCGGCGCTGGCCAACAGGCGATCACCGTCCCAGGCTTGCCAGTGGTCATCGACTTTGCGCAGGTCGAGTACCTCATGGTGCGGCAGCACGCTGATACCGGGCTGACCGGCTTGCCATTCACACAGCGCGGGCGGGTGCACCCAACCGCCTTCGGGGAAGAACAGGCCGCCGTGCGCCAGGACGATACCGGCTTTGGCCTGGGCCTGCTCGCGGTCGAGCAGGTGCAACAGGTCGGGTGCGAATGCCTCGGCAAGTTGGGCCTGGCGCTGGCCTTCCTTGGCATCGAACGCCAGTTGCAGCACGCCGCAGCCATCCCAGTCCACACCGCGGTGCAGGTGTTCCAGCAGGCGACGGGTATAGCCGAAGCCCGCGACGATCAGCTGCGACAGCGCCGTGCCGTGGGCTGACAGCTTGAGGTACAGCACGCCCTGCGGGTTGCCCGACGCTTCCTGGGCCAATGCCGGGTGGCGCTCCAAAATGCTTACCCGCCAACCACGTGCTGCCAGGCTGGCGGCACTGGCGCAACCGGCCAGGCCCCCGCCGATGACCATCGCATGGCGTTCGCCTTGGGGCGCAGGCGGTCGTGCGAACCACGGCTTGGCCTGCGCAGGCGCTGGAGTATCGGCCGGCCAGCCGAGGAATTCGCCGCGCAGGATCTCCCACTTGTGGCCGATGCCCGGCGTGCGCTTCATTTTGAAACCGGCAGCGTTGATCAAGCGGCGAACCCAGCCGGTGCTGGTGAAGGTGCTGATGGTCGAGCCGGGGGCTGCGAGGCGCGCCAGTTCGGCAAACAGCTCGGCGGTCCACATCTCGGGGTTTTTGGCTGGGGCGAAACCATCGAGAAACCAAGCGTCGATGTGCGCGTCCAGTTGCGGCAATTGCTCCAGCACGTCGCCGATCAACAGGGTCAGGGTCACGCGGCCGTTATCCAGCACCAGGCGTTGGAAGCCTTGGTGAATGGCAATGTACTGCGCCAGCAATTGCTCGGCGAAGGGTTGCAGCTCGGGCCAGAGGGCGAGGGCGCGTTGCAGGTCGGAATGGCTCAGCGGGTATTTTTCAACGCTGACAAAATGCAGGCGCGCGCCGGCCACCGCGTGTTGCTCAAACAACTGCCAGGCACACAGGAAATTCAACCCGGTGCCGAACCCCGTTTCACCAATCACCAGCCTCCCGCCCACCGGCAAGGCGGCAAAGCGCTCCTGCAAGCGGTTCTGTTCAAGGAACACATAGCGGGTTTCTTCAAGGCCCGACTGGTCGGAGAAGTACACGTCGTCAAACACCCGCGAGTGCGGGCGGCCTTGTTCGTCCCAGTCGAGCTGGGCGTGGTTGATGGGGTTCATGGGCGGCTCGGCAAAATCAAGGCGGCCATTCTAGCTGATCAATGGGCTTTGAATTGACCCACGGCAAGCGAGGGTGGAATTTCCTCCCGCGTGTTGTTGCCCAATCCGCTAGTCTTGATCCATCTTCACACGGAGCTGCCCATGTTCGAATCCGCCGAAATCGGTCACGCCATCGACAAAGACACCTACGACGCCGAAGTGCCGGCGCTGCGCGAAGCCCTGCTGGAAGTGCAGTACGAGCTGCAACAGCAGAAGCGCTTCCCGGTGATCATCCTGATCAACGGCATCGAAGGCGCCGGCAAGGGCGAGACCGTCAAGCTGCTCAATGAATGGATGGACCCGCGCCTGATCGAGGTGCGCACCTTCGACCAGCAGACCGACGAAGAACTGGCCCGCCCACCGGCGTGGCGTTATTGGCGGCAGCTGCCGGCGAAAGGGCGCATGGGCATCTTTTTCGGCAATTGGTACAGCCAGATGCTGCAAGGCCGGGTGCACGGGCAGATCAAGGACGCGCGCCTGGACCAGGCCATTGCCGGCGCCGAACGCCTGGAAAAGATGCTCTGCGATGAAGGCGCGCTGATCTTCAAGTTCTGGTTCCACCTGTCCAAGAAACAGATGAAGGCACGGCTCAAGGCCCTGGCCGACGACCCGCTGCACAGCTGGCGCATCAGCCCGCTGGATTGGCAGCAATCAGAAACCTACGACAAGTTCGTGCACTTCGGTGAGCGCATCCTGCGCCGCACCAGCCGCGACTATGCGCCTTGGCATGTCATCGAAGGTGTGGACGCCCATTATCGTGGGCTTACCGTGGGCAAGCTGCTGCTGGAAGGCCTGCAGAATGCCCTCAAGCTGCCCAAGGGCAAGGCCAGCGGCATGAACCCGGCGCCGCTGATTGCGTCGGTGGACAAAAAGAGCCTGCTCGACAGCCTGGACATGACCCTGCGCCTGGAGAAGGACGACTACGAAGAACAGCTGATCACCGAGCAGGCGCGCTTCTCTGGCCTGATGCGCGACAAGCGCATGCGCAAGCACGCTTTGGTCACCGTGTTCGAAGGCAACGACGCGGCGGGCAAGGGCGGGGCGATTCGCCGAGTGGCGGCGGCGCTGGACCCGCGCCAGTACCACATCGTGCCGATTGCTGCGCCGAGTGAAGACGAGCGTGCCCAGCCTTACTTGTGGCGGTTCTGGCAGAAAATTCCGGCGCGGGGCATGTTTACTGTGTTCGACCGCTCCTGGTACGGCCGCGTGCTGGTGGAGCGCATCGAAGGCTTCTGCACCCCGGCCGACTGGATGCGCGCCTATGGCGAGATCAACGACTTCGAGGAGCAACTACGCGATGCCGGGGTGATCGTGGTCAAGTTCTGGCTGGCCATCGACAAGGACACCCAACTGGAACGTTTCCAGGCTCGCGAGGAGATTCCGTTCAAGCGCTTCAAGATCACCGAAGACGACTGGCGCAACCGCGACAAATGGGACGACTACCGCGCGGCCGTCGGCGACATGGTCGACCGCACCAGCACCGAAGTGGCGCCCTGGACCCTGGTGGAGGCCAACGATAAGCGCTGGGCGCGGGTCAAGGTCTTGCGCACCATCAACCTGGCGCTGGAAGAGGCGTTCGCCAAATCCGACAAGCACGACAAGAAGAAAAAGAAATAACCCGTGGCCCGTCATCATGGGTTTGCATATCCGGGGTGAATGATCGTCGCGGTTGCCGGGAGCGGGATCTATCCTCGATCCATCTCCTGACAACCACAAGATCGAGGTAGCCCATGCGTGAAGTAGTGATCGTCGACAGCGTGCGAACCGGCCTGGCCAAGTCCTTTCGCGGCAAGTTCAACCAGACGCGCCCGGATGACATGGCGGCCCATTGCGTCAACGCGTTGCTCACCCGCAACGGCATTGACCCGGCGACGGTGGAGGACTGCATCGTGGGTGCCGGCTCCAACGAAGGCGCCCAGGGCTACAACATCGGGCGCAACGTGGCGGTGCTCTCGCAATTGGGCACCGGTACGGCCGGGATGACCCTCAATCGTTTCTGCTCTTCGGGGCTGCAAGCGATTGCCATTGCGGCCAACCAGATTGCCTCGGGGTGCAGCGATATCATCGTTGCCGGCGGTGTGGAATCCATCAGCCTGACCATGAAAAGCGTCAACACCGATAACCTGATCAACCCGCTGCTTAAAGAGCAGGTGCCGGGTATCTACTTCCCCATGGGCCAGACCGCCGAGATTGTCGCGCGCCGCTACAACGTCAGCCGCGAAGAGCAGGACCTGTACGCCCTGCAAAGCCAGCAGCGCACGGCCCAGGCCCAGGCCGATGGCTTGTTCAACGATGAAATCGTGCCCATGGCCGTCAAGTACAAGGTCGAGGACAAGAACACCGGCGCCGTGCAAGTGCTCGACGGCGTGGTGGATCGCGATGACTGCAACCGCCCCGACACCACCCTGGCCAGCTTGCAGGGCTTGAAGCCCGTGTTTGCCGAAGACGGCTCGGTGACGGCGGGCAACTCTTCGCAATTGTCCGACGGCGCTTCGATGACGTTGGTCATGAGCCTGGAAAAGGCCCTGGCCCTGGGGCTCAAGCCCAAGGCGTTTTTCCGCGGCTTTACCGTGGCCGGCTGTGAGCCGGACGAGATGGGCATCGGTCCGGTGTTTTCGGTGCCCAAGCTGCTCAAGGCCAAGGGCTTGCAGGTGGCGGACATCGACCTGTGGGAGCTCAACGAAGCGTTCGCGTCCCAGTGCCTGTATGCGCGTAACCGCCTGGAGATCGACAACGCCAAGTACAACGTCAACGGCGGCTCGATCTCCATCGGCCACCCGTTCGGCATGACCGGTTCGCGGCAGGTGGGGCACCTGGTGCGTGAGTTGCAACGGCGCAACCTGCGCTACGGCATCGTCACCATGTGCGTGGGCGGCGGCATGGGCGCGACCGGATTGTTCGAAGCGGTGCGTTGATCCGTTCCTGACGAAACCGGATCAAATTGTGGGAGCTGGCTTGCCTGCGATAGCGGAGTGTCAGACCAGAATACGTTGGCTTCAAACCGCTATCGCAGGCAAGCCAGCTCCCACATTTGATTTGCGTAATGCTGAAAAAAACGCTCGCCAGCGCCCCCCTTAGTCCCCCTAGAATGCCCCTTCCACTTCCTCTGGCATCTGGGGCATTCATGCACATCTCTTCCGGCCGCTGGGTCTACGGCTTTTGCTTGACCCTGCTGACCGCACTGCTCTGGGGCATCCTCCCGGTGAAACTCAAACAGGTCCTGCAGGTGATGGACCCGATCACCGTGACCTGGTTTCGCCTGATCGTCGCTGGCAGTTGCCTGTTCATCTACCTGGCGCTCACCAAACGCCTGCCCAGCCGCAAGGTGCTCGGGCCCAGAGGCGGTTGGCTGGTGGGCATGGCGGTGTGCGGCCTGGTGGGCAACTACGTGCTGTACCTGGTGGGCCTGAAAATGCTCAGCCCTGGCACCGCGCAGCTGGTGGTGCAGATGGGGCCGATCTTCCTGATGATCGCCAGTGTCTTTGTGTTCAAGGAGCGTTTCAGCCTGGGGCAAGTGGCCGGGTTGGTGGTGCTGGTCGTGGGGTTCGGCCTGTTCTTCAACCAGCGCCTTGAGGAAATGCTGACTTCGTTGGGCACCTACACCGCCGGTGTGTTGACCATCCTGCTCGCCACCACCATCTGGGTGTTCTACGCCCTGGGCCAGAAGCAATTGCTGACGGTGTGGAATTCGCTGCAGGTGATGATGGTGATCTACCTGTCGTGCGCCGTGTTGCTCACGCCCTGGGCCCACCCTCTGGAAGCCCTGGACCTCAGCCCGCTGCAAGGCTGGCTGTTGCTGGCGTGTTGCATGAATACCCTGGTGGCCTACGGCGCATTCGCCGAAGCGCTGGCCCACTGGGAAGCCTCTCGGGTGAGCGCCACCCTGGCCCTTACGCCGTTGGTGACCTTTGTCGCCGTGGCGCTGGCCGCCTGGCTGTGGCCGGACTTTGTGCAGGCCGAAGAGATCAACGCCCTGGGCTATGCCGGGGCGTTGGTGGTGATGCTGGGGTCAGCGACCGTGGCGCTGGCACCGTCGCTGATTGCCGGGCTCAAGGCCCGGCGTGTGCGCATGGCGTCTTAATTGCCCAGCATGTTTTCCGGGCGTACCCACTGGTCGAACTCTTCGTCCGTGAGGTAGCCCAGCTCCAGGGCGGCTTCGCGCAGCGTCAGCCCCTCGGCATAGGCTTTCTTGGCAATCTCTGCCGACTTGTCATAGCCGATATGCGGGTTGAGCGCAGTCACAAGCATCAGCCCGCGCTCCAGGTGTTCGGCCATCTGCCCAGCGTCGGGCTCAAGCCCGGCCACGCAATGCTCCTGGAAGTTATTGCAGCCGTCCGCCAGCAAGCGGATCGACTCCAGCAGGTTGTGGATGATCACCGGCTTGTACACGTTCAGCTGCAAATGCCCCTGGCTGGCGGCCATGCCGATGGTCACGTCATTGCCCAGTACCTGGCAGGCCAGCATCGACAGCGCTTCGCACTGGGTAGGGTTGACCTTGCCCGGCATGATCGAGCTGCCCGGTTCGTTGGCCGGCAATTTCACTTCGGCCAGCCCCGCGCGTGGCCCGGAGCCCAGCAGGCGCAGGTCATTGGCGATTTTCATCAGGGCCACCGCCAGGGTTTTCAGCGCGCCGTGCAGGGTCACCAGGGGTTCGTGGCCGGAGAGGGCGGCGAACTTGTTCGGCGCCGTGACGAACGGAAAGCCTGACAACGCAGCCAATTCGGAGGCAATGGCCTCGCCAAACCCGTGGGGCGCATTGAGCCCGGTGCCCACGGCGGTGCCACCCTGGGCCAGTTCGCACACGGCGGGCAGGGCGCTGCGGATCGCGCGTTCGGCGTAATCAAGTTGGGCAATAAAGGCTGAGAGTTCCTGGCCGAAGGTGATGGGCGTGGCGTCCATCATGTGGGTGCGGCCGGTTTTCACCAGGGTCATATGGCGCGCGGCCAGCTCGGCCAGGCCACCGGAAAGCGTGGCGATGGCCGGCAGCAAGCGCTGATGCACGGCCTGCACGGCGGCAATGCTCATGGCCGTCGGGAAGCAGTCGTTGGAGCTTTGCGAGCGGTTCACATGATCGTTAGGGTGCACCGGGCTCTTGCCGCCACGGGTCTTGCCCGACAGCTCGTTGGCGCGGCCGGCGATTACTTCGTTGGCGTTCATGTTGCTCTGGGTGCCGCTGCCGGTCTGCCACACCACCAGGGGGAACTGGTCGTCATGCTGGCCTGCGAGCACTTCATCGGCGGCCTGTTCGATCAGGCGGGCGATGTCGGCGGGCAGGTCGCCGTTGCGGTCGTTGACCCGTGCGGCGGCTTTCTTGATCAGGGCCAGGGCGTGCAATACCGCCAGGGGCATGCGCTGTTCGCCGATGGCGAAATTCACCAGCGAACGTTGGGTCTGGGCGCCCCAGTAAGCGTCATCCGGGACATGGACTTCTCCCAGGCTGTCGGTTTCGATACGGCTCATCGGGCACACTCCTTCAGGTCTGTTTGCGCAGTTTAGGCCGTGATCGACCGGGTGGGTTCCCTAAAAGACTTTTCATCGGGCAATCCAGGCCCGACAAGGCTCGGGGTTGAGCCATAAGGTTTTTTAGGCGCAGAATGGGCGCCCTTGGGGTCTTACCTCGCCTGCTAGAAAAGGAAACTCGATGACTCGTCTTCGTGCCATCTGTACCGCGGTTGCTCTGGTTTGCGCCAGCGGCCAGGTTTTTGCCGATACCGCCAGCCACAACGCCAGTGCCGAAGCCTTCCTTACCCTGGCCCATGCCGACAAGCTGGGTACCCCGGTGTACATGCAAGTGCAGCAAATGTTCGCCCAGCGTTTCGAACAAACCAAGGCGCCTGCCGCCAAGCAGTCCGTGCTGGACAGCTACCAGGCCAAGGCCAACGCCGCGCTGGACCAGGCCATTGGCTGGCCGAAGCTGAAGCCGGACATGGTCAAGCTCTACACCAGCAACTTCAGCGAATCCGAGCTCAAGGACCTGGTTGCCTTCTACCAGTCGCCACTGGGCAAGAAAGTCCTGGAAAAAATGCCGCAGCTGACTCAACAGTCGGCCCAGATGACCCAGGCCAAGCTGGAAAGCGCCGTGCCGGTGGTGAACAAACTGCTGGAAGACATGACCAACGAGCTGACGCCTAAAGCCGCCGCTCCGGCCAAGAAGAAGTAAGCAGGAATGACCATGCGACAGCGTATCGAAACGGCGCTTGCCGCCCTGGGCACCGACCACTTGAGCGTGCTGGACGAAAGCCACATGCACAGCCGTGGGTTGCAGACCCACTTCAAGGCCGTGCTGGTCAGCTCGCAATTCGAGGGGCTCAACCGCGTCAAGCGCCACCAGAAGGTCTACGCCACCCTGGGTGACCTGATGAGCGAGTTTCATGCGCTGGCGCTGCATACCTACACGCCTGAAGAATGGGCGAAAATCGACGCAGCCCCGGCCTCGCCGACCTGCGCCGGCGGTAGCAAGCACTGATCTGTAGGCGCCCGCTTGAGGGCGATCCTCACACCTCGGTGTGTCAGGTTCACCGCAAACGCTGGCAAGCCAGCTCCTACAGAGAGCGATGTTTTGTTAGAATCCGCAACGCGCCGCTTAGCCGGCGCGTTTTTTTTGCATCCGGTTCACCCCTTACGAGGGTAGCCACCTGGAGAGAACACCCATGACTCAACCGATTGTCGTGGCGGCACTGTATAAGTTCGTCACCCTCGAAGATTACGTTGCCCTGCGCGAGCCACTGTTGCAGGCGATGGTCGATAACGGCATCAAAGGCACCTTGCTGATCGCCGAAGAAGGCATCAATGGTACCGTTTCCGGCAGCCGCGAAGGCATTGATGGCCTGATCGCGTGGCTCAAGACCGACCCGCGCATGGTCGACATCGACCACAAGGAATCCTACTGCGACGAGCAGCCGTTCTACCGCACCAAGGTCAAGCTCAAGAAAGAGATCGTGACCCTGGGCGTCGAAGGCGTGGACCCGAACAAAAAGGTCGGCACCTACGTCGACCCGCAGGACTGGAACGCGCTGATCAGCGACCCGGAAGTGCTGCTGATCGACACCCGTAACGACTACGAAGTGTCCATCGGCACCTTTGAAGGTGCAATCGACCCGAAAACCACCAGTTTTCGCGAATTTCCCGACTATATCAAAGCCAACTTCGACCCGGCCAAGCACAAGAAGGTCGCCATGTTCTGCACCGGTGGCATCCGTTGCGAAAAGGCATCGAGCTACATGCTCAGCGAAGGCTTCGATGAGGTCTACCACCTCAAGGGTGGCATCCTGAAGTACCTGGAAGAGGTGCCGCAGGAAGAAACCAAATGGCAGGGCGACTGCTTTGTGTTCGACAACCGTGTGACCGTGCGCCACGACTTGAGCGAAGGCGACTACGATCAATGTCATGCCTGCCGCACACCGGTGAGCGTCGAAGACCGTGCGTCCGAGCACTATGTGGCGGGCATCAGTTGCCCGCATTGCTGGGATAAGCTGCCGGAGAAGACCCGTCGCAGCGCGATTGACCGGCAAAAGCAGATTGAGCTGGCCAAGGCCCGCAATATGCCGCACCCGATTGGCTTCAACTATAAGCAATCATCTTCCGAGGCCTGACCCATGCCCGCGCGCCTGCTCTATGTGATGGACCCGATGTGTTCCTGGTGCTGGGGTTTTGCCCCGGTGGCCGAGGCGTTGGTGGAGCAGGCCCAGGCGGCCGGCGTTGAGCTGCACCTGGTGGTGGGCGGCTTGCGCACCGGCAGTGGTGCGGCGCTGGAGCCGACCACTCGGCGCTACATCCTCGAACACTGGCAGGCGGTCACCGAGGCCACCGGCCAGCCGTTCAAACGCGAAGGCGCGCTGCCTGACGGTTTTGTGTACGACACCGAGCCTGCCTGCCGCGCGATCGTCACCGCACGCAGCCTCGCGCCGGATTGTGCATGGAAGCTGCTGGGGCTGATCCAGCGGGCGTTTTATGTCGAGGGCCGTGACGTGACCCTCGCCAGCGTGCTGGTGGAGTTGGCCGAAGAGGCGGGCATTCCGCGTATCGAATTTGCCGGCGCCTTCGACCGCGCCGAGCAGCATGCCGCCACGGCCGCCGACTTCACCTGGGTGCAGGACCTGGGCATTGCCGGTTTCCCGACGCTGCTGGCCGAACGCAATGGCCAGTTGGCCTTGCTGACCAACGGCTACCAACCGTTGTCCGAGCTGTCGCCGCTGCTGGGCCGATGGCTGGAGCGAGCAGCCTGTGCATGACCAGCCTGACCTCACTGAGCAGCCCAAACGCACTGATTGCCTGACCTGGGCGGAAATTCGCCGCCTGGCCCTGCGTCACAAGAAATCCCTGTGGATCGCCAATGGCGTCGCCGTGCTGGCGACCCTGTGCAGCGTGCCCATCCCCCTGCTATTGCCGTTGCTGGTAGACGAAGTGCTACTCGGCCACGGTGATGCCGCCCTGAAAGTCATGAACCACGCGCTGCCCCTGGGCTGGCAAAAAGCGGCGGGCTATATCGGCCTGATGCTGCTGGTGACCCTGCTGCTGCGCTGCGGCGCGCTGGTGTTCAACGTGGTGCAGGCGCGGTTGTTCGCGCGGTTGGCCAAGGACATCGTCTACCGTATCCGCGTGCGTTTGATCGAACGGCTCAAGCGCATTTCCCTGGGGGAATACGAAAGCTTGGGCAGTGGCACGGTGACTACGCACCTGGTCACCGACCTGGACACGCTGGACAAGTTTGTCGGCGAAACCCTCAGCCGCTTCCTGGTGGCGATGCTCACGCTGGTGGGCACTTCGGCGATCCTGGTGTGGATGCATTGGCAACTGGCGTTGCTGATCCTGCTGTTCAACCCGCTGGTGATCTACGCCACCGTGCAGTTGGGCAAACGCGTCAAACACCTGAAGAAACTGGAGAACGACAGCACGTCGCGCTTCACCCAGGCCCTGACGGAAACCCTGGACGCGATCCAGGAAGTGCGCGCCGGCAACCGCCAGGGCTTCTTCCTCGGCCGCCTCGGCCAGCGGGCCCAGGAGGTGCGTGACTACGCGATCAACTCCCAATGGAAGAGCGACGCATCGAGTCGCGCCAGCGGGCTGCTGTTTCAGTTCGGCATCGACATCTTCCGCGCGGCAGCGATGCTCACCGTGTTGTTTTCCGACCTCTCCATCGGCCAGATGCTCGCGGTGTTCAGCTACCTGTGGTTCATGATCGGCCCGGTGGAGCAACTGTTGAACCTGCAATATGCCTACTACGCGGCAGGTGGGGCGCTGACGCGGATCAACGAGCTGCTGGCGCGTGCCGACGAGCCCCAATATCCCGGCGGTGAAGACCCGTTCATCGGGCGCGAAACCGTCGGTATCGAGGTGCGTGGCCTCAATTTTGGCTACGGCGAAGACCTGGTGCTCGACCAGCTGAACCTGGCCATTGCGCCGGGCGAGAAGGTGGCGATTGTCGGTGCCAGCGGCGGTGGCAAAAGTACCCTGGTGCAACTGCTGCTGGGGCTCTACACGCCGCAGGCGGGCAGCATTCGTTTTGGCGGGGCGACCCAGCAGGCAATCGGCCTGGAGACCATTCGCGAGAACGTCGCCGTGGTGCTGCAACACCCGGCGCTGTTCAACGATACGGTGCGCGCCAACTTGACCATGGGCCGCGAACGCTCGGACCAGGCGTGCTGGCAGGCACTGGAAATCGCCCAGCTGGATGCTACCGTCAAGGCATTGCCCCTGGGCCTGGACAGTGTGGTGGGGCGCTCGGGTGTACGTTTTTCCGGCGGCCAGCGCCAACGCCTGGCCATTGCGCGCATGGTCCTGGCCGAGCCCAAGGTAGTGATCCTCGACGAAGCCACCTCTGCCCTGGACGCTGCCACCGAGTACAACCTGCACCAGGCGCTGGCGCGGTTTCTCAGTGGGCGTACTACACTGATCATCGCCCACCGGCTTTCAGCGGTGAAACAGGCTGACCGGGTGTTGGTGTTTGATGGTGGGCATATTGCCGAGGATGGCGACCATCAGCAGCTGATTGCCGACGGTGGCCTGTACGCCAAGCTATACGGGCATTTGCAGCAAGTGCGTTGATGCTGAGTTTGCAATGGTTTTGTGTGATTAGTACGAGAGTCTCCCCAGGAAATAGCGGCCTACCTGCTCCTTTAATACGGCGCGGGTGCTTGAATCGACGCGGTCCGTTTGGTCGGGCCGGGCGAATTCCGCCAAGGCTGTGCTGTCAGGAGCGTTAACCACTCGCCGTTTTTTGGTAGTGCTTGTGCAAGGGACCTCATGAAGCAAAAGCGGACTCTCGGAACGACGTTAAGCACGCCTCGACTATTGGGTATCGTCTGGCCCTTTATCGCGGTGGTGCTGTTCCAGGCATTATTGGGCTGCGTCAGCCTCTACGTGCTCTCGGCCGTGCGCGGTTATGTGGCGGGCGAAAGCCTGTGGTCCAAGGGCCAGAAAGACGCCATCTACTACCTGACGCTGTACGCCGACAACCGCGACGAAGCCACCTACCTCAAGTACCAGCAAGCCATCGCCGTGCCCCAGGGCGGGCATGAGCTGCGCATCGCCCTGGACCATTCCACGCCCGACCTGGCCGCAGCGCGCCTGGGCATTCTCAAGGGCGGCAACCACCCGGACGACGTCTCCAGCCTGATCTGGCTGTACCTCAACTTCCGCCATTTCAGTTACCTGGAAAAAGCCATTGAGCTGTGGACCGTGGGCGACGGCTACCTCGTGCAATTGGATGACCTGGCGAAGACCATGCACCGGGCGATCACGGCCAATCAAGTCAGCAGCGGCGACGTGCGAGAGTGGAAGGCGCGCATCATCGGCATCAACGACGGGGTCACCCCGGCCGCCAAGGCGTTCAGTGATGCATTGGGCGAAGGCTCGCGAGTCATCCTGAGGTTGCTGTTGATCACCAACCTGGCCACCGCCTTGGGCTTGATCGCCCTGGCATTGTTGCGCACCCACAAATTGCTGACCCAGCGCCATGCGTTCGCCGACGCCCTGCAGGTGGAAAAGGAGCGGGCGCAGATCACCCTCGAATCGATCGGCGACGGGGTGATCACCACCGACGTCGATGGCGCCATCGCCTACATGAACCCGGCCGCCGAGGCGCTCACCCACTGGAAGTCGGCCCAGGCCCAGGGCCTGCCGCTGGCGGCGTTGTTCAACCTGCTGGATGAGAACGCCGAGCCTGACGGCTTCACCTTGATCGAGCACATCATCAAGGGCCAGCTCAGTGGTGGCAGCGAGCATTCCAAACTGATCCAGCGCCTGGACGGCAGCACAGTCTCGGTGACCCTGGTGGGCGCGCCGATCCGCAGCGCCGGCAAAGTCAGCGGGGCGGTGCTGGTGCTGCATGACATGACCCAGGAACGCCAATACATCGCCAACCTGTCCTGGCAAGCGACCCACGACGCGTTGACCGGCCTGGCCAACCGCCGCGAGTTCGAGTTCCGCCTGGAGCAGGTGCTGCAGCAGGTGGGGCGTCAGCCGGGCGGTCGGCATGCGTTGATGTTCCTGGACCTGGACCAGTTCAAGCTGGTCAACGACACCTGTGGCCACGCGGCCGGTGATGAGCTGCTGCGGCATATCTGTGCGCTGCTGCAATCGGACCTGCGCGAGGGTGACACCCTGGCGCGGCTGGGGGGCGATGAGTTCGGCATCCTGCTGGAGAACTGCCCGGCGCCGGTCGCGGAAAAGATCGCCGAGAGCCTGCGCCATACCGTGCAAAGCCTGCATTTCGTGTGGAAGGGCCGGCCGTTCATGACCACGGTCAGTATCGGGCTGGTGCATATCTCGCAAGCGCCCACCACCCTGGAAACCTCGTTGCGCGCCGCCGACATGGCCTGCTACATGGCCAAGGAAAAAGGCCGCAACCGCGTGCAGGTCTACCATGCCGATGACTCGGAGCTGTCGCTGCGTTTTGGCGAAATGGCCTGGGTACAGCGCCTGCACATGGCATTGGAGGAGAACCGCTTTTGCCTGTATGCACAGGAAATCTCGCCACTGGGCCACACCGATGGGGGCGACGGCCATATCGAGATCCTGCTGCGCCTGCATGACGAGGCCGGCCGGATCATCCTGCCCGACAGTTTTATTCCAGCGGCCGAACGTTACGGCTTGATGACCTCGTTGGATCGCTGGGTGGTTGAGAACGTCTTCAAGATCATCGCCAACTGTATGCGTGAGCGCCCAGGCCGACCCATGGCGATGTGTGCGATTAATCTGTCAGGTATTACTATTGGCGATGATGATTTTCTCGGTTTTCTGCATGAGAAGTTTCAGGCTTATAACATTCCACCGACGATGATCTGTTTTGAAATAACAGAAACCAGCGCTATAGCGAATTTAGGTAGCGCGATACGTTTTATCAATGAACTCAAGGCGTTAGGTTGTCATTTCTCCCTTGATGACTTTTGTGCCGGTATGTCCTCATTCGCTTATCTCAAACATTTACCTGTAGACTTCCTGAAGATCGATGGAAGTTTCGTAAAGGATATGCTGGACGACCCGATTAACCGCGCGATGGTCGAAGTGATCAATCACATTGGCCATGTCATGGGTAAGCGCACAATTGCCGAGTTTGTTGAAACACCGCAAATCGAACAGGCTTTACTTGAGATAGGTGTGGATTACGCTCAGGGTTACCTGATTGAACGACCGCAATTGTTTACCTTTGATAGCTTGCAGTGTCGACCTGTGCGGCCGCAGCCTCTGCTGTTCAAGGCGCCCGGCACATTCCGCTGAAAACTTTGCTGGTCTGTACTATCACACTTAAAAAGGAGCCCTACAGTGATCGACACATTCAACAGAACCGGCCCGCTTATGGAAGCCTCGAGTTACCCCGCCTGGGCGCAGCAATTGATCCAGGACTGTAGCGAGAGCAAGCGCCGAGTTGTCGAGCACGAACTGTACCAGCGCATGCGCGACAACACGCTCAGCGCCAAGACCATGCGCCACTACCTGATCGGTGGCTGGCCCGTGGTGGAACAGTTTGCCTTGTACATGGCACAGAACCTCACCAAGACCAAGTTTGCCCGCCATCCTGGGGAGGATATGGCGCGCCGGTGGCTGATGCGCAATATTCGCGTGGAACTGAACCACGCTGATTATTGGGTGCATTGGGCGCGGGCACATGGTGTCAGCCTCGAAGAACTGCAGGCGCAGAATGTACCGCCTGAGTTGCACGCACTGAGCCATTGGTGCTGGCACACCAGCTCGGCCGATGCGTTGATCGTGGCGATTGCCGCGACCAACTACGCCATTGAGGGGGCCACTGGGGAGTGGTCCGCCGTGGTGTGTTCCACCGGTGTGTACGCGGCAGCCTTCCCTGAGGAAGACCGCAAGCGTGCAATGAAGTGGCTGAAGATGCACGCCCAGTACGACGATGCCCACCCGTGGGAAGCCCTGGAAATCATCTGCACCCTGGCCGGAATGAACCCGAGCAAGGCCCTGCAGGTGGAGTTGCGCCAGGCGGTGTGCAAGAGCTACGACTACATGTACCTCTTCCTGGAGAGCTGCATGCGCCTGGAGAAAGAAAAGGAAAAGACGCCCGTAGCCGTTCGCGAGCGCCAGGCGCGCGTGGCCAGCGAAGCGTGATGTAAGCGTGATGGCGGGGTGCTTACCCCGCCATTGCCAAGCGGTTGCGGCCTTCGCGCTTGGCCACGTACAGCGCGTTGTCGGCGCGGCGCAACAAGCTGTCAGCGGTCTCTGCCGCCAACAAGGTCGAGCAACCCAGGCTCACCGTCAATTCGATCCGTGTACCGTCCGCCCAATAATCCTGGGCTTGTGCCGCCTGGCGCAGGCGCTCACCGACCATCGCCGCCGCTTCCCGGCCGGTGTTCGACAGCAGGATCAGAAACTCTTCCCCGCCAAACCGAAACACCATGTCCACATTCCGCAACTGACCCTTGATCGCTCCCGCCACGGCGCGCAGCACGTTGTCGCCGGCGGCATGGCCGTGGGTGTCGTTGATTTTCTTGAAGTGGTCGATGTCCAGCATCAGTAAAGACAGCGGGCTCAGATGCCGACGTGCCATGTCGATTTCCCGTTGCAGGGTCTGGTCCATGGCGATGCGGTTGCCGGTTTCGGTCAAGGGGTCGCGCAGGGCGCTGCGGGTGGCGGCGCGGTAGAGCAGGGCGTTGCGCATGGGGTACAGCAAGGTGGCCAACAACGATTCGAGCTGCCCGAGTTCTTCTTCGACCAGGCGCTGGTTGCGACGGAAGATCAGCTCGCCCAGGTGCTCGCCTTCATGGCTCAAGGTGTAGCTCACCGAGTGATGGCCGCGATGGCCGAACTCCAGGCGCAGGTCGCTGGCTTCGTGGCGATAATGCAGGGCGTCCAAAGGGACAAGGCGTTGGATCTCGCGGAAAAACAGGCCGAGGATGCGCTCCGGCTCCAGGCTGGTTTGCAAGTGCAGGCCCAATTGCTGGCGCAGTTGAGCGATCGACGCAGGGCGGCGAATGGGGAGGAGGGAAGGCTGACCAAAGCCCAGGCGTTGCAATTTGGCACTGTCGAAGTCAATTGCGTGGGTCTGGGTCGGTGTTTTCATAAGCGATCGGCCTCTAAGCACTTACTGTCTTACAGGCTCGATGAGAGTGGCGAGTGCCAAGCGTCTTACTGTTCCTTCAGTTCCGTAAAACATTGGAAACAGTTTAAACCGCTTTGCCAAGGGTTATAACCCCTGGGTACTGCCGCACGTCTTGTCATCGCTTAACCTGCTTGGAAAAGGTTAGAGCGAGATTCATGCCAAATCGTTTCTCTGGAATAAAACGCCTTATAAATCAAGCGACTGTTTTCAATCTCGAAGACAGTCGCTGAAAGGTGACGCCAGTTATTTGGCAACTAAGCGGGCGGCCTTACTGTTTTTGGGGATCGAACTGTTTATCGCGGATAAACAACGCCGGGATCACACCACAAATAAAGTACGCACCGCCCATCACCAGGAAGCCCATGCCGATGGAGCCGTGGGACGCCAGGAAACCGATGGCCGCCGGCGCCACTGCTGCGCCAATACGCCCGATGTTGTAGGCGCCGCCCACTGCCGAACCGCGAAATTTCGCCTCGAAGCTTTCTGTCATGTAGGTAGCGTTCACACCGTAGGGAATCCCGTACAGGAAGCCGAACACCACCAGCATCCACAGGATGTTCTCGGGGCTCTGGTACAACACGATCACCGGCAGGAAGATCGCCGTGCCCAGGGCGCCGAAGGCGAACACGGTGCGGCGGCCTAAACGATCTGCCGCAAGGCCGGCGAGGATCTTGCCGAAAATCATCGCGGCATAAGTGCCGACCATGTAGCTGGTCATCGATTTGAAGTTCATCCCCAATTCGCTTTCCAGGTAGGACGGCATCCAGTTGTTCACGCCGTAGTAGCCGAACTGCAGGAAGCCTGCGGTGAGCGCCCACAGCAGAAACATGCGGCTGGCTTTCGGGTCGCTGAAGATCAGCTTGAACATGCCGTCGGGCTTTTTCAGCGTGGCCTGGCGCTTGCCGTTGGCTTTCTCTTTGGCGCGCTCGGCATTGGCGGTGATCCAGGCCTGGGGCTCCGGCACCAGGCGCTGCATCAGCACCGCCAGGATCACCGGGATGATTGCCACGTAGAAGAGCCAGCGCCAGCCGTGCTCAGGCAGGATCCAGCCCGCCAGCAACGTGGCGACGATGTAGCCCACCGACCAGCCGGCCTGCAAGGTGCCGAGTACGGTGGTGCGATAACGTGTCGGTACGTATTCGGCCATCAGGGTGTTGCACGCCACGTAGAGGGCGCCCAGGCCCAGGGAGGCGAAAAACCGTGTACTCGCGAACTGCCAATAACTGTGGGTCATGCCCAGCACCGCCGTGCCGACAGAGAACAGCACGATGCTCCACACCACGGTTTTCACCCGACCGAAACGGTCGCAGGCCCAGCCGCCGTAGATGCCGCCGATGGCCATGCCGGCCAGGGTGAAGCTGCCCAGGCTGCCGGCCTCGACACTGGTCAGGCCAAACTCAGCCTTGAGGCTGCTGAGGCTGTAAGACAGCAACATCAGGTCTGCACCATCGATCAACAGGCCGAGGAAGCAGAAGGCGAACACAACAATCCACAGTTTGCTTTTTGCAGGCGACAACGCGCCCGCCGATGCGGCGACTTCCATAGCGATACCTTGTTTGTAGTTGTTAGGGCATTGGGTATGGGTGAAGCGGTGAAACCTAGCGTTGCGCCGCGCGAATCATGTTGCGGGCAATCACCAACTGCTGGATCTGCGTCGTGCCCTCATACAGGCGGAACAAGCGCACATCCCGGTAGAACCGTTCGATGGCGTATTCGCTGATGTAGCCGGCGCCGCCATGGATTTGCACACAGCGGTCGGCGACGCGGCCGCACATTTCGGTGGCGAACATCTTCGAGCACGAGGCTTCGGTGCCGATGTCCTGGCCTTCATCGCGCTTGCGCGCGGCGTCCAGCACCATGCAGCGGGCGGCGTAGATCTCAGCCTTGCTGTCGGCGAGCATCGCCTGGATTAACTGGAACTCGGCGATCGGTTGGCCGAACTGCTTGCGCTCGATGGCGTAGTGCAGGGCGTCATTCAACATGCGTTCCGCAGCACCGACACTGACGGCGGCGATGTGCAGGCGACCCTTGTCGAGCACCTTCATGGCGGTCTTGAAGCCCACGCCTTCAACGCCGCCGATCAACTGGCTGGCGGGTACGCGCACATTGTCGAAAATCACGTCGCTGGTGTGGGCACCTTGCTGGCCCATCTTGTGGTCGCGCTTGCCCAGGGACAGGCCGGGGGTGTCACGCTCAACGATGAATGCGCTGATGCCACCCGAGCCTTTGATCGTCGAGTCTGTGCGTGCCATCACCGTGAAAATGCCGGCGTGGGGTGCGTTGGTGATAAAGCGCTTGGTGCCGTTGATCACGTAGTGGTCGCCATCGCGCACGGCGGTGGTTTTCAGCGAGGCGGCGTCGGAGCCGGAATCGGGTTCGGTCAGGCAGAACGAGCTGAGCAGATCGCCGCTGGCCAGCAACGGCAGGTAGTGCTCTTTTTGTGCGTCGGTGCCGTCTAGCAGGATGCCGATGGAGCCAATGCCATTGTTGGTGCCGAAGTAGGAACGGAACGCCGGCGAGGTGCGCCCCAGTTCAAAGGCGATGGTCACCTCTTCTTCCATGGTCAGGCCCAGGCCGCCGTAGGCTTCGGGAATGGTCAGGCCGAACAGGCCCATGTCCTGGAACTGGCTGACGATGTCCGCCGGGATTTCATCGGTCTCGGCGACTTCGTTTTCCCGTGGGATCAGCGCTTCGTCGACGAACTGCGCGATGGCGTCCACCAGGATATGAAGCGTTTGTGCGTCTCGGATCATGTGCATTCCTCAGCGGCCCGTTTGGCGGGCCTGTTATCGTCGATCTGCCGAGGCCATGCACCGGTCCAGCTAGCGGGTGGCGGCCTCGATGTTGTTCACCATGTGCTTGAGGCGTGGGCCGATGTCGTCTTCGAGTTTCTCCCGCGAGAGGTGGAAACTCGGTCCGCCACAGTTGAACGCCAGCAAGCCGTGTTGCGCGTGCCGCAGTGGTACGGCGATGGCGTTGACATCGCGGTGCCACTCACCGATCGACATGCAATAGCCGAAGTCGGTGTAGTCCCGGAAGGCGCGTTCCAGCCCCTTGCGGATGGTTGGCCACTCCTCCAGATGACGCTGGCGGATGTGGTCGAGAATGAACTCCCGCTCGTTTTCCGGCATCGCTGCCAGGCAGGCGCGGCCTGCTGAACTCAAGTGCAACGGCAACCGCGTACCGACCTGGCGGCGCATGGTCATGTTCGCTTCGCCCTGGACCACGTCCAGGTACACCGCATCGAGGCGGTCCCGAGTGGCCATCGCGACGGCGGCCTGGGCGTACTTGGCCATGGTCTCCATCAACGGGTGGGCCACGGCCCGTACCGACAGGTTCGACAACATGGCGTAACCGAAGGCCATCACGCCCACGTCCAGCTGATACCGACCCGACTGCGGCATTTGCTTGAGGTAACCCAAGCGCATCAGGGTGTGGGTCATCCGCGTGATCGTCGGCTTTGGCAGCCCGGTCTTGCGCGCCAGTTCCTGGTTGCCCAGCACACTCTCGCTCGGCGTGAAGCAGCGCAGCAGTTCCAGGCCGCGCGCCAGGGCGGTGACGAACTGGCGGTCCTTGTCTTCCTCCTCATCGCTGTTCATGGGGTCAATCAGCACATGCTCGAAGGCGGTGTGGCCTGCAGGCACTTCGGTGCTGTCCGCATCCAGGTTTCGACGGCGCATGGTAAGCCTCATTTTTTTATAAAATCAACAAAACAAAATAGTATTCCGCACAGCGAAACTAAGCAAATTTTTAAAGTGCGGCTCCAGTGACTGATAAAAACCTTAAAAACAAAGGCTTATAGGCCATTTACAAATGCGTTCAGGTTTTTACGTTTACACCCGCAGAGCCGATACCTATGATTATCGCTAAATACGGAATGTTATTTCGCATAGCGAAACTAATAGTGATCCAACTACAAGAACGTTGCAGCAGGAGTGAATGTGACCAGCGCAAACCCATCCGTGGTGACCCTCGACGTCCAGGACAATGGCGTGGCCGTGGTGCGTATCCACCGCCCCGACGTGAAGAACGCCCTCAATGCCCAGGTGCGCGAAGCACTGGCCGAGCACTTTCGTGACTTGGCCAAGCGCCGCGATGTGCGTGCCATCGTGCTCACCGGTGGCGAGCAATTCTTCGTCGCTGGCGCGGACATCAAGGAGTTCGCCAGCGCAGGCGCAATCGATATGTACCGCCGCCACACCGAGTACCTGTGGGAAGCCATTAGCCGCTGCCCCAAGCCGGTGATTGCGGCGGTCAACGGGTTTGCCCTGGGCGGTGGGTGCGAATTGGCGATGCACTGCGACTTGATTGTGGCCGGGGAGTCGGCGCGGTTTGCCCAGCCGGAAGTGAAGCTCGGCTTGATGCCAGGGGCGGGCGGGACCCAACGTTTGATTCGTGCAGTGGGCAAATTCCAGGCGATGCGCATTGCGCTCACCGGTTGCATGGTCTCTGCGCCGGAAGCCCTGGCCATGGGCATGCTCAGCGAGATGGTCCCTGACGATCAAACATTACCTCGCGCCCTGGAACTGGCCGCGCAGATCGCCGCGTTGCCGCCTTTGGCGGTGGAGCAGATCAAGGAGGTGATGTTGGCCGGCGCCGACTTGCCGCTGGAAAGCGCCCTGGTGCTGGAGCGCAAGGCGTTCCAATTGCTGTTCGACTCCAAGGACCAGAAGGAGGGCGCCGCCGCGTTCTTCGAGAAGCGCACGCCGCACTATCGGGGGGAATAAGCATGAGCCACACGATCAACACCTTGGGTTTGGTGGGCACTGGCGTCATGGGCGCGGGCATTGCGCAAATCGCTGCCCAGGCGGGCGTGACGGTGCGGTTGTTCGACGCGCGTGACGGGGCTGCGCAATCGGCGCGGGATAACCTCGGCGCGACCTTCGCCAAGCTGGTGGGCAAGGGCAAGATCAGCCAGGCGGCGATGGACGCGGCACTCGCCAACCTGCAGGTCGCTGGCGTGATCGACGACCTGAAGGATTGCGACCTCATCGTCGAAGCCATCGTGGAAAACCTCGACGCCAAACGCGGCCTGCTGCAGCAGCTGGAAGGCATCGTCCGCCCGACCTGCATCCTGGCCACCAACACCTCTTCACTGTCGGTCACGGCCATTGCCGCCGGTTGCCAGCACCCCGAGCGTGTGGCCGGGCTGCACTTCTTCAACCCGGTGCCGTTGATGCGCGTCGTGGAGGTGATCGACGGCCTGGCCACCGCGCCCGCCGTCGGCGATGCGCTGCTGGCGCTGGTCGCACGCACCGGCCATCGCGGCGTGCGTGCCAAGGACACCCCCGGTTTCATCGTCAACCACGCCGGCCGCGCCTACGGCACCGAAGCCTTGAAGATGCTCGACGAGGGCATTGCCGAGCGCGGTGATATCGACCGCATCCTGCGCGACGGCGCCGGGTTTCGCATGGGGCCGCTGGAGTTGCTGGACCTGACCGGGCTGGACGTGTCCCACCCGGTGATGGAGTCGATCTACAACCAGTTCTACCAGGAGCCGCGCTACCGGCCATCGGCCCTGACTCGGCAGATGCTGGTGGGCGGCCGCCTGGGGCGCAAGACGGGGCAGGGCTTCTATCACTATGAGAACGGCCAGCTCATCAATGGCCCGCTGCCTCAGCCGGTGCCCACGGTGCAGCAGCCACCCCCGGTGTGGATCGCCACCGAAAACAGCGAAGACTATGAGCGCCTGAGCGCCCTGGTGATCGACCTTGGCGCCCATCTGGAACACGCCGCGCAGCCTTCGCCCCAGGCACTGTGCCTGCTGGCGCCGTACGGCCGTGACGCCACCAGCGCCTGCGTGCGTTTTGATACCGACCCGGCGCGTACCTTGTGTATCGACCTGCTGACGGACCTGTCGCGCCACCGCACCCTGATGCAAAACCCGCTCACAGCCCCCGCCATGCGCGACGCTGCCCATGCCTTGCTGGCAGCAGACGGAGCAGGGGTGACGGTGATCGGCGACAGCGTGGGTTTTGTCGCCCAGCGCACCCTGGCGATGGTGGTCAACCTGGCCTGCGATATCGCCCAGCAGCGCATCGCCAGCGTCGACGATATCGACCAGGCGGTGCACCTGGGCCTGGGGTATCCACAGGGCCCGCTGGCCTGGGGCGATGCCCTTGGGCCGCGACGCCTCCTCACGATTTTGCAGCGCATGAGTGAACTCACCCACGACCCGCGCTACCGCCCCAGCCCCTGGCTGCGGCGGCGGGCGATGCTGGGTGTTTCCCTGCGCCATGAAGAGCCGACTGTCGGCTGATTTGCCAACCTCACAGGATAAGAACAATGGGTGCTTTGACAGGTTTGCGAGTATTGGATTTAAGCCGTGTGTTGGCCGGCCCCTGGTGTGGGCAAGTGTTGGCAGACCTCGGTGCCGAAGTGGTGAAGATCGAGCGTCCCCAAAGTGGCGACGACACCCGTGGCTGGGGCCCGCCCTGGATGAAGACCGACACCGGCGAGTCGTCCGGCGAGGCGTCGTATTATCAGTCGACCAATCGTGGCAAGTTGTCGGTGGCTATCGACCTGGCCAGCCCGGAAGGCCAGGAGCTGGTGCGGGCGTTGGCGGCCAGCTCCGATGTATTGATCGAGAACTATAAGGCCGGCTCTCTGGCCCGTTATGGCCTGGATTACGCGACCCTGGCCGAGATCAACCCGCGCCTGGTGTACTGCTCCATCACCGGCTTCGGTCAGACCGGCCCGCGTGCCGAAGAGCCGGGTTATGACTTCATTATCCAGGGCATTGGCGGCTTGATGAGCATCACTGGCGAGCGTGATGACTTGCCGGGCGGCGGTCCGCAAAAAGTCGGCGTGGCGTTTTCCGACCTGATGACCGGCCTGTATTCCACCGTGGCGATCCAGGCCGCGTTGCTCAGCCGCGAGCGCACCTGCGTCGGCCAATACATTGATATGGCGTTGCTGGATGTGCAGGTCGCCACCTTGGCCAACCAAAGCATGAACTACCTGGCCTCGGGCAAGGTGCCGCAGCGCTACGGCAATGCCCACGCCAATATCGTGCCGTACCAGGTGTTCCGCGCCGCTGACCGCGACTTCATTATTGCCTGCGGCAACGACAGCCAGTTTATCGCCCTGTGCCAGAGCATCGGTTTGCCGCATTTGCCGGATGACCCGCGCTTTCGCCGCAATGCCGACCGCGTGGCTCACCGTGAAGAGATCGTGGCGTTGCTCTCGGCGCATTTCCTCGGGCGCAGCGCCGATGAATGGGTGGCCTGCATTCACGCTTCAAAAGTGCCGGTGGGGGCGATCAATTCCATTGCCCAATCCCTGGAAGAGCCCCAGGTGATTGCGCGCAATTTGCTGGTGAAGATCCCCCACCCGCAGAACCCGGACTTCGCCATGGTCGGCAGCCCGATCAAGATGTCTGGCACGCCCGTGGAATACCTGCGGCCGGCGCCGAGGCTGGGGCAGCACACCGACGACATCCTCGGGCAGCGCTTGGGCTTGTCAGCCGAGCAACTGGCCCAACTCAAAGCCCGTGGGATCGTCGAGCAGCAGGGTTAGACCAGCGTCGAGCGGTCGATCTGCGCGATGGAGGTGACCCCGGTCAGGGTCATCGCCACGCGCATTTCCTTGGCGAAGATATCCAGCAGGTTTTCCACGCCGCTCTGGCCGTCGGCGGCCAGCGCGTAGGCGGTGGCGCGGCCCAGCAAGCACGCCTTGGCACCCAGGGCGAGCATGCGCACCACATCGAGCCCGGAGCGGATGCCCGAATCCACCAGCACCGTGAGGTCGTCGCCGACCACGTCGGCAATCGGCGGCAAGGCCTTGGCGGTGGAGAGCACGCCGTCCAGCTGGCGTCCGCCATGGTTGGACACCACAATGCCGTCGGCGCCGAAACTCACCGCGTCCTTGGCGTCCTGTGGATCGAGGATGCCCTTGATGATCATCGGGCCCTTCCAGAAATCACGGATCCACTCCAGGTCTTTCCAGCTGATGGACGCGTCGAAATTGTTCGCCAGCCAGCCGATGTAGTCTTCCAGGTGCGTAGGTTTGCCTAGGTACTTGGAGATGTTGCCCAGGTCGTGAGGGCGGCCCATCACGCCCACATCGAAGGCCCATTGCGGCTTGGTGACCGCCTGCAACATGCGCCGCGAAGCCGCGAACGGCCCGGACATGCCTGAATGGGCGTCCCGGTAGCGTGCGCCGGGTGTGGGCATGTCGACGGTAAACACCAGAGTGGTGACGCCCGCCGCTTGCGCACGCTCCAGCGCATTGCGCATGAAGCCGCGGTCCTTGAGCACATAGAGCTGGAACCAGATCGCCCGGGCACTTTGCGACGCCACCTCTTCAATCGGGCACACCGACACGGTCGACAGGCAGAACGGAATGCCCTTGTTCGCCGCCGCCTTCGCTGCCTGCACTTCACCGCGTCGTGCATACATGCCGGTCAGGCCCACGGGGCTGAGGATCACTGGCATGTCCAGTTCCTGGCCGAACAGCGTGGTCTTGAGGCTCAGGTTGTCGACGTTGCGCAGGATGCGCTGGCGCAGGCTGATCTCGGCCAGGTCCGAACTGTTCGCGCGCAACGTGTGTTCGGCGTAGGCGCCGCCGTCGATGTAGTCGAACAGAAAGCGCGGCAGCTTGCGCTGGGCAGCTGCGCGGTAGTCGGAGGCGGACGAGATGATCATGAACAGTGGCTCCACAAGGCAAGGTGGCTCAGGATAGGCAAACTTCTGGCATGATAAAAACAACTTTTATCGCTAGTAGTCAGTCGCGAAGGGAATACCGATGAACCTCAGAACATTACGCGCCTTTGTCGAGGTGGTGCGCCAGGGCGGCTTCTCCCAGGCGGCTGAAGTGGTGTCGTTGACCCAGTCTACGGTGAGCAAGGCGGTCAAGACCCTGGAAGACGAGCTGGGCGCGCCGCTGCTCAATCGCCTGGGGCATCGCAACGAACTCACCGCAGCCGGCGAAATTGCCTACCGCCGCGCCCTGGTGCTGCTCGCCGAGCGCAACGACCTAGTCGCCGAAATCAACGACCTGCGCGACCTCAAACGCGGCCTGCTGCGCATCGGCTTGCCACCGGTAGGCTGCGGCGTATTGTTTGCGGCGATGTTCGCCACCTACCGCAGTCGCTACCCGGACATCGAAATCGAACTCACCGAATACGGCAGCAAAAAACTGCGCGAATGCCTGGAAGCGGGGGAGATCGACCTGGCGGCGCTGTTGTTGCCTATAGATGAAGGCTTCGACTATCAGCCAGTGCGCAATGAACCGCTGATGGCCGTGCTGCCCGTGAGCCACCCACTGGCGCAGCGCACACGTATCGACTTCACCGACCTCGCAGACTCACCGTTTATCCTGTTCGAAGCCGGTTTTGCCCTGAACGCCAAGATCCTCGCCGCCTGTGAGCGCAAAGGTGTCACGCCCCGGGTGACCGCCCGCAGCGGGCAGATCGACTTCATCGTCGACCTGGTGTCCGCCGGGCTGGGCGTCGCCTTCCTGCCGCGCATGCTCGCCCACAAACATCAGCACCCGGGCATCGCCCTGATCCCCTTGGATGAACCCCACACCGACTGGCACATCGCCCTGGCCTGGCGTGCCAGCGCCCACCTGCCACCGGCTGCGCTGGCCTGGCTGGAGTTGGCCAGGGAACACCCGCTTTCAACCGGCCATCCGGATTAATCGACCGAGTTGCCAGAGAAAGCTTGACTTCCCCTTTTTAATCAGTAACATACGGCGCATTCCGCGATAGCTCAGTTGGTAGAGCAAATGACTGTTAATCATTGGGTCCCTGGTTCGAGTCCAGGTCGTGGAGCCAGATAGCGACATAAAGAGAAGCCTGCAGAGATGCAGGCTTTTTTTTGCCTAAAATTCCGTGCTTGTAGTGAGCGGGCTTGCCCCGCGCTGCGTTGTATCAGGTAGACAGGTGGCGTCTCAGGCAACGCGGCGCGGGGCAAGCCCGCTCACTACAGTTAGTAATGTGTACATCCAAGACGTCGAACCAAAAAGATCAAAGCCTGCAGAAATGCAGGTTTTTTTTGCCTTGGGTTTTATCAGTCCAGATTAAGTACCAAGGCCGAAACAAATTTGTACATTTTGTTGACGCCATCAAAACGCCACCATAAGATCGCCGCTCACTAATGGCACAACGCCATGTAGAGGGATCTAAACATGTGGCGTTCGGTACGTCGGACCAGGCTCAGCCTGCTGTCCGCTTTTTTTTGCCTGGGCACAGCCTGCTTGGCTCAGGGCGCAACTCCGCCGAACACGCCAGGCGTCACCGACCTGATCCGCGACCGCCAGGACCGCCTGCTCGAAGAGCAGCAACGCCGCCTCGACGAACTCAAAGACCTGCCCGGCAAAACCGCCGTCCCAGCCAAACCATCAGCACCTGCCGACACGCGCTGCTTCCCCATCAAAACCATCGAACTCACCGGCGCCGACGCCCTGTCCGAAGGCGAGCGCAACAGCCTGCTCAAACCCTACATCGGTCAATGCCTCGGCGTGCCGCAGCTCAACGAGTTGCTCAAGGTCATCACCGACCATTACCTGGGCAAAGGCCTGGTCACCAGCCGCGCCTACCTGCCGCAACAGGACCTCTCCAGCGGCAACCTCAAGGTGCAGGTGATTGAAGGTCGCCTGGAAGGAATGAAGGGCGAGCAGGGCAGCGGCATCAGCGATCGCCAACTGGCCATGACCTTCCCCGGCAAACCCGGCGACCTGCTCAACCTGCGTGAAATCGAGCAGATGGTCGACCAGTTGAACCGTCTGCCGTCGAACCAGGCGCAGATGGAATTGGCCCCCGGCAAGGCCGTCGGCGGCAGCGACGTGCTGGTGCAGAACGCCCCACAGAAACCCTGGCGCGTCGGCCTGTCACGCCACAACGGTGGTCAGCGCAGCACCGGCGAACAGCAGTGGGGCGCCAGCCTGGACTGGGACAACCCGCTCGGCCTGGCCGACCAACTGTCCCTGCGCGGCGGCCATGATGCGGTCAGCGACCACCAGAAAACCTCGCGCAACTCGATGCTCAATTACAACCTGCCCTTTGGCTGGTGGAACCTCAATTACAGCTACAGCGAGTCCGAGTACCGCTCCCTGGCCCAGGCCAGCAACTTCAACTTCAAGCAATCGGGTGACAGCCAGAACCACCAGTTGCGCCTGGAGCGGGTGGTCCACCGCGACTCGCTGAGCAAAACCTCCCTCAGCACCGGCGTGGCCTACCTGCGCACCAACAACTTCATCGAAGACAGCAAGCTGGCCCTGAGCAGCAACCGCTTGAGCGAAGCGCAGTTCGGCATCAACCATGGCCGACGCATTGGCGGCTCATTCCTCAACATCGACCTGGGCATGCAGGACGGCATCGGCGCGTTCGACGCCCAGGCCAATCACAACCCGCGCCCGGGCCAGCCGGATGCGCGCTACCGCAAATACACCGCGACGGTGAGTTACTTGTACCCGTTCAAACTGTGGGGCGAGTCGTTCAGTTTCAGCAGCCTGATGACCGGCCAGCGCAGCGAAGACGTGCTCTTCAGCCCACAACGCATGAGCCTGGGCGGGCAATCGTCGATTCGTGGCTACAAGGACCAGACCCTCAGCGGCGACAGCGGCGGCTACTGGCGCAACGACCTGCGCTGGAGCCGCCCGGTGACCTGGGCCTGGCTGCAACCGGTGCTCAGCGAATACGGCACCAGCCTTGGCTACGACCAGGGCGTGATCAGCCACGGCCGTTATAACGCCGAGCAGCATGGGCGCATGAGCAGCAACTCGGTCGACCTGTTTGCCCGCGGCCAGAACGTCGCCGCCACGGTGACCTTTGCACACTCTTTGGAAAGACCGGGGCCGATCACCGAGCGTGAAGCGCCGATCTATTTCCGTATGGATTTCTTCCTTTAAATATTTACCGCCTTCTGGGCATCGAGACATCACATGGACGTTCGCCAGTTCGCGTTCCTTGCGCGCCAACCTTCTGCGGCCCTGAAAAACCGCTCCACCTTCCTCGGGCTGCCTAAACGCGGGTTGGCATTGGTGCTGGCCAACGCCATGTTCTGGCAACCATTGTTGGCGCAGGCGGACGGCATTGTGGTCAGCGCACCCGGCACCAGCCTGGGCCAGGCAGCGAATGGCGTGCCCATCGTCAATATCGCGGCGCCCAATGCCAGCGGGCTGTCGCATAACCAGTTCAAGGACTACAACGTTGGCGCCAACGGGCTCATCCTCAACAACGCGACGAATCGCACCGAGTCCACGCAACTGGGCGGGATCATTCTCGGCAACAGCAACCTCAACGGTCGCGCCGCCAGCACCATCCTCAATGAAGTCAACGGCGGCAGCCCAAGCCAGTTACGCGGCTACACCGAAGTGGCGGGGCAGTCGGCCCATGTGATCGTCGCCAACCCTTATGGCATCACCTGCAACGGCTGCGGATTCATCAACACACCGCAGGCGACGCTGACCACCGGTAAAGCGGTGATTAGCAACGGCCAGGTGTCGGGTTATCAGGTCGACCAAGGCGGCGTGTCCATCGAGGGCGCCGGGCTTAACGCCAACAATATCGACCGCTTCGAAATCATCACTCGCTCGGCGAAGTTAAATGCCGAGATCCAGGCCAAGAACCTGACGATTATCACCGGCGCCAACGACGTCGATGCCAAGACCCTCAAAACCACGGCGCGTGCCGCTGACCCGGCGACCGCCCCTCAACTGGCCATCGACTCTTCGGCGTTGGGCGGTATGTACGCCGGCGCAATCAAGCTGGTCAGCAGTGAAGCCGGCGTGGGGGTAAAGCTCGACGGCAAGATGCTCGCCAGTGGCGGTGACATGCAACTGGATGCCAATGGTCACCTGAGCCTGGCGGAAACCTCGGCGACCGGTGCCGTCAACGTCAAGGCTGCCAGCCTGGAAGCCAAAGGGCCGGTCTACGCTGGCACCACCCTTGATGTAAAAACCCAAGGTGACCTGACCAGTCAGAATGACCTGGTCGCCCAAGACCGCATCACGCTCGCTGCCGGCGGCCAATTGACCAACAACGGCATTATCGAGGCCGGGGTCAATCCCGATAACACCCGCAACACTAACGCCGATATCAGCATAAGCGCACAGAGCCTCAACAATGCTGGCAAGCACATCATTGCCAGCCGTGACCTCGATATCACTGCGACACAAACCCTGAACAATCAGGGCGGGACGCTAAACGGCCAACGGCAAACGACGGTCACGGCTGGCACCTTGGATAACCAAAACAAGGGACGGGTATTCAGCGCAGCGCAACTCAAGCTGGCCGCTGGCACGGTACTCAACGGGCAGGGCGGCCTGATCAACAGCGTCGGCCCGCTCACGGCGACCATCGGTCATTTGAATAACACCGGTGGCGAGGTGTCCAGCAAGGGTGACACCACTTTGACTCTGGGCACGATGGACAACCTCACCGGTGTGGTGATGGCTGAAAACGCCTTGACCGTGACGGCCACAGGCGCGCTGAACAACCAGACTGGCCTGATCTCTGGTTGGCAGGGGCTTACGGTCAATGGCTCAAGCCTTGATAACCGCAACAACGGTACCGTCTCCAGTCGACAGGGCGATGTGAGTGTCACGCTCAGCGGTGCGTTGCTCAATAACCATGCCGGCGCGGTGGTCAGCCAGAAGGCTCTGACTGTCCAGGCCGATAGCCTCGACAATAGCGACCAAGGCGTGCTGTCCAGCGCGGCCGGGCAGCGTTTGACCGTCAATGGCTTGCTGAGTAACACACTGGACGGCTCGATCACCAGCGGCGCCGAATTGACGCTGCAAGCGATGGCACTGAACAACAGTGGGACGGTCAATGCCGCTGATGGACTGACGTTTACCGGCACCGACCTCGACAACAGCCACGGTACCTTCAGTGGCAAATCCGGCATTACCCTTGATCTGCTCGGTACCCTGACAAATACCAGTGGCAAGCTGTCCAGCGTCGGGCCGCTGCGGGTTCAGCGCAGTGCGCAAATCAACAACCAGAACGGCGAAATCAACAGCCAGGGTTTGTTGAGCTTGCTGACCGGTGGTTTGGACAATAGCCAGAAAGGCACCATTGGTGCTGATGACATGTTGCTGGTCAATGCCAGCGGAGCACTGGACAACAGCGTGGGCGGCCTGATTGGAAGTCGCGCTGGCGACTTGCGCATCGATGCTGCTCGCCTGAGCAATGGCAAAGGGTCGCTGCAGGGCAAGGGGGCGGTGAACCTGACGGTTACCGGCGATATCGATAACCAAAGCGGTACGGTGATCGCGCAGGAAGGCGATCTGACTGTGAAAGCTGCCGATCTCGACAACCGTGGCGGCACGCTGTCCAGCGTTAAAGGTGCGCTGGAAACTCACCTCGCCGGTGTTCTGAAAAACGGCTACGACCTGAGCACTAACAGCCAGGGTGGCACGCTCCAGGCCCAACGCCTGATGCTCAACGCGCTCGCGGGCATCAACAACAACGGTGGCCGCATCGCTGCCCTGGCCGGCGACGCGGTGCTTGATGTCGGCCCCCTGGGCAACATCGATAACCGCAATGGTGGGATCGCTGCCGGCAACCTGTTGCAGGTCACCGGTAATCATCTTGATAACAGTGGTGACCAGGGTGGAAAAATCAGTGGCAACCAGATCAGCTTCGATCTCCAGGGCAAGCTGAACAACCGCGAAGGCATCATCGAAAGCGGCAGCACCCTGTCAACCGCAGCGGCGAGTCTGGATAACCAGAATGGCCAGCTGCGCGCGCTGGGCAAGAGCTCAAAAACCGTCTTCGCCATTGGCGGTCTGCTTGATAACAGCAATGGCACTCTGGAAACAGCCAATACTGATCTGGGGCTCAATGCCGGTAGTTTCCAGAACCAAGGCGGCAATGTGCTGCACGTGGGCACAGGGATCTTCGGCATCTCCATGGCCAACCTCAACGATGTTGGCGGCCAGTTGGTCACGCACGGCAACCTGACCCTGGATGGCGACAGTTGGACTAACAGCAGTTCATTGCAAGCCAATCACCTGACTGTCAATGTCAACCACCTGACCCAGACGGCAACCGGGCAACTGTTGTCCACAGGAGGCTTGGATGGCCGGGGTATCAATTGGACCAACGACGGTCAGATCGGCACAGACGGCAGCGCAATGCTCGACCTGAGCGGCAGTTACGGCGGCAAAGGTCGCCTGAGCAGTGCAGGTGCTCTCGATCTGCATGCTGCGCTGATCAATCTGGACGCTGCCGGCAGTATCGCCGGGGGCGGGGCCAGCACCGTCAGGGTGGATGGCTTGCTGAACAACTACGGCCGGGTAACGTCGGCTGCCGACATGACCGTGAATGCGGCGGGCATCAATAACTACGGCACCCTGGGTAGCGCGCAAAAGCTCACTGTCACTACCGCTGCGTTGGTCAACGACCATGGATTGATCTTCAGTGGCGCCGATATGGGCTTGCGGGTTGACTCCTTAAATAACCTGGGTGCCAGTGTCTACAGCCTGGGCAACTTGAGTATTGATCGCGACGGTCAAGGCGCGCTGGCCAGCAGCATCGTCAACAGCTCTGGCTCGATTCAGAGCGATGGCAGCATGAGCCTGGCGGCGAGCACGATCCAAAACGTGCGAACGGTATTGACCACCAACAACCAGGGGATTTACACCGCATCGATTGGCGAAATCCAATGTATCGAGGGATACAACGCCGGGGACTGCAGCGGTAAGCGCAACCACGTCTGGCAAATCATCCAGCGCGACAAGTTCGAAGTGACACAGGCCAGTGCTGCATCGAGTATCACGGCAGGCACTAACCTGGCGATCCGGGGCGGCGACTTGCTCAACAGCAGCAGTACTATCGCTGCAGGCGGCGCTTTGAGCGCGACTGTCACCAATCTGGTCAACAGTGGCATTGAGACCGGTGAAACAGAAACGTCGCGTACGTTTCTGTCGGAACGCACCAACAACGCAGGTGGTCTGTACGCATCGGCTGCGTCTTTCAATAACTATTATTCGGTTCAAGGTGCAGGCTACAACCCCAATAACCTGGGTGGTTTGCTGGGCGCGATGAGCGGTTTTATCGGGCTCACCGAGAGTGAACTGGGCCAATTCCGAACCACCCGTACAATTGCCTCCAGCGATCAGAGTTATGCTGCTGTCATCCAGGCGGGAGGTGCGGTCAACGTCAACACCCAGAACGGTATCACCAGCAGTGTCGTACGCCCGAGCTATACCTATGTCGGCGCCGGGCCCCGCACCGACAACCTTGCCCCGGCCAACACATTCTCGACCCGTGTCACGGTCAACCAGCAGCTACCGCCCGACCTGGCACATCAACAGGTAAATCCTGTCAGCCTACCGGGCTTCTCACTGCCTGTCGGCGAGAACGGCCTGTTCCGCTTGAGTGGACAGACCAGTACGTCCCATCAATCCTCGGTACGTGTACCGGGCTTACCCGATACCTCCGTACGGTCCAACCCACAGAAGTACCTGATCGAAACCAACCCGGCACTCACTGACCTCAAGCAGTTCATGAGTTCGGATTACTTGTTGTCGAAGCTAGGTTACAACCCGGACGAAAGCGCCAAGCGGCTGGGGGATGGTTTCTATGAGCAAAAACTGATCCAGCAGGCCGTGACCGCCCGCACGGGCCAGCGTTTCATCGACGGCCAGACTTCCGATGATGGCATGTTCAAGTTCCTGATGAACAACGCCGTTGCGAGCAAAGACGCGTTGAATCTGCAGTTGGGGGTGTCCCTGACTTCAGAGCAGGTTGCGGCCCTGACCCATGACATTGTCTGGATGGAAAACGCGACGGTAAACGGTGAGCAGGTCCTGGTGCCGGTGCTGTACATGGCCAACGCGAATAACCGCCTGGCCGCCAACGGCGCATTGATTCAGGGCAGTGACGTAACCTTGATTGCCGGCAAGGAGTTAAACAATGCCGGCACCCTGCGTGCCAGCAACAACTTGTCGACCACGGCTGGAAGCGACTTGGTCAACAGCGGTTTGCTTGAAGCCAACAACCGCCTGACGGCCCTTGCGGGCAACAACCTCACCAACAAGGCGGGCGGGATCATCGCTGGGCGTGATGTGAGCATCACAGCCACGGGTGATGTGATCAACGAGCGCACGATCACGACTCATGAGAGCAGCACGGGCTACAAGAGCGAGCAGCGTGAGTTTGCTGACAATGCAGCGCGGATTGAAGCGAGCAACAACCTGGAGGTCAGTGCCGGGCGCGATATCAGCAACCGTGGCGGTGTGCTCAAAAGCGCGCAAGACACCACGCTCAAGGCTTCACGCGATGTGAATATCACCTCTGCCGAGCAAGTGGAGAGCAATACGCGGGGCGGCAGCCACAACGACAGGACGGTCACACAGAACGGCTCTAGCGTTACTGCTGGACGGGACCTTGTGATCGGCGCCGGGCGTGACTTGACTGCGGTGGCCAGTCAGATCGAGGCCAAGCGTGATGCGACGCTGTCTGCGGTGAACGATTTGACGCTGTCCTCGGCGGCAGATGAGCAGCATTCGTATGGCAAGACCAAGAAGGTCACTAGCCAGGAGGATCATACCCAGCAGGTGGCGACCCGTGTTTCCGCTGGCGGGAACGTTGTGTTGACGGCGGGCAACGACTTGGGTTTGACCGCCAGTAACGTCAGTGCGGGAAATGAGGCGTACCTGAGTGCTGGCGCTAATTTGACACTGCAGACTGCGGCCAATGAAGACTACAGCTTCTACAGCAAAGTCAAAAAAAGCTCGTCGGGTAAAAAGAGTCGACTGGATGAGGTTGCCAGTACCACCAACATGGCCAGCTCGGTCACCAGCGGGACGAACAGCACGCTGGTCGCTGGTAAGGATCTCCTTATCAAGGGCAGCGAGGTCGCCGCTGACAAAGGGGCCGCAAAGTTGGTTGCGGGTAATGATGTGCAGGTTGTTGCGGTCACTGACTCCAACAGTGCTCGGCATGAAAGCAGCAAGAGTAAAAGCAGCTGGGGTGGGCTGAAGTCGAGCAAGGTTCAGGACGCGGTTGCCGAGACGCAGACCGTAGCAAGGGGCAGCATTATCTCGGGTAATACCGTGGATGTAGCTGCTCTGCACGATGTCACGGTGAGAGGTTCCGGATTGGTCAGCACTCAGGACCTGAATGTGCGGGCCGGTCGTGACCTGGTGATTGATGCGGCTCAAAACACATTCACACACGACGAAATGCACAAGCAAAAAAATCGTGACCTGACCGGTGTGTTGACGGCCAATAACCTGGGCGTTGACGACATCACTGGCAACCAACATCTGTCCATCAGCAGCCAGAACCATACTGGCCGGTCGACCCAGACGACATTGACCGGCAGCACTATTGGTTCAAGCCAGGGCAATGTGGCGCTCACTGCCGGTCGTGAGTTGAGCGTCATTGCCAGTGATCTGGTCAGTACCAAGAACATGAGCCTGACGGGGGCCAACGTCAATATTGCGGCTGGTATGGAAAGCGCCAGCCAGAGCAGTACCGATAAGTCCAGCAGCCTGGCAGTGGGCCGAGTGGTAGGCGGCGCTGTAGTGGATACCTTCAATTCCATTCGTGGCGCCATCCAGGCGGCAAACAATGCCGACGATCCCAAGCTCAAGGCAGTGAAGATGGCGCAAGCAGCGCTGGCTGCCTATAACCTGAACGGCATGGGGGATTCGGTTTCCGGGAGTATCAAGGATTACGCCAATAACAAAGGCAGTTCGTCCAGCAATGGCTCACTGATAAAAATCGGTACTGAAACGGCGCTGACTCACAGCAAAAGCACTAGCGACTATGCAAGCCAGACGGCCAAGCAGAGTTCGCTCAATGTGGGGCAGGCTCTTTCGATCGAGGCCACGGGAAAGGCACCGGGCACGCTGGGTGACATTCACGTCATCGGTAGCAGCCTGAAGGCGGCCGATACCGCGTTGACCGCCAAGAACAACATCATTCTGGAAAGCGCGCAGAACACCGCCGGTTGGGCAAACAACAACTCCAATAACAGAACGGCCATAGGCGCCAGCTTCAATATTGGTCAGCAGAACGGTTTTACCATCGACCTTGGCGCCCAGATCGCCAAGGGCATGGGGACCGGTAGTTCGGTCACCCAGGTCAATACCACGCTGGATAGTGGTGTGTTGACTTTGCATAGCGGTAAAGACACCACCCTTGACGGCGCGCAGGTGCGAGCCAAAAAGATTGATGCGCTGGTTGAAGGCAACCTGAATATCACTTCGCGCCAGGACTCTGAAACCGAGAAGACAAAGCAAGGCAGTGCGGGCGTGGGCGCCAGTATCTGCATTCCGCCGATCTGTTATGGCGCCCCGGTGACGGCATCGGCAAGCCTTTCCGCCGGCAACATGAAAAGTAACTACCAGGCTGTCACAGAACAGAGCGGTCTGTTTGCGGGCAATGGTGGTTACAACATCGTTGTTGGCGCCAACACCACGCTAAAAGGGGCAGTGATTGCCAGTGATGCGACGGCCGACAAAAACCTGCTCAGCACTGACCGATTGATCACCAGCGACATCAAGAACAAGAGCGAAATCAAGAGTACCTCTGCCAGTGTGAGCGGTTCCGCGAGCTATGGCGGTTCGGGTGGGTCGGCTGCTGCCTTGGGCGGGCTGTTCGGCATGTCGCTCAATGAGTCCGACAGTAGCAAGACTCGAAGCGCGGTCAGCGAAGGCACGATTATCGTGCGTAACGCTGAAGGGGCCAATGACCTGATTGGTCTGAATCGTGACACCGCCAACGCCAACGAAAAGCTTAATCGGCCGGACAAAAAGGCGATGGAAGAGCGCATGGAGCTGATTCGCAGTTCTGTGGAGTTGGTCAACGGCATCTCGGACGCAATTGCCACGGCTAAGATGAAGGCCGCTCAAGATTCGAACAGTGATGAATCGAAGGCAGCACGTCAGCAACTGCTGGAGAAGGGCAATGCCAATCCTACTCCCGATCAGATCGCCCAGCAGGTCAGTCAGAACTATGGCGTAGGTAGCAGCTTCAAGAAAGCGGCTCAGGCGGTGAGTGCTGTTGTACAGGGAGTGTTGGGCGGAAATATTGCTGGAGCGTTGGCGGGCGCTGCTGCACCGTATGTGGCTGAAAAAATCAAGCAGGCCACCGGGGATGACGATGCTGCGAACCTGATGGCGCATGCCGTTTGGGGAGCGGTACTTGCTAAAGCTCAAGGTAACTCTGCGTTTGCCGGCGCTGCGGGAGCAGGTATTGGTGAATACATTGCCAAGCAACTGTACCCGAATACGCCTCGTGATCAATTGACCGAGTCGGAAAAACAAACGATATCGGCACTCTCTACATTGGCCGGTGGGTTGGCTGGTGGATTGGCTGCTGGTGGCTTGGACAATGCAATTGCTGCCGCTGGCACCGCGAAAAATGCGGTAGAGAACAATCAGCTGAGTGTGATCGACGGCCTCTCTCTTGAAAAAATGCGACTGGAGTACAACGCGTCATGCGTGGGGGTTACGTCAACAGAATGCGCACAACTCGGGGCCGATATTGAGGCTCTGTTCAAGAAGGCCCAAAGCATACTTAAAGAAGAGCCCCTCAGCTTGGCAAGTGATGCGACATGGGACTCCAAGCAGGAGCACAAGCCTGGCGACATCGTCATGTGCAAGACATCTTTTACCTCGTTCTGTGTCGTCACAGACCAATTTGTCAAAACCGCTGACGGTGTTGAGTGGTATCTGAAGCCGGCAACTGTCGATCAGGCATTAGAGGGTAGGGCGAATCAGGAAAAGCTGACAGCTGATATGAAAGCATCGCTTCAGAAGGTCGCTGCTGATTCCTTCAGTGAAGGCTGTGGTGGGATGGGGCTAATTGGGATTGGATGCCAGCTTTCGATGGGGTTTGGTACCACCAACCCGATTACAGACACGAAGGCGACCACTGGCGAGCGAATTGCTTTTTTTGCGCAAGCGTTGCTGAATATAGTAGGGCTGAAAGCAGCGGTTGGTAGTGCGGGGGTAAAAGATACACTCGCCGGGGCGGGTGGTAACTGGAACGTTTTAGATGAGGCTTTTAGCCCTAATGTTGTGAAACAGACGACACCTACTGCTTGTGGAGCTGCTTGTGGGGAAATGCTTCTGAAAGATCGGGGAGTTTTGGCTTCTCAGATTGATCTGGGGACGGAACTAACCTCAATGAATTCGTTGGCAAACAAGCTGAACGGAGTTAGCTCTGGATGGGTCGGAAACGCAGTGGATACATCCAGCTTTTACGCGCTTAATAAAACGGGCTCTTGGAGCGCTATGATGTGGGATTCAGGGAGCAGAGTAGGACACTGGGTTGTTGTTAATGGTGTTGATGATGCAGGGCGTGTAATTGTCAGGGATCCTTTCAATGGGACTCAGTATAAAATGGATGTTGACAAGTTCAAGGAGGTCTGGAATGGGCATTCTGTCTACAAGCAGTAGTCTTGATGTTAAGTCAATTTTTTACTGCGGAGATACATGTGAAATTGTCTACGTATTTGAAGTTGATGGCGTTGATATCAGTTTTGAAGGGAAGCTGCGAAAGAATGGTGATATCAAAGGCATCGAATATGGCGACAAGCTGGAAAGTTTTTTAATGGATTTTATGCCGGTTGATCGTGCTGTATCAAAAAAACTATCTCTACTAACCTGGCGCTACGTAGAAGGTGAAAGCATCGAGTTTCCTGTCTCTTTAATATCGAGTAGCGCTAACGTAACTATTGTACCGAAGTGATTATGGAACCAGTTTGGTTGCCTGGCTCTAGGTAACGATCAAGTATGGATGACGCTTTCTAAAAATCGCTCGTATGCTGCGGATTCTAAGCGTTAAATGTACGGTGACTTCAAAGCACCTAGAGCTGACTATTTCTGTCTCCTTTTCCTACGGATCATTGATTCCCCCTGCTTTGACAAGCCAGCCCAACCCGACTAACTTTCCTGGCGTGACGCATTCATGCGACCCACGCTATGCAGCAATCCTATTTCTGCGCCACATTTCGTCGTGGCCCCGGTGCGTCTAACAGCCAGCAAATGACTGTTAATCATTGGGGCCCTGGTTCGAGTCCAGGTCGTGAAGCCAGATAGCGACATAAGAAGCCTGCAGAAATGCAGGCTTTTTTTTTTGCCTTGGATTTCGTCGAGCGATCTCAATCTTTCGCTTCGGGAGAGTGAAATGGGGAGCGGCAAAATCTGAGCGCGAGCTCGCGCAGCTGTGATCGAATCTGCTATTTGCACGACCTCGCGTTGGGAAACATTAGTATTGTTGTTGGATGCCTTAAAAGTTTCAGGGCAGGCTTCTGCAGGGGGGTAAGTGAAAATTTGGCCAAGATTCTGGTTTTTCGAAAGTTTCAGATTTATTGATTTTTATTTCTGTTAATCGCTCAGCTGGCTGAGTTATATCATCGGGCGGCGGGGAGTTAATAAGTTTATGCGGGCCTTTCTCCCAAGCACAAGCTTGACCTCAATGATGTGATTTCATATGGCAGACTCACATGCGAGTTAATTGCTTAATAGAAAGCTTTAGTTTCAACCGAAAGGGGCTGTCGAGGTGAGAGTCTGATATGGCAGGCCTAATGTTGTAGATTCTGTTATCTGAATTGTGATCGCAGGTATGGGGTTCTATGCTAATTAATAACTAAAATTCTTGCGGGTGGCGTTGTGCTACTATATATTGGTGTTTTGTGATTTTACGCTAAATCCAAGGAGTGGTACATGTCAAACGCAGCCCTCGTTGTTCGTGCAGTCAATCCACTATTGAAAGATATATACGAAATGGCCAAGAAAAATGTTCAAACTAAACTTGGCGCATGGAAGGCGGGTGGTGATTCGGAACAATTGGCTAGATATTACAGTAGGCTATGTACCGTTAAAACAATATGGTCGAGAGGGCAGCCCGTATTAATTGATGATTTTTACTTTCCCTCTAAAATTGAAGTTACGACTCTACAAAGGAAAAGTTTTTCGGGAGGACGTCGTAAACAGAATCTAGTTGAGCGGGTCTCAGACCTTCCTCCGGGATGCATTGTTGTTGAGGGTATTGTTGGTCAGGGTAAGTCAATATTTATGCGGCATCTTGCGCTCTCTGTGCTTAATGATGTGAGTGCAAAAAAATTGCCTCTATTTGTTGAGTTGAGAAGTATTGGCGATAAGACAAGTTTGTTGGATTTGCTTCTGCAGTCTTTAGCTGCTTTAGGGGCAGAGTCGCATGAGGACGTTTTTTGGTATTTAGCTAAGCAAGGAAAGTTGATTTTAATATTGGATGGTTTTGATGAGATAGAGCAGAAATATGTTTCTCGTGTGTTGGATTATATAAGTGACATCCGAATAGGTTGTCCAGAAATAAAACTGATTGTTTCATCTCGTCCTAAGAATGCAATCCAGTCGGCACCCGATTTTTCGGTGGTAAAGTTGTGTCCGCTTCAAGAGTCCGATCATGAGGAGTTTTTGAAGAAGCTTGGCGTTGAGTGTGTTCGAAGGGCCGAGTTGATGTCAGCGATTTCGCAAAGTTCAAAAGATATCAGGGAGGCCATAAGTACTCCTTTGATGATGTCGATAGTGGTATTGATATACGAAAGTGTTCATCAGATTCCTCCTTATTTGTCAGATTTTTTTAGTGCACTTTTTCATGTGGTGTTTACCCAGCACGACAGTTCAAAGCAGTCTTTTGAACGGGAGCACAACACTGGGCTTTCTGAAGCTGAGTTGCAAAAGTTATTTGAGGCTTTTTGTTTCTCTGTTACTCAGAAAGCTTATGGTAGAACTTTGTCAAGGGGGCGTTTTGATGAGTGCTTTTCTCAGGCGTTAACGTATGTGCCTAACGTAAAATGCTCTGTGGATGATTTTAGAGCGGATGTGATAGGTGTTGCATGCTTAATGCTGGAGGAAGGGGTCGGCGACGCTACTTTTCTTCATAAAGGCATCATGGATTTCTTTTCCGCGGCTTTTGTGGTTCGCTTAAAAGAAGGCGGTGCTGTCAAGTTTTATCATGTTGCCGCTAATAATTATTCTGCTTGGAAAGGGGTGTTACAGTTTTTGCATAAAATTGATGAACGGCGATATGTTGAATACTACTTTCTAAAAAAATTTTATGAGGATGTATCTGAGTTGTCGGTTGTGTTGGCGGAGGCAGATGAAAAAGAATTTATAAAATTTCTATCAGGGTTGTTTGAAATGATGCAGTTCACCAAAGAAGACATCACTTTGCGGATGAGATCTAAACCGATCCATAGAAGCGAAGTGTCTGAGCTTTTGGCTGAAAAGTGTATGGAGAATTTAGATAATGAAGAGATGTTGAGCGTTTCATTTGGTCGGTATCAGGAACTGGCGGTGGAAAACAGAGGGATCCAAATTGAGTTCGATGAAGAAAATCAAATAGTATCTTTTGGCATCGTGACAGCTCTTCGACTGTTTGGGACTGAAAAAATACGAGAAGCGTTGGGTGATGTCGAAGCAGAGCTCTCAGTGAGGCTTCAGAACGCCAAAGATTTTTTATGTGAGGACGAACAGCTTTCGGCTGTTATTGAAATGAGCTTAGATGAGTTTTCTTAAGTATTGTTATTTGATTCCGAGAGTCGTGTGCAGTCCCGAGCGTTAACCCTCGGCTGCACCCCCCCTTTTTAAGCACCTGCGTCCCAGAAGACGTATCTCCAGAAGTTTTCAACGAGATTTCAGTCGCACTCTATTCACAGCCCTTCCAACGCCCGCCACAACTTCCTCATCGTCGGGTTCTGATTCTCCACCGCGCAATACGAGCGAATCTCCAACCGCGTACTCCATTCCTCCCCACCGGCCCTTACCAACACCCCACGCTCCAATTCATCCACCACCGCACTCTGCGGCAGCCACGCCACGCCATAGCCCTCGATGGCCATGCGCATCAACAACATCGCCATATCCGCCTCATAACAGCGTTCCAGCACAACGGGTGACGGCCCGTTCTTGATCACGATTTCAGCCACACGCCCCAAAAAAGTCGTCGCGGTGTACGCCAAATGCGGCACCGGTTTGCCGGCCGTTCCGGGCAAGCGGTACAGCGGTCGACCGCGTTTATCCGGGGCGCACAGCGGAATAAAAGCATCGTGCCCCAAAGCCAGGCTGCCGAAGCGTTGCGGGTCGAGCAGGATCGGCGCCAGCGGGTGGTGGTAGACGATCATCAGGTCGCAGCTGCCTTCCTCCAGCGCGATCACCGCGTCATGAATATTGGCGGCCACCACGCGCGCATTGAACTGCTCCGTCTGGCGCTGGAACTGCGCCAGCCATTTGGGCAGGAAGGTCATCGACAGGCTGTGCCCCGCCGTCACCTGGATCGAGCGCCCGGGCATGCGTTCCACTTCGCGCAGGCTGGCGCGCAGGCGCATCAAGCCGGCGAGGGCGTCGCGGCTTTCGGTGCAGAAGGCTTGGCCGGCGGCGGTGAGTTGCACCGGGTAGGTGCCACGGTCGACCAGTTCGGCGCCCACCCATTCTTCCAGTGAGCGGATGCGCCGCGACAACGCCGATTGGGTCACGCACCGCACTTCGGCGGCGCGGGAGAAATTCTTCCACTCGGCGATGGCCAAGAGGTCGTCCAACCATTTGATCTGCATGCCCGGTCTCCAGGGTGTGAGCCTTGAGTGTATGCCGCCGCACCCAGGCCAGGCGTGGCTTTTCGCTAACTATTCCAAAAGCGCATAGGGTTAGCCGGATTACTCATCATGACCCCGCAACGCTGTCCCTAGAATTTCTGCCCATCACTCACACAACAAAAACCACATGAGGGCAGCACTGTGAAGCACAACAAACTTCCCCGTCGAATTGCAGCCGGCATCGCCCTGGGCGTGCTGGTGGGTTGGGCGTGTCATCACTTTGCAGGGAGCGAGCAGGGCGCCAAGGAGCTGGCCGGGTACTTTGCGATGGTCACCGACATTTTCCTGCGCATGATCAAGATGATCATCGCGCCGCTGGTCTTCGCCACGTTGGTGGGCGGCATCGCGAGTATGGGCAGTTCGCGCTCGGTGGGGCGTATTGGCCTGCGCGCGATGCTGTGGTTCGTCACGGCGTCGCTGGTCTCGCTGCTGCTGGGCATGGGTCTGGTCAACCTGTTCCAGCCCGGTGCGGGGATGAACCTGCAAGTGGTGCAAAACGCGGCGGCGGCGGTGCCGGTCAATACCGGTGACTTCAGCCTCAAGGCGTTCATCAGCCACGTGTTCCCGCGCAGCATCGCCGAAGCCATGGCCAACAACGAGATCCTGCAGATCGTGGTGTTTTCGCTGTTCTTCGGCTTTGCCCTGGCGGGTGTGAAGCGCGCCGGTTACACGCGCATCACCGACACCGTGGATGAGCTGGCCAAGGTGATGTTCAAGATCACCGACTACGTGATGGCCTTCGCGCCGATCGGTGTGTTCGCGGCGATTGCGTCGGCGATCACCACCAACGGCCTGGGCTTGCTCGCCGATTACGCCAAGCTTATCGCTGAGTTCTACTTGGGGATCGTCCTGTTGTGGGGGCTGCTGTTCACGGCCGGCTATTTGTTCCTCGGGCGCTCGGTGTTCACTCTCGGCAAGCTGATCCGCGAGCCCATCCTCTTGGCGTTTTCCACCGCCAGCAGCGAGTCGGCCTACCCCAAAACCATGGAAGCACTGGAGAAATTCGGCGCCCCCAAGCGCGTGTCCAGCTTCGTGCTGCCGCTGGGCTATTCGTTCAACCTCGACGGCTCGATGATGTACCAGGCCTTCGCGATCATGTTCATCGCCCAGGCCTACAACATCGACCTGAGCTTCACCCAGCAACTGCTGATCCTGCTCACGCTGATGATCACCAGCAAAGGCATGGCCGGCGTCGCCCGGGCGTCAGTCGTGGTGGTGGCAGCGACCTTGCCGATGTTCAACCTGCCCGAAGCCGGGTTGCTGCTGATCATTGGTATCGACCAGTTCCTCGACATGGCCCGCACCGCCACCAACGTGGTCGGCAACAGCATCGCCACGGCGGTGGTGGCGCAATCGGAGGCCGAAGAAGAGCCCGCCGAAGCGCCACAGGCGGTGCGCACATGAGCAGTACGCGACGGCTGGGCATCGTCGGCGGCCTGGGCTCGCTGGCCGGGGCGGACCTGTTCTACAAACTGGTCAAGTCGCGTGCGGTGCTGGAGGATCAGGGCCGCTATCACTTTCTGTTCGAGCAGCACCCGTTCAAGGACGTGCTGCTGCCGCTGGACCGCAACGCCAGCATGACGTCGCGCAAGTTCTACGTGTTCCAGGTGTGCAAGACCTTTGAAAACAGCGGCGTGGACGCGGTGCTGCTGCCGTGTTTCGCCAGCCAGACCTTTCGCGAGGAGATCCAGCAGGAGCTGGGCATCCCCGTGCTGGACATGATGCAAGCACTGGTCCGGCACATCACCCGCAGCGTTACACCTGGCACGCGCCTGGGCGTGATTGCGTCGGACTTCGTGCGCCACTGCGGCCTGTTTGAAAGACACCTCGGCCAGCACTTCAACCTGCTGTACCCCGACGCCGAGGCGCAGGCGGCCTTGATGGAAGCGATGTACGGCGTCAACGGCATCAAGGACGGCCACCTGGAAGGCGTGCCGCTGGAGGGCGTGTACCAGGCCTGCCTGTCCCTGCAAGAGCAGGGCGCCACGCTGATCGTGCCGGGCATGACCGAGCTGTCACTGGTCTGCGGCGACTTGCAGCGGCGCGGCATCAGCGCACTCGACATCAACCAGCTCTACGCCGACTTCGCCACCCAGGCCGACGGCCCGGCCCGCCAAGCGCCGTTCAAGCTGGGCATCGTCGGCGGTGTGGGCCCGGCCGCCACCGTGGACTTCATGGGCAAGGTGGTCGCCCACACGCCGGCCGGCAAAGACCAGGACCATATCAAGATGGTGGTCGAGCAAAACCCGCAGATCCCCGATCGCACCGCCAACCTGCTTCGCGATGAAACCGACCCGACCCTGGCGCTGTACGCCACCTGCAAGCGCCTGGAAAGCGCCGGCGCCCAGGCGATTGCGATTCCGTGCAACACCGCCCATGCGTTTGTCGAGCGCCTCCAGCCGCACCTGCGCGTGCCCATCGTCAACATGCTCAGCGAAACCGTGGAGTGGATCGCCCAGCACTACGGCAGCGGCCAGGCCGTCGGGCTGCTGGCCACCTCCGGCACGGTGCAAAGCCAGGTCTATCACCACGCGGCGCGGCGTTCGGGGTTGCAGTTGATCACGCCGGGTTTTGATTACCAGGCACTCGTCATGGAGGCGATCTACGGTGAGCGGGGCATCAAGGCGGGGTTTACCGACGGCATCTGCCGCGAGCAATTGCTGCTGGCGGCCGAGCATTTGTGTGAGCAGGGGGCGAAGGTGTTGATTCTCGGCTGCACCGAATTGCCGTTGGTACTGGCCCACAGTGAAGCGTTCGAGATCCACCCGCACCGCGTGGTGCTGGTGGACCCCACCACGATTCTCGCGCGCCAGTGCATCCGGCTGTCACAGGTGAGCGTTGCTCGATAGGCGTTGCGTCCTTATCCCCGTCGTACTGACGCTGCCTCTATAACTGGCTGACGTTCATGCCCCTCCCACTTGGCAATCACCAACGGCGCCAACGCATTGCCCAACACGTTCAACGCCGTGGTGGGCATTTCCATCAAGCGATACACCCCAGCGATAAACGCAATGCCTTCCAACGGCAGGCCGGCGCTGGCCAGGGTGGCCGAGAGAATCACGAACATGAAGCCCGGCACCCCGGCCGCGCCTTTGGAGGTGAGCACCATGGTCACCACCAGCAAGGCCTGGTCGCCCAGGCTCAGTTCGATACCGTACAACTGCGCGACGAACAACGTGCCGATGCCCAGGAACAACGAGGCGCCGTCCAGGTTGAACGAGTAACCCACCGGCACTACAAAACTCACCAGCGAGGGTGGCACGCCGTAGGTTTCGAGCTTTTTCATCAGCTGTGGCATCACCGCGGCCGAGCTGGCGGTGGAGAAGGCCAGGGCCAGTTCGTCCTTGATATGGCGCATCAAGGCAAACAGGTTGATCCCGAACATCCGTGCAATCAGGTTCAGCACCACTAGCACAAAAAACACGATGGACACGTAGCTCACCAGGATCAGCTTGGCCAACGGCAGCAACGAGCCAAACCCGAAGTTGGCCACGGTCACCGCGATCATGCCGAACACGCCAATCGGTGAGTAGGCCATGATCATCGAGGTGACCTTGAACATTGCATCGCTAATCCCACGCAACAGCGCGATCACCGGGTCTTTGCGTTCGGCGGGCAAACGCGACACGCCCAGGCCGAACATCACCGCAAAGAACAGCACCGACAACAGGCTGCCCTGGGCCATGGCGCTGATCACGTTGTCGGGGATGATCCCGACGATGATCTGGCCCAGGCTATGCCCGGCGCCGCTGCTGGTGGGCAGGCTGATAGTGGCGGCGTGCAGGCTGGAAAGCTCGGTGCCGGCGCCGGGCTTGAGCAGGTTGCCCAGCACCAACCCGACGATGATCGCCAGGGTGGTGATGCAGAAGAAATAGCCCAGGGACCTGACCCCGATGCGGCCCAGGGATTTGCCGTCACCGTGCCCGGCAATGCCCACCACCATGCAGGAAAACACGATCGGCACGACGATCATCTTCATCAGCTTGATAAAGATGTCGCCCGCCGGTTGCAGCACGTTGTCCACCAGCCATGGGCGGGACTCGGGAAAGCGGTGCAACAGGGCGCCGATGGCGATGCCGGTGAGCAAGCCGATAACGATTTGCCAGACCAGCGCGATGCGGGGCGTGTGCATAGGAATGCCTCATTTGCGATCAATGATTTTTAAGTTGTTGTTCTAGGCAGTCGAAAGGCGGCCGTGGTGGGCCGCCGGGTGCAGCGAGAAGCCGTCAGCGCAGGTCGTGGCATGCGTCTTTGAGACGACGGCATCCTTCTTCGATCACGTCCAGGGCGCTGGCAAACGACAAGCGTACATACGGCGACATGCCGTAGGCCGCGCCGCTGACCGTGGCCAGGCCGTAGTCACGCAGCAGGTAATCCACCAGTTGCGTGTCGTCCTCCAGGCGGTCGCCCGCCGGGGTGAGCTTGCCCATCAACGCGCTCACATTGACGAACACGTAGAACGCACCGTCCGGTGGGGTGCAGCTCACCCCGGGAATGTCCGCCAGCAAGCCCAGCATGTGCGCACGGCGTTGCTGGTACTGCGCACGCATGTCGGCGATGGGGGCCTGCTCGCCGGCAAAGGCGGCCACGGCGGCGGCCTGGCTCAGGGAGCTGGGGCAGGTGGTGGTTTGCGACAGCAGCTTGGCGATGGCCGAGATCAACCACGCCGGGCCGGCCCCAAACCCCAGGCGCCAACCGGTCATGGCGTAGCCCTTGGACGCGCCGTTGACGATCAGCGTGCGCGGCTTGAGGTCGGGCGCCAGGCGCGTCAACGGTACATGCCGGGCGTCGCCGTAGACAAAGTGCTCGTAGATCTCATCGGCCATGACCAGCACATGGGGATGGCGCCGCAGCACGTCGGCCAGCGCCTTCAGTTCGGCCTCGCTGTACACCGCGCCGCTGGGGTTGTTGGGGCTATTGAGGATCACCCATTTGGTGCGTGGGGTGATCGCCTGCTCCAGGGTGTCGGGCGCGAGTTTGAAGCCCAGGCTTTCATCGCCGGGGATGATCACCGGCGTGGCATCGTTGAGGCGCGCGATGTCCGGGTAGGACACCCAATACGGCGTGTGCACGATCACTTCGTCGCCACGGTTCAGGGTGGCGGCCAGCGCGTGATAGATGATGTGCTTGCCGCCGCAGCCGGCCACGACTTCGTCCAAGCCGTAGACCAGGCCATTGTCCCGGGCGAGCTTCAGGCAGATGGCCCGGCGCAGGGCCAGGGTGCCGGTGGTCGGCGTGTAGTGGGTGTCGCCACTGTGCATCGCCAGGCTGGCCGCTTGCAGGATGTGCGGCGGGGTGTCGAAGTCCGGCTCGCCCACGGTGAAGTTGACGATGTCACGGCCCTCGGCGCGCAGCTCGCTCACCAGGGCATTGGCGGCAACGCTGGGGGAGGGCGCAATGCCCAAAACGCGGTCGGAAAGAAATGCAGTGCTCATCAGGGTGTCCTTCAGTCCGCCAGGCCGGCGTTGGCCAGCACCTTGTCGATCCAACTCTGGCGCACCGCGCCGGTGGCGATTTCGGCTTTCACCGCTTCTTCATGCTCGGCGTGTTGCCCGGCGCGGCGCAGCACTTCGGCGGCATCGGCCTGGGAGAACGCCACCAGGCCATCTTCATCGCCCACAAGCAGGTCGCCCGGGTTGATCAGCATGCCGCCGATGGACACCGGCACGTTCACCTCGCCGGGGCCAGTCTTGTAAGGGCCGGTGTGCACCACCGCACGGGCGTAGCAGGGCGTGTCGTCGAAGCTGGCGACGTCGCGGATCGCACCGTCGATCACAAACCCGACGCAGCCGCGTTGCTGGGCGTAGAGCTTGACCAGTTCGCCGATCACCGCGTTGTTGGTGTCGCCCTGGCCGTCCACCACCAGCACGTGGCCGGGTTGCATCATGCTCATGGCTTTGTAGATCAGCAGGTTGTCGCCGGGGCGGGTCTTTACGGTGATCGCCGTGCCCACCAGCTTGCCGGTGCGGTTGTAGCGCGTCAGGCCACGGGCGCCGATGTGCCGGCCCAGGTTGTCGCTGATGTGCGGCGTGACCACGTGGGCGAACGCCTCCACCAGTTCGGCCGGGGCCATCGGTGCGTTGGGAAGGATGCGGGAACCGGGCAAGGACATGGCAAATCTCCAGAATCGTTGGATAGCGACGGGCTATGGCCAAATCTTAGGAGCGATGAACGGACAGTTTTAGCGATATTTTATGATGTGTTAGCATCGCTTTTTATCATGAGTTGGCCGGCATGATCACCTTCAAGCAAATCGACGCGCTCTACTGGATTGCCGAACTGGGCAGCTTCGAAGCGGCGGCGAACAAGCTGAACATGTCGCAGTCGGCAATCTCCAAGCGCATCCAGGAGCTGGAAGAAACCTTCGATGTGGAGATTTTCGACCGCAGCAAGCGCAATGCGCGGCTGACCGAAAAGGGCGGCGAACTGCTCGACTACGCCCGCGACCTGCTCAACAGCCGCGACCAGTTGCTCGAACGGGTCAGCGCGCGCAACGTGCTGGTGCGCCGGTTTCGCCTTGGGGTCACCGAGCTGACTGCGCTGACCTGGCTGCCGGCCCTGGTGGAGGCGCTGCGTCAGGCGTACCCGAAGGTGCAGATCGAACCGTCGGTGGAACTCAGCAGCGAACTGTTCCGCAAACTGGAAAGCGATCAACTGGACCTGGTGATCGTGCCCGACGCCTACAGCGACTCACGCTTTCACAGCACCCCGCTGCAAAGCGTGGACAACGCCTGGATCTGCTCGCCCGGGCTGATCCCTGACGCCGACCCGGTCAGCCTGGAAACCCTCGCCAGCTACACCGTGCTCACCCAGGGCTCGCAGTCGGGCACCGGCTTGATCTATGAGCGCTGGATGGCCACCCATAACGTGCAGATGCCGCGCACGCTCACCAGCCACAACCTGCTGGTGCAGGTGGGCTTGGCGCTGTCGGGGATTGGCGTGAGCTACCTGCCCAAGGCGTGCCTGTCCCATCTGATCGAACAAGGTTCGCTGCGTGCGTTGGTCACCGAACCGGAATTGCCGAGCGTGCGTTATGTGGCGTTGCACCGGGTCGATCGCCAGTTCGGCTTGAACCAGGACGTGGCGCAGATGGCCCAGGCCTGCTGCGATTTCTCGCGGCTGTTGCTCTAACGGCTGGCATCGCCCTGGGTCGACTGGCGCGCCAGGTCGGCCAGGGTGTCAATCAGCGCGGTGCGCCCATGTTTGAGAAACGCCAGGTGATAGTTCACCGCAGCCGGTGGCACTTCCAGCGCCACCTCCTGGAATTCCCCGCGCTCGATCTCGTCCACGAACAAACCCCTCGGCAAACAACTGATGCCAACCCCCGCACGGATCAACGCCAGCAGCGCGAACAGGCTGTTGCTGCCGTACACGTGGTTGAACTCGATACCCTCCTGGGCAAACAGCTGCTCGCAGCGTTGGGTGATCCCTGAGTCCGGGCCTTGCACGATGATCGGCCACAGCGCCAGTTGCTTGAGGGACAGCGTGGTGCCTTCGGGGAACAGGTGCGGCGGTGCCAGCCAGGTGAAGCTGATCGATTGCAGCGGGATTGAGGCCATGGCGGCGGTGACGTAGTCCTGCGGGATCACGACCAGGTCCAGGTCACCGTCGAGCAGCTTGCGTTGCAGGCGTGCGGACAGGTCCACGTCCGGGTGCAGGCTGATGTCTGGCAGCTGGGCCTTGGTGCGCGCAACGAAGTCGGTGAACCAGGTGATGGTCACCAGTTCCGTCAACCCCATGCGCACGGCGCGCTGTACCTGGTGGGCGGCGCCGCGCAAGGCGTCCAGCTGGGCCAGGCTGGCGATCAGGCCTTCGCTGGCCTCCAGCAATTCGGCGCCCTTGGCGCTCAGTTGCACCTTGTGGCTGCCGGGTTCGAACAGCGGCAGGCAGGCTTGTTTTTCCAATTCCTGCAGGCGCTTGGTGGCGGCTGACTGGGTGATGAACAGGCGCGTGGCGGCCCGCTGCAAGGTGCCGAGCTTGAGGGTCCAGTAAAAGGTTTCGATCTGCTTGATGTTGATCATGCCGGGCGCCCATAAGCCTGTTGCAGGTCGCAGTGCTCGCCGAGCAGTTCCATCACATGCCGGTGAAACGGGCTGTAGCTGTCGGCCCGCGCCAGCGCCACATAGGGCGTGGTGGGCAGCGGCGGCGTCACATCGAGCTTCACCAGCTGCCCATTGAGCAAGTAGGGCGCGGCGGTGATGTCGGGCAGGTAGGTCACGCCCAGGCCGGACACGGTCAGGCCGATCAGGGCCGCCAGGCTGCTGCACGGGATGTGCGCGCTGGGGCTGGCCTGGTGCGTGGCGAGCCAGCTGTCCACCAGCAGGCCGGAGCCCGACAGCCGGCCCTGGGCGAGCAGGGTGCAATGGCTCAAATCTTCCAGGCTCAGGGGCTGCTGGTGATCGAGCAAGCCCGGTGCGCAGAACCAGTTGTTGCGCACCTCATCGAGTGCCACCTTGATCAGGCCATTGCTGCTGAACGCATCCGGCACCACGATCACATCGACCTGGCCGGCCATCAGCAAGCCATGCAGACGCACGCTGAGGTCGACCTCCGGCTCGATGCGCACCTTGGGGTAATGGCTGGAAACCGCCTTGATCAAGCGCGGCAGCCAGGTCAGGGCGCTGAGTTCGGTGATGCCGATGCGCAACCTACGGCTGAGCACCTGCGGGCTGATCAGGCAACTGTTGACGATGTCGCGCTGCAACAGCACGTCGCGGGCCTGGGCCACCACCGGTGCGGCCAGCGCGGTGAGCCGGGCGCCACGGCCGCTGCGGTCGAACAGCGCAAACCCCAGCCAGTGCTCCAGTTCCTGGATCTGCCGGGAAATGGCCGACTGCACCTGGCCCAGGCGATTGGCCGCACCGTCGAAGGTGCCGTGGTCGACCACGGCAATCAGCGCTTCCAGCTGTTTGAAGGTAGGCACAGGATGAACTCCATCTGGTTTTGGAATGTTTTTAGTTCACGGAATATCTCTATGTCTACTTAAATTTCCTCGGCACTATCCCGCTCACGGCCTACTGGCGTGAGGGTTTCTTCACGGCGTACCGACCATAACTCCAAGAAAGATCGGTGAAGAAATGAAAGCTGACTCCAAATCCACCAGCCGTTTCCGCTGGGTCGTGGCGGCGCTGTTTTTCCTGGCCTACATGGTGGCCGGTGCCGACCGTGCCAACATCGGCGTGGTGGTGCCCTTCATCAAGCAGGAATACCACCTGAGCAACACCGACATCGGCGCCCTGGCGAGCCTGTTCTACCTGACCTACGCCATCGTGCAGATCCCCGCCGGCTACCTGTTCGGCCGCTACGGCATCCGCCAGCTGCTGACCGGTTCGCTGGTCCTGACCTCCCTGGCCACCTTGCTCATCGGCTTCACCTCCAGCGTGCTGCAGCTCAAGCTGGCGCGGGCGTTGCTGGGGGCGGCGGAAGGGCCGATCAACATCGGCATCGTGTCGATCATCAACCGCTGGTTTCCGCCGAGCGAAAAGGGCCTGGCCACGGGCATCTTCATGTCGTCGATCAAGGTGGCGCCGGCCATCGTGCCGCCGCTGTGTGCCTACATCGTGCACCTGTACGGCTGGCGCGAAGTGTTCTTTTTCTTCGCTATCCCGGGGTTCTTCGTGGCCCTGTTGTGGTGGTGGCTGGTCAAGGACGATCCGGCCGACAGCCCGCACTGTTCGGCCAGCGAGTTGCAGCATATCCAGGGCAGCCAAGCCCAGGGCGCGGCCTCGGTCCAGCCGATGGTGCGCATCCCGGCGTGGTTCGACCGGCTGATCCGCACCCGCCAGGTGCCGCTGCTGGCCGACAACAAAAGCATCCTCGCCTCATGGAACGTGTGGGCCTGTGCCATGGGCTACTTCCTGATGGTCGGCATCACCTATTCGATCATGACCTGGGTGCCCACCTACCTGATCACCGTCAAGCAGTACTCGGTGTTGAAGATGGGCATGGTGGCCTCCGCGCCGTGGGTTGGCGCGATCATCGGCAACCTGCTGGGCGGCTGGCTCTCGGACCGGGTGTTCGACCGTCGGCGCAAACCGGCGATGCTGATCGGTTCGCTGGCCACGGTGCTGATGATGGTCGTGCTGCTCAACGCGCCCAGCGACCCCGTGCTGTTGTCGGCGGTGTTCCTGCTGGCGGGCATCCTGCTCAACATCGGCTACTCCACGTTCCTGGTGTACCCCATGGGCCTGGCCACCAAGGAGCGTGTGCCGTTTGCCGCGTCCATCGTCAATACCGGCGGTTCCCTGGGCGGTGCCTTCACGCCGTTCGTGGTCGGCTTGTTGCTCGATCATTTCAATTGGGACTACGTGTTTGGTTTTCTCGGCGTGAGCTCGCTGATCACCTTCGCCATCGTGCTCACCATGGTCGAACCACGCCCTTCAACTGCTGCCAACCCACAAGCCTAGGAGCCCGGATGAACCGAGTGATGCAGGTGTGTCGCCTAGATTTCTGGATCAACCCCGTCTTTGACGAAATGATCCAGGCCACCCCCCAACTGGCGCTGCAGGTGCTGCCGCGCCAGGGCGACGATGCACGTACCCTGGCCGCCTTGCGCCAGGCCCACGCCTACCATGTCTCGGCCGCCAAGGACGAGTTGCCCAGGCACTGGTTTGCCGGCCCGGCGTTGATCGAGCAGTGCCCGGCACTGCTCTGCGTGTCGTCGGGCGGCGCGGGGTTCGACACGGTGGACGTCGCCGCCTGCAGCCGTGCGGGCATTGCCGTGATGAACCAGGCGGGTGCCAATGCCCACTCGGTGGCCGAGCACACCTTTGGCCTGCTGCTGGCGGTGGTCAAGCGCATCGTCGAGTCCCACAACACCCTGCGCCACGCCACGGGTTTCAGTCGCGAAGACCTGATGGGCGAAGAGATCCATGGGCGCACCCTCGGCCTGATCGGGCTGGGGGAAATCGGCCGGCGCGTGGCGACCATCGCCCGCGGTTTTGGCCTGGAGGTGCTGGCCTACGACCCCCACCTGCGCGATGAGCAGATGCAGGCCCATGGCGCGCAGCCGGTGACCTTGGCCGAGCTGTTGCGGCGCAGTGATGTTGTGTCCCTGCATTGCCCGCTGGATGCCAGCACTCGCCACTTGATGGGCGCCGAGCAGTTCGCCGCGATGAAGCGGGGGGCGGTATTCCTCTCGACTGCCCGGGGTGGCATCCATGATGAAGCGGCGTTGTACGTGGCCCTCAAGAACGGCCATTTGAGCGGCGCCGGGCTGGATGTGTGGGCCTGTGAACCCCCGCCCCAGGATGCACCGTTGATGAGCTTGCCCAATGTGGTCGCGACGTTTCACACGGCAGGCGTCACCCACGGTGGCCGGCGCAATGTGGCGCGCTCATCGGCGGCGCAGATCGCGGCGTTGCTGCGTGGCGAGCGCCCGCCCCATCTGCTGAACCCCGAGGCCTGGGAGCTGATCCGCGAGCGGGTAGGGCGTGTGCTGGGCGCCTGATAGGCATATTTTTAAAGTATCCAAACCACGTTATTTAGATATTTTTAATAGGTGGACAGCACTGATAGGCTCTTAAAAAAACAAGAGAAGTGCCCGGTCATGTTCATAAGCCTGCCCACCGCCCTGAAACCCTTCACCGCCGTTTTGGCGTCCCTCGCCCTGATGGGCACCCTGAGCAGTTGCGCCAAGGTCGACGTGCACAGCGAAGGCGTCGACAAGCCTGAAGCCGATGCCCGCCAGGTCTTGCGCCTGGGCCACGATGACAGCGCCTACCCGTTTCCGATCTACGCCAACGCCGACCTCTACAACCCGCCCAAGACCCTGGAGCGTGCGGTGGTGATTTTGCACGGCGTGCAGCGCGACGCCGACCAGTACTTCAACACCGGTCGCAAGCTGCTGGGCAACGCCCGTCTGCCGAGCACCACCACCTTGTTGCTGGCGCCGAATTTCCTCACCCCCACCGATTCAGGCGTGAGCAATGACATGCCGCTGTGGCCACGGGACAAGTGGATGCACGGCATCGAATCGCAGTTCGGGCGCAAAGGCATTCCAGCCTTCCAGGTGCTCGACGATGTGGTCGGCTACCTGTCCGATCGCCAGCGATACCCGGCGCTCAAGGAAATCGTGATGGTCAGCCATTCGGCCGGCGCGCAACTGATGCAACGCTACGCGGTGATGAATGACCTCGACGCCAGCCTCAAGGCCCACGGCCTGACGATCCGCTACGTGGTCGCCAGCCCCTCGAGCTACGTGTACTTCGACGAAAACCGTTTGCAGGACGGCGTGTTCAAGCCGGTGGTGAGCATCATGTGCCCCAGCTACAGCCGCTATCGCTATGGCCTCGACAATGCGCCCGCCTACCTGCAGAACCAGCACCTGACGAACCGCCAAGTGTTTGCCCGCTATGCCGCGCGCGATATCACCTACCTGGTCGGTGCCCAGGACAACAACCCCACCAGCCGTGTGCTCGACAGCTCCTGCGGGGCCAATTACCAGGGCGACACCCGGCTTGATCGGCAATTGAATTTCGTCAGCTACGAGCAGTTCTTGTCGAACCAATGGCAGATCCCCTTGCGCCATCCCCAGCACACGATTCCCGGTATCGGCCACAACGCGGCGCGCCTCTTGGGTGACAAGGCGGTGGCGCGAATGCTGTTTCCCTGAGCTCCACGCTGTTTGCCCAACGCTGCGTCTCGATAAAAACAATAAGAGAACTGTATGAGCCCAACTCTCCCCACTGCCCGGGTGCCACGCGCCTGGGGGCCTGGCGCATTGTCGCTGCTGGCCGCCGCCCTGATCGCTGCCCAGGCCCAGGCCGACACGCTGCCGTCGTCGGGCACTCTGTTCGATAACAGCCGCTCGGTGCTGCGTCCCACCGACAATGCCCAGCCGGCCACCCCCGGCAGTGTGCGCATCGAAAGCCAGGACGATACGCCCGTGCCCAAGGCGGGCAACTCGACGGTGCAAGTGCAGGTCAAGCGCTTCGTGGTCACCGGCAACCGCGAACTCAGTGATGCCCAGTTGCAACCGGTGCTGCTGCCCTACGCCGGCAAGACCCTGGACCTGGATGGCCTGCGTGACGCCGCCGCGCAGGTTACGGCGTTGTACCGGGCGCGGGGTTACCTGGTGGCGCGTGCCTACCTGCCGGCCCAGGACATTCAACATGGCCAGGTGACCATCGGCGTTTCCGAGGGCGTGATCGGCCAGGTCAGCGCGTTGCCGGACGCCAATGTGCGCTTGCGCCCCGAAGTGCAGCAGCAGTTCATCCATGCGCTGCCCTCCGGCACCATCATCCGAGAGCAAGACCTGGAGCGTGTGTTACTGCGCCTGTCGGACATCACCGGCGTGGCCGTGCACGCGATCCTGCGGCCGTCGCAGCAGCCTGGCGCCGCCGACATTGTGCTCAAGCTCAGCGAGATGACCGCCTGGACCGCCCGCGCCGCCATCGATAACTACGGCAACTACTACACCGGCAGCAACCGCCTGACTTCCAGCGTCAGCCTCAACGACGCCCTGGGCCTTGGCGACAGTTTTACCGCCACTTCGCAGAACTCCTTCGAAGGCCTGAACATCAAGGGCATCGGTTACCAGCAACCGCTGGGCGCCACCGGGATCTCGGTGGGCGCCAACTACGCCGAGCTGGAATACAGCATCGGCAAGAACCTCAAGGGCCTGGATGCCGACGGCACCGCGCAGGTGTCTTCGGTGTTCATCAACAGCTCGCTGCTGCGTTCGCGTGACAGCAATATCAGTGTCAACCTGGCCGAAGATCACCGGCGCTTCGAAGACTCCGCCGGTGGTTTTACCGTGAACAAGTCGGCGGTGTTTCGCAGCGCCACGCTGTACGGCAACTGGCGCGATGACTGGCAAGGCAGCAACACCTGGAGCCTGGCCTACGGCATCGGCGACCTGGATAAAAAAACGCCGGCCGACGCCGCGTTGGACGCGCTCACCGCCAACGCTGCCGGGCACTACAAGAAGGCCAACCTGAGCTTCAGCCGCCTGCAATACCTGGGCAATGGCTACTCGCTGTTTGGCTCGGTGACCGGGCAGTGGGCCGACAAGAACCTCGACTCCTCGGAAAAACTCAGCCTTGGCGGGCCTAACGGTGTGCGCGCCTATCCTGTCGGTGAAGTGGCCGGCGATGAAGGCGTGCTCGGCCGCCTGGAGCTGCGCAAATACCTCGGGCGCTTCAACGGCGCTATCGCCGAGGGCACGTTGTTTGCCGATGCGGGCAAGGTCACGGTCAACCAGAACCCGTGGGACGCCAGTGAAAACACCCTCACACGCTACGGCTACGGCGTGGGCTTGAACCTCTATCACCGCGACCTGGTGATGAACACCAGCCTGGCGTTCTCCCCGGGTGCCGACCCTACCAGCGATGACCGTGCGGCCAAGCGCCTGTGGTTCTCGATTTCCGGTTCGCCCCAGGCGTTCGCCGGGCTGGCCAGCGACATCGGCTCCAAGGGCGAAGACTTCGAAGTGGCCGAGACCGACACCGTCATTTACGGCAACTTCGGCATCGTCCCGGAATACGTCGACCGCCACGGCTCCACCCCGGCAGCACCGGCTGACCAGAGCCGCCTGGCCACGCCGAACGGGCGCAACATGGCGAGCTTCTGGCGCGCCCGCGACAACGTGTCCGCCCTCGGCGTGCACGGCGGTTATGGCCTCAGCGATGACTGGAAGCTGCTGTGGCAACTGGAATACGGCATCTCGATGAACTACACCGCGAGCAACGACAAGTCGGTGAACCCGTCGGCATCGCCGAGCACCAAGCTGCGCAACACCGGTGCGGCGTTCAATAACACCGACTACGGCACGTTGCTGTATGGCGTGTGGGACATGCCGATGAAGGAGTCCACCACCACCCTGGACCCGTTCAACGGCAAGACCAGTGCGGCGTACTTCAACATCATCGGCTCGCCGGGCTTCAGCGCCGGCCTGTCGACCAACGTCAACGGCCCGCAGAGCTACAACGACACGGCGGTGAATGGCGACGCGGCGTTCAACCGCCGCCAGGCCGGCGTGGTGGAATACTGGACGCCGGAGTGGAACGGCCTGCAACTCAAACTGGCCTATTCGAACAACGGCATGAGCGCCGCCAGTGATGTGGACAAAGGCTATGTCTACGGCAGCAGCCTGACCTACAACAACGGCGGCTTCACGGCGGTGTTCGCCACCGAACGGCACATCAACTACTTCGGCATTGCGGATCTTGGGCGCAACGCGCGCGGGCTGGGCAGCAGTACCCACGTCACCGATGGCACCTCGTCGGATGATTTCAGTTTCCGCTACGGGCTGGCCTACGACTTTGGCGCGACCAAGCTGTCGCTGATCGCCGATGACCTGTCCTATTCCGAAGACGGCGTGATCAACACCAGCACCACCACCAGCGACCTTTCCAAGTACCGCCGCCGGGCCTACCTGGTGGGGGCGTCCCACAAGATCGGCCCCTGGACCCTGAAGGCCAGCTACGGCAAGGCCTTGCCCGGCAAGTGCGAGATGATCCGCGCCACCCCGGTGGAGTGCGACACCCACGGCATGGGCGCCACCCAGTACGCCATTGGCGCCAACTACAAGCTGACCAAGCGCATCGACCTGTTCACCCAGTACGTGCTGCTCAAGAACAACTCCCTGGCCAACTACAACTTCGCCCTCACCGGCGTTACGGCGGCCAGCGGCTACTCGCCCGGCGCGGGCACCACCATCAGCGCCGTCGGCACTGGCATCAACTATTCGTTCTGAGGAGAAGGCTGTGAGCAAACCACAATTCCAAACCGCGCTGCCTGTTCTCAAACCCTTGAGTTTCGCCGTGCTCTGCGCGCTCTACAGCCTGACGCCGTTGCCCGCGCTGGCGCTGGACAGCAACGCGTTGCCCACCAATGGCCAAGTGGTCGCTGGCAGCGGCACCATCAGCAGCAACGGCAATGTGATGACCGTGCACCAGGGCAGCGACCGCCTGATCACCACCTGGGACACGTTCAATATCGGCAGCGCCGCCCAGGTGAATTTCCTGCAGCCGGGGGCGTCGTCGGTAGCGCTGAACCGGGTCACCGGCAGCGACGGTTCGCAGATCCTTGGGCACCTGAATGCCAATGGCCAGGTGTTCCTCATCAACCCCCAGGGCGTGCTGTTTGGCGCGGGGTCGATGGTGGATGTGGGCGGGCTGGTGGCCAGTTCGCTGAACATTTCCAACAGCGACTTCATGGCCGGCAAGTACGTGTTTTCCGGGCCCAGCGGTGGCGCGGTGATCAACCAGGGCACGATCAGTGCGCGGGATGGCGGCAGTGTCGCGCTGCTGGGCAGCCAGGTGCGCAACGAAGGCACGGTGGTCGCCAAGCTCGGTTCGGTGGTGTTGGGCGGCGGGGAAAAAATCACCCTGGACTTCACCGGTGACGGCCTGATCAACGTCGAGGTCAACGACCCGGCCATCGGCGCCAGCGTGATCAACCGCGGGCTGCTCAGTGCCAACGGCGGTGCCGTGGCCATGACCGCCCGCGACTCCCAGGCCATGCTCAGCAATGTGGTGAACAACGAAGGCGTGATCGAAGCCCGCAGCCTGCAACAGCGCAATGGCCGCATCATTCTCGATGGCGGTGACAGCGGGGTGGTGGTCAACAGCGGCGTGCTCGATGTGTCGGGCAAAAACGCCGGCGAGCGCGGCGGCAACGTGACCATGACCGGCCAATACGTGGGCCTGTTCGACAGCGGCCGTATCGATGCCGACGGCGATATCGGCGGCGGCACGGTGTTGATGGGCGGCGACTACCAGGGCAGCGGCAACCTGCACCAGGCTGACAGCACCTTCATGGGCAGCGATGCACGCATCAACGCCAATGCGTTGAGCCAGGGTGACGGCGGCAAAGTGATCCTCTGGTCCAGGGACAGCACGCAATTTTATGGCGGCATCAGCGTGCGCGGTGCCGGCAGCCAGGGGCGTGGCGGGCTGGTGGAAACCTCCGGGCACGCGCTGGATGTGATGGGCGTGGTCGACCTCAGCGCGGTGTCGGGGCAGGGCGGCACGTGGCTGATCGACCCGTTCAACATCAACATCACCCGCACCGCCAGCACCGGCACGTCCAGCAGCACGCCTTTCACGCCGAACGCGGGGGCCAGCTCCAACCTGAGTTCGGCGACCCTGAATGCTTCGTTGTCGGAAGGCGCGAACATCCTCGTGACCACCTCTTCAGGGGCGGGCACGTCCGGCGATATCAACGTGCTGGACAACGTCAAGGGCGTGGGCAACGCGACCCTGACCCTGCAGGCGCACCGCAATATCGTGATGACCAACACCAGCATCAGCAATGGCACCGGCAAGACGCTTAACGTGTCGTTGGTCTCCAACTTCAACAACAGCGGCAACGGCTCGGTGGCCCTGAGCAACGCGAGCATCAGCACCAATGGCGGCAACCTCACCCTCAGCGGCGCGGTAGACCCGGCGACGTCCTGGGCCAGCACCAACGTCAGCAATGGCGTGGGTATTTCGTTGACCAACGGCACGCGCATCAGCACCAGCGGCGGCGATATCACCTTGCGCGGCGCCACGTCCGCCAGCCTGGCCGCCGGTTCTACCGCGACGGCGATCAACATCAGCCGCAGCACCCTGGACGCCGGTGGCGGCAACATCAGCATCACCGCCGTGCAGGCCAGCAGCACGGGCAGCGGCGATGCCTTTGTGCTGACCGGTGGCAGCACTATCGTGACCTCGGGTGGGGGCTCCATCACGGTGGAAAGCACCAACCTGGGCAGCGGCAACGGCACGCGGATCTTCAGCACCAGCAACACCATCGCGGCCACCGGCAGTGGCAATGTCACCCTGCGGGGCAGTGCGGTGTCGGGCAGTGGTGTGCTGGTGTGTTCGACGGCGGCGTCATCGACCCAAACCCTGAGCGTGGGCAGCGGCACCTTGACGGTCCAGGGCGCTGCGGCGTCGGGCCGTGGCGTATTCCTGGCGGCCTCCACCACCGGCGCGGTGACACTCAGCGCGGGTGTGGGGGGCGATATTGTGGTTGATGGCCGCAGCGCCGGCGACTCCGGCACCGTGGTCAATTCCACGGGCACCGGTTCGGTGATCAACCTGACGACCCTGGATGGCAACCTGTCGCTGAGCGGGACGGCAGGCGCGGCTTCTGCTGCGCCGGGCTTGAGTATTCGCAGCGGCGCGTCGGGGGCGGGCAATGGGGTGAATATCCTGTCGAACAGTGGCGATATTCGCCTGCAAGGCACTGCGCTGGGCTCGGGGGCGGGGCTGCAATTCACCGCCACCAACGCCCGCGGCTTTAACAACGTAATGACCGCTGGCGGCGGCGACCTCACCGTCACCGCGCGCAGTGCCAGCGGTGCGGCGTTGAGCTTCGACAATGGCACCAACACCCTGCAAGTGGTGGACGGTACCCTGCGCCTGGACCTCGACACGCCGTCGGGCAATTACCTCAATCAGGGCAACGGCACGTCCTCGATCCTGGCCACCGGCAGTGGCGCGGTGCTGATCAGCCGTGGCGGGCTGATCCACAACAGCCTGCTGGACACCTCCTCCGAACCGACGCGCCAGTATCACCAGAGCCAGATGGTCGGCGACACCTGGCGCCAACCGCTGACCGGCGACTATCACCTCACGCCGCTGGGCAGCGCTGCCGACCAGGTGAACATCGACGTGGCCCAGGGCACCGCACCATGAACGAACCGGTGTTTTCCCTCGAAGCCTTCGAGTACCTGTGCTACAGCCGCGACCACGAGGGCGGCGCCCGTGAACTGGTGCGCCTGCTGCAATTGATCGACCGCAACTACGGCAAGCTGTCGGAGCAATTCTCCCTCAGCGTGTCGCCCGCGCTCACGCCCGGCGAGCTGGAAAGCCATGTGCTCACGCGGCTGACTTGCGCGATTACCGCATTGTTTTCCGACCCGGGCTTCAGCATCAGCCCGGGTGGGTTCGGCCAGTTGATCAACCTGCAGCGCTGGCTGTCTTCGTTGTTTGCCGCCAGCGCCTTTATCAACGCCGACCACATCCTGCGCTCGCTGAATTTGCTCGGGCCAGGGGGCAACGGCTACCGCATCGCCGAACAGGACCTGGTGAAGTTCTGTCTGCTGTATTCGCCGGAGTCGCAATTGCCGCTGGATGTGGAACTGCTGTGGGCACAAAACCCAACGCTCGCAGCCGCGCTGTTCATGGCGTTGATGTCGCCGCGTTTTCTCGGCACACCGGCTGCGCATTCCAAGCGCGAGGCGCTGCTGGCCTGGTTGCCTGGGCGCCTGGAGCAACTGGATAGCCTGGATACCTTGCCGCTGAACGTGCTGCACGACGTGTACATGCATTGCAGCTACGCCGACTTGCCACAACGCCACCGCATCAAGGCGTCGATCAACACGCTGATCGAACGCAAGCTCGACAGCGTGGGCATTCGCAGCGTGCCTATGGGCGTTGCGCCAGCACGTGAAAAACCGTTGATGCTGGTGTTGCTGGAATGGTTCTCCGGTGGGCATTCGATCTATCGCACCCACTCGTTGACGCTGGAAGCGGCACGGCGAGATTTTCACGTGGTGGCGGTGGGGTACGCTGCCAATGTGGATGCCCTGGGCCGCGCCGTGTTTGATGAATTCATCGAATTGCGCGAGCCCGACGACCTGTTTGCCTGCCTGCGGCAACTCACCAGCCTCGCTGCCGCACGCCAGCCCGACGTGTTCTACATGCCCAGCGTCGGCATGTTCCAGATCACGATGTTTGCCAGCAACCTGCGCTTTGCGCCTTTGCAGGTGGCGGCGCTGGGGCATCCGGCCACGACCGCGTCACGGCACATCGACTGCATCAGCGTCGAGTCGGATTTTGTCGGCGACCCGGCGTGCTTCACCGAGCGCCTGCTGCAACTGCCCGCCAATGGGCAGCCCTATCGGCCCTCCGCCATCGCGGTCGACTTGCCGGCTGCCGTGCGCGAAGACACGCCCTGGGTCAACATCGCCGTCGCCGCCACCACCATGAAACTCAACCCGACCTTCCTGCGCGCCTGCCAGGCGATTGCCGTGCGCACCTTGCACAGCAGCGGCAAGCGCGTGCGTTTTCATTTTTTGGTGGGGCAGGCCCAGGGCTTGCTGTTCCCGCAACTGGTGCGGTTGATCGAGCGCTACGTCGGCGACGCCACGGTGTACCCGCACCAGCCTTACGCCGACTACATGGCCACGCTCAATGGCTGCGATATGTTTCTCAGCCCGTTCCCGTTCGGCAACACCAACGGCATCATCGACGCCTTTACCGTGGGCCTGCCGGGCGTGTGCAAGACCGGGCCGCAGGTGTTCGAACATATCGACGAAGGCCTGTTTCGCCGGGTGGGGTTGCCGCAGTGGAGCATTGCCCGCACCCATGAAGACTATGTGGAGGCGGCGGCGCGGATGGCGGGCAGCTTTACCGAACGCAGCGCCCTGTATCGACACCTGGAAAGCAGTGATCCACTGGGCGTGCTGTTCAACGGTGACCCCCACGCCCTGAGCGCCGCGCTATTGACGGCTGTAGTGGGGGGGGGGGGGGGGGGGGGGGGGGGGGGGGGGGGGGGGGGGGGGGGGGGGGGGGGGGGGGGGGGGGGG
>NZ_JBWKPU010000028.1:0-89385 GCF_059418405.1 Pseudomonas sp. GW821-FHT09A09
AGCGGTGTATCAGTCGACTTATCCGGTCCTGATACACCGCCATCGCAGGCAAGCCAGCTCCCACAGTTTTTGGATCTACGGTGTTGCAGTCAATCAGCGGTAGATATCTTCCCGCGTCCACGGCAATTCATGGCTGCCATCGCCGTGAGGCTTCACCGCCAATATCTGGTGCAGGTTGATCCAGCCCCGGGCAAACGCATAGGCGCAACCGGCCAGGTACAGCCGCCAGATTCGCAGCGCCTGCTCCGGCACCATCCTGGCTGCCGCTTCCAGATTGTCTTCCAAACGCTCGCTCCAATGGTCCAGCGTGCGCGCGTAGTGCAGGCGCAGGCTTTCAACGTCCACCACTTCCAGCCCGACTTCGCTGATTTCAGCGGTCATCATCGCCAGGTGCGGCAGCTCGCCATTGGGGAACACATAACGCTCAATAAACTCGCCAGCGCCACGCCCCACCGGGCGGCCATCGGTGTGCTTGGCGGTAATCCCATGGTTCATCACCAGGCCACCTTCACGCACCGCGCCGAACAGTGTCTTGCAGTACTCCGCCAGGTTGGCGTGGCCCACGTGTTCGAACATGCCCACGCTGACCACTTTGTCGAAACGTCCGTCTTGCGGCAGGTCGCGGTAGTCGAGCAGTTGCAGGTCGACTTGGTCTTCCAGACCTTCGGCTTTCACCCGCTCACGGGCTAACGCCAACTGCTCTTTACTCAAGGTGATACCAAACACCTTGACCCCGAACTCCCGCGCCGCAAACCGCGCCAGCCCGCCCCAACCACAGCCGACATCGAGCAGATACTCGCCCGGCTGCAAGCGCAACTTGCGGCACAGGTGGCGGAATTTGTCTTGTTGGGCCTGGTCGATGGATTCGCTGCCGGTTTCAAAGTAACCGCAGGAGTACGCCATATCCTGATCCAGCCACAGCTGGTAGAACTCGTTGGACAGGTCGTAATGGTAGGAAATAGCCGCTGCGTCAGTGGCCTTGTCGTGGATCGAGCGCACCGGACGACTCCCCTCGTCGTCTTCGATCAGGGCGTGACTCAATTCGTCACACACCCGGATGACCTCGGCGATGGAGCCTTCCAGCTCCAGTTTGCCCTCGACGAAGGCTTCGCCCAATGAATCGAGCGTGGGATGGGTCAGCTTGGTCACGACCGTGGGGTCCTTCACCACGATGGTCACACTGGGCTCGGGGCCCAAGTTGAATTCATGGCCGTCCCAGAGTCGAAGACGCAGCGGTAGCTGAAGATTCTGTAAGGCCGGTGGAAGTTGCGCGAGCATGAGTAGTCCCCCCTTGTTTCAGACGTCTGGAGTGAGGGTAGACCATCCGAAGACAAAGTAGGAGGCTATCGATTTGATAGCGTTCCTCTATGGGGCTCGGCGCTCGAGCAAACCGTCCTGGATCCACTGTTTCAGCCACGTCACCGCTTGCAGTGGCGCACCCTCTGCATAAGTGACTAGCAACTGCTCGCACAGTTCTGAAAAATTCCAGCCAGTGGTCACCATGCCGGCCAATGCGCTCGCCTCAGCGGGTTCCAGGCTGCGGTAATGACACACATTCTGGTGACGCCACACCAGGCAAACCTGCGGCAGTGCCAGGGCCTGGCTGTCGGGGAAGTCCGACTCATCCTTGCTGGCACGCCAGATCGCCACACTGTTGAAGTGGCACAGCCTCTGCTGCACCGACGGCGCCAAACTCACCTGCAGGCCTGGCCACTCTTCAGGCGCCAGTTGCGCCATGTCATTGAGGGTCAGCGGCTCGCCCTGCGGCGCATCGAACGCCAGGGTGAATGCCCATTCCAATCGCGCCAGCTCGGCCAGCGGTGCGCTCTGTTCAGCCACCAGGTGCTCCACGATAAACGCCGGGAAACGCTCGCCCAGCCAGCGCAGGCTGTAATGGGCAGACGGATAACGACGCACATAAGCGTGGGTCAACAGCGCGAACTCGTCATCCCCCAGCCAATACCAGATGGCGCCGAAGTCATGCCGCAACACCTCCTGCAACCGCGACACGTAGGCGTTGTGATAAATCGCCAGGCCCGTGTCCACATCCAGCGTCGGCCCGCCCAATAACGTAGCGGTGAACCCACTATTGGCGACGGAATTCTCGGACAACAGATGCTGTTCGAACGCCAGCTGCCAATCGGTCAGGCGCATAACGACCTCCTGGCCAATGCCGAAGCCCCCAGTTCACGGGCCTTGCTCAGTTCGGTGAGCAGCTCTTCGAACGGCGGAAAATGGTCGTCGCGTTCCAGCAAGGTCGACACCGGCCCCAGGTGCTCCAACGTCTGCTGGTACAACGCCCACACCGGATCGCACACCGGGTGGTCATGGGTATCGACCACATAGTCGCCGTAGTCCATATGCCCGGCCAGGTGCAGTTGGCGGATGCTGTCAGGCGGCAAGTTGCGGATGAACGTCCAGGCATCGAACCCATGGTTGCGCGAGCTGACGTACACATTGTTGACGTCCAGCAACAACTGGCAGCCCGTCAGGTGAGCCAGCGCGTTGAGAAATTCCCACTCGGTGAACTCATCAGCCTTGGAGCGTACGTAGCTGGAGACATTTTCCAGCACCAACGGGCGCTGCAATACGTCTTGCACTTGGCGCACACGGCCGGCCACGTGGTACAGGCTTTCTTCGGTGTAAGGCAGGGGCAGCAGGTCGTGCAATTGATGGGCGCTGCCGCGGCTCCAGCACAGGTGATCGGACACCCACGCCGGTTGGATGCGCTGGGCGAGCTGTTTGAGCTGTTTCAGGTAATCGGTATCGAGGGCATGGGGTCCGCCGATAGACAGGGACACGCCATGCATCACCAGGGGATAGCGCTCGGCTATCGCGTCCAGGTAGTACAAGGCTTTGCCGCCCTGCACCAGATAATTCTCGGAGATCACTTCGAACCAATCCACGGCCGGCGACTGTTCAAGGATCTGCTGGTAGTACTCGCTGCGTAGACCCAGGCCATAACCCAGGCTCGGAAGAGAAGCGGACATCAGACACTCCTGGGCAAAGTGTCCGCAGCGGTGGGGGGCACCCGCTGCGGGAGCACTCGGTTGCCGGTTATTCGCCGACGGTACCGCCAGCCTTGGTGCAAGCATCAGCGCTGGCTTGAACTTTGAAGCCCTGGCCTTTGCAAGAACCCTGGCCTTTGCAGGCGTGGTCCTTGGTTTTGCAGTCGTTCTGGCCTTTGCAGGCGTTGATGCCGTAGCAGTGCACAGACATGTCAGCGGCTTGAGCCTGAGTGACAACACCAGCAAACATGGTAGCGGCGGCCATTGCGAGGGCGGCACCAGCAGCAGCGGATTTGAAGTTCATTTTTGTATCCTCATGATCGGTAGGGGTGTCGGTCCAAACGGATTGTTCAGTCTCGACATACCACTAGAGTGAGGTCCCTCATCGGCGTTACAGCCGTGTGCAAATATTTCTGAAAATTATTCGTCGAGCTTCAAAAGTGGCTCCTGGAAGCGTAGCAAACGCCCGGCGTTGCCCAGCACCAGCAACGTGCTGAGGTTATGCAGCACCGCCGCGATCATGGCGCCCGCCGCGCCCAACCAGCCAAACGCCGCAAACACCACGATGGCCAGCGTCCAGCCCAGGCCGATGATCACGTTGACCTGCAGCGTCTGCCGGCACTGGCGGCTCAAGCGCACGCAGGTGCCCAGGCGACGCAAGTCACTGCCGATCAACACCACGTCTGCCGACGCCAGGGCGATATCCGCCCCGCCCGCTCCCATCGCCACGCCCACCACCCCGGCCTTGAGCGCCAGGGAATCGTTGATCCCATCGCCCACCACCATCGGGCGGAAGCCGTTGCCGATTTCACCCAGCACCCGGTTGAGCTTGTCTTCCGGCAGCGCCTGGGCCTCGACATCGCTGATGCCCACGTCCAGCGCCAGGCTATCGGCCACACTCTGGCGGTCGCCCGTCAGCAGCAATTGCCGGCCCAGGCCCAACTCCCGCAACTCTTGCAGGGCTTGGCGGGCTTCCGGCTTGACGCTGTCCGCGAGCAGCAACCAGGCGAGGAACTGCCCGTCCAGCGCCAGCCCGGCAATCGGGCCATCGTGATTCGGCACCGCAGTGGTGACGATGCCCAACTGCTCGAACAACTCCGGGCGCCCCAACGCCGCTTCGCCCTGCTCGGTCTGGGCCACCACACCAAGGCCCTGGCGCTCGCGAATATCCGTGAGCACCAGCAGCTGCTCCTGGGTCGCCAGCCCTGCCAACGCCCGGCTGACCGGGTGACTGCTGGCCGACCCCAGGCTGGCCGCTAGATTCAGCAGCACCTGGCGATCCGGCGCACTTGTCTCGATTGATTGCAGACGCAAGGTGCCGTAAGTCAGGGTGCCGGTCTTGTCGACCACCAGGGAGGTCAGGTCGGCCAGCTCTTCGAGGAACGCCGAGCTGCGAATCAAAATCCCATGGCGCGCCGCTACCGCAATCCCGGCAATTGCCGTGGCCGGCGCCGACAGCACCAACGCGCACGGGCACGCAGCGACCAACACCGCCAGCATTGCCTGCGCGTCGTTGGTCACAAACCAGGTCACCGCCGCCAGCAACAACACCAGCACCATATAGCTGCCGGCATAACGCTCCAGCAGCCGCGTGATCGGCGGCTTGGAACGCTCGGCGTTCTGCATCAGCGCGATGACTTTGCCCAGGGTCGACTCATTGCCGGTACGGGTCACTTGCAGGCGCAGCAGGCCATCCAGGTTGATCGCCCCGCCAAACACTTGCACGCCGACGCTGGCCTCCAACGGCACCGACTCGCCGGTGATCGGCGCCGTGTCCAGGCTCGCCTGGCCGGACAGCACCACCCCGTCGGCGGGCACGCGGTCGCCGGCACGCACTTCGACGATATCCCCGGTGTTCAGCGTGCCGTTGTCCACTTCAACAATGCTGCCGTCGGCCTGCACCAACCGCGCATGGCTGCGGGTCAGCTTGCCCAATGCGTGGATCGCTTCCTGGGAACCAATCACGCTGCGCTCTTCCAGCACATGGCCGAAGATCATGATGATCGGCAGCAACGCAGCAGTCAGCAGATCACCCGTGGCCCACGCGCCCATCATCGCCAACGCGATCAGCTGGTCAGTGATGCCATGCAGGCTCGGGTAACGCAGGCTGTACCAGGCCGATCGCATCACCGGCACGGCCACCAGCAACGAGGCCACGCCCAGCAACAATTGGCTGACGCCAGTCTGGTCCGGTGCCAGCCAGCGCCACACCAGCCCGAGCACCAGCAAACCCAGGGCCAGCATGGCCAGGGTCAATTGCCGGGCAGCACTGCGCTGCTCGGCGGAAGTCAGCATGGGTGCGCTCATTGCTCGGCTCCCTGAATGATCAAGCGGGAGTCGTCTTTAGGATCGACCGTGGTCACCGAGCCGGCCTGGCCGAGGATCTTCGGCAAGCGCTCGCGGTACAGGCGCAGCAGCAAGCCCGGGTCTTTGACCTGGGCAAGGCTGGCGACCGTGGCAGTTTGCGCCTGAGCATTGGCCAGGCGCTCGCTGGCCTGGGCATGGGCCACCTGCACCAGGCGGTCGGCTTGCTGGTTGGCCGTCTGGGTGAGTTTTTCGGCCTCGGTGCGCGCATTGGCCACGGCTTTGTCGGCCTGCTGGCTGGCGGTCAGCACCGCGTTGAAGGCATTCACCGCCGGGCCCGGCAGGCTCGATTGCACGTCGACGCGGGTCACCTCGATGCCGAGCCCAAGGCCCGTCGAGGCCAATTCAGCCAAGCGCTGATTGATGCCTTGTACCAAGTCACCGCGCAGCCGCTCACGGCGCTCGGCGGCGCCATTGTCGGTGCCGATCAGTTCGGGACGCGCCACCAGAATAGTGTCCAGGTCACGCGCCGCCGTCAGGGCCACGGCGCTGCGTGTCACCAGCCGATCCAGCGCTGGCAACACATGCTCGCCCTGCAGCACAAACGCGTAGGGCTCGGTGACTTTGTAGAACACCCGCACATCAAGTTGCACCACACCCGCGTCGCCGGTCAGCAGGTAACCGGAGCCGGCCAGGGCGTCGCTCAACGGCGTGGCAAAACTGGCCACCCGGTCGGCCTGGATCGCAGTGTCGGAACGCAGCAGGTTTTCTACCCGGCGCTCGATCACCCGGTCGGCGGCCGGCAACAGCACAACCTGCTCGAACGGTTGCGGCCAGGCCAATAACAGGCCGGCATTCTGAATCCGGTCCAGGGCGCCGAAGTGCAGCACCACGGCGCGGTTTTGCGGGTCGATCTGGCGCACATTGGAAAATGCCCAGGCCAACGCCGCCAGCACGGTCACCGCGTACAGCGCCAGGAAGGTCAGGCGCCCGGCCTGGATCCAAGGGCTGTCCGGGCTGTCACGCTCGGTCATGGCTGGACGTCCTTCGGCCCGTCCACCAAGGCGCGGAACGGCGCGGCATCGGTGCGCAGGATGATCTTGGTGCCCGGCGTCACCACCGTGCCCAAGGTATCCAGGGAACGCAGCAAGTTATACAGCTGCGGGTTCCCGGCGTAGGCGCGACCATAAATCTGCGCCGCCTCGAACCGCGATTGCGCCTCGATATCGGCGGCTTTCACCGTGGCATCGGCTTGCACAATGCGCGCATCACGCTCGGCAGCCGAACGGATCTGCGCCGCTTCACGCTTGCCCACGGCAGTACGCTCGGTGGCGATGGTTTCACGCTCGGCGCGCATGCGGTCGACGGTGGCGGTGAGCGTCACCGACGGCAAGGTCAGGCGCTCGATGCCCACTTGCGCCACACGCACGCCATAGGTGGTGAGCAATTGTTGATCAATCTGCTGACGCAATTGCGCTTCGAAATCAACGATGCGCACTTGGCTGGCGTCGGTGTTGATCAGGCTGGACAGGTCAAAGCTCGCGGCGGTGGTTTCCAGAGCCGAGCCGACGAAGGTGCGAATCTGCCGCGCCGCTTCATCAGGCTGGTTCTGCACCGCGCGCATAAAGCGCTGCACATTGTCGGCGTCGCCCTGCACCTGCCACGCCACGTAAGCCTGCACGATGATGCGCAGGCCATCGCGGGTGCCCACGTCCTGCAAGCCGCTGGAGGTGGTGCGCAGGCGCAGGTCCACCGGAATCGCCGCCTCGAACGGCGCCGGCCAACGCCAACCCAGGCCCGGTTCCAGCAGCACACGGGACGGGTTGCCGAAGCGGGTAATCACCGTGGCCTCGCCGGAACGCACTTGCACCAGGCTGGCGGCTGCCACTGCAAACAGCACCAGCAGCACCGCCCAGGCCATGCGCCGCCAAGGGAACGGGCCCGCCGCGTGTTCATCACCGTGATGATGGTGGTGGTGATGGCCGTGATGATGGTCGTGAGAATGAGCGCTCAACAGACAGACTCCTTATTGAACGGCTTTACGCGGCACCGAAGGGTCAGCCGGCAAAGTAAAAGAACGCAGATCGATCGTCGGCGCGCCGTCGGCGCCCAGGCGATGATCCAGAATGAGCAGCTTGGCGTGGGCCAGGCCTTGGCTGAGCTGGCCGAGGTATTGCTCCAGCACGAACGCCTGGCCCGCCGTCGCGTAGGCCTTTTGTTCGGCGGCAAAGCGCAGGTCGGCCGCTCTGGCGCCAGCGTTCACTTCGCGCGCCGTGGCCTGGGCCTCATCGCGTACGGTGCTGGCTTGCAACTGGGCCTGGTTGGTCTGCTCGCTGGCCGCGCCACGTTCGCGGGAAATCAGCGCCTGGGCGCCGATCTGCGCCGCTTGCACCCCGTGATACGCGTTGGCGGCACCCGCCGGTGGGTGAATCGCTTCCACCACCGTGGCGAGAATTTCGACGCCACTGTCGAGCTTTTGCAGGTCGGCCTGCACGGCGCGGCCGATTTCATCAGCTAGGCGTGTGCGTTGTTCACCGAGCAATTCGTCGAGGGTGCGCGAGGCGAAGTCGTGGACGAGGATGCGGCTGGCGGTGCTGCGGATCAGGGTCGGCACATCCGCGCTGTTGTAGGTGGCGGCGAGTGCAGCACGGTCAGTCAGGCCGATGCGGTAGACGAACCGCACGTCCATGTTGACGATCTGGAAGCCCTGCTTGTCGCCGCTGCTGCTGGCGATGACCTGGGATTTGTCATTCACATGGCTGGCGTCCCACAACCGGTTGGCGATCAGCGGGGCCGGGCCTTCGGCGGGTGCCAACTCAGGGGTGGAGGCTTCGCTGACGCTGGTCGCCAACTCATGCACCACGCCGTTTTCCACCTTCAGCACCCGGCCCAACGGCCACGGCAACCCGGCGTGCAGACCGGGGCCGAACACTTCCACGGGTTTGCCAAAGCGCTCATAAATCCCACGGCCTTGCAGGGGCACTTCATGCACGCCGGTCAAAGACCAGCCCACCGCCAGCACCACCAGCAGCACCGGCAGAAACGCCCGGCGCATGTAGGTAAACGCCCAGATCTGGCGCAGATCGATACCGAAGCGGTTGTGCAGTTCGTGCTGCAAGGCCAGCAGGGGTTGCGGCGGCCAGCGCAGCAGCCCGGCGATAAAACTCTGCGCCATCAGGCGCGGTTCGAGGCGTGGCTGGCGTGGGCTGAACAGCGAAAGCACGGCCCGCAGCAAAAACTCCACGGCCACCAGCCCCGGCAGCAGGCCGACCAGCACGGCCAGGCGCAGCGGCCACACAGACTCCGCACCGGCAAACAGCAAACAAAGCGCACTGACCACCAGGCAGGTAATCGCCACCCGGCTCAATTGCGCCAGTGGCGAAGCTTCCGGCCATTGGGCAACGGACTCCTGGGCCAGGCGGCGCTCGAACACCAGCAAGCCGAACGCCAAGGCCAACGCCAGCGCGGCACCGATGCTTGCCGATTGGCCGACGGGCGCAGCGGGCAAGGCCAGGTTCCAGAACTCAATAAGGCTGACCAGCGCCAGCAACGACCAACCTGCCAGCCACAGCACTGGCGCGCCAATCTGGGCCAGCAGGCCACTGCGCAAACGCCCGACAAGGCGCGAATACCCCGCCGCTTCATCGGCGGGCGGCTCAATCAGTGGCTCCGCGGGTTCTTCCAGCACCTGGGCACGCCAATCAGCCACCCACCACGCCGATTGCAACCCGGCCACCAGCACCAGCAGCGCCGACGAACAGGTGATCAACACCACCGGCCAGATCGACAGCGGGGCAAACAGGGCAACAAACAGCGCCAGTATCCAACCGGCCACGGCCAGGGTTGTCAGGCTGATGCCGGCTTGGCGCAATCGACGGGCGTGAAACACCCCCTGTTGAAAACGCGGAAGGCCTTCCACCGAAGCGCCGTCAGCTTCCAGATCCACTTGCATCCACTCAACGCCCGTTAACACACAATTAGTTACGATATAACACGGAGCGTGAAATTTTTGTCCGAATACAACGTAAATCCCCTGTGGGATCAGGCTTTTGTGGGAGCTGGCTTGCCTGCGATGGCATCGACTCGGTGCAGCTGATAAACCGAGGTGCCTGCATCGCTGCGGTGCGGCGATCCGACAAGCCAGCTCCTACATAGCGCTATCACTGTGACTAAACCCCCATAAACACGAGCCATCACTGGTGCAGGCCGTGATTAATCGGCACACTCCGAAACAGTTTTTCGCGGGTCCACGGACAAGGAAGCGTCACCCCCCATGATTTCGATCTACCAACTCAAGCCGCGTTTTCAAAACCTGCTGCGCCCGCTTGTGCAGCGTCTCTACGACAATGGCACCACGGCCAACCAGATCACCGTGCTGGCCGGCGTCGTATCCTTGCTGGTCGGCGCACTGATCGCTGCATTTGCCCAACATCTCTGGCTGTTCGCGCTGATCCCGCTGTGGATGATCCTGCGCATGGCCCTCAATGCCATCGACGGCATGCTTGCCCGGGAATTCGGCCAGCAGTCGCGACTGGGTGCCTACCTCAATGAACTGTGTGACGTGATCGCCGACAGCGCACTGATCCTGCCGTTTGCGCTGATCCCCGGCGTCAGCCTCATTCCCGTGCTGCTGGTGGCGCTGCTGGCGGTGTTCAGCGAATACGCCGGTGTACTCGGGCCGATGGTCGGTGCGTCACGCCGTTACGACGGGCCCATGGGCAAGAGCGACCGGGCGTTCGTACTCGGCGTGCTGGCCACCGGCGTCGCCCTGGGCTGGCTGGGTGCCGGCTGGGTCAACACGGTGATGTGGCTGGTCGCCGCCCTGCTCGCCTACACCTTGGTCAACCGTGTGCGCCAAGGCCTCAAAGAAGAACACACCTCTCCGATTGCATAAGGATTTTTGCGATGCGCGAACAGCAAGAGCACACCTTCAGTACCCATGATGGCGTCGAGCTTTTCTACCGCCACTGGCCGGCCACGGACACCACCGGGCCGCGCCAGGCGATCCTGCTGTTCCATCGCGGCCACGAGCACTCGGGGCGCATTGCGCACCTGGTGGATGAACTGAACCTGCCGCAATTCGACTTCTTTGCCTGGGACGCCCGTGGTCACGGCCAGTCGCCCGGGGAGCGCGGCGACAGCCCAAGCTTCGCCACCAGCGCCCGCGACGTGCAGACCTTCTGCGACCACATCGGCGCCACCTACGGCATTGAGGAAGAAAACCTCGCGGTCATCGCCCAAAGCGTCGGCGCCGTGATCGCCGCCACCTGGGTGCACGATTACGCGCCGAAGATCCGCGCGCTGGTGCTCGCCTCCCCGGCCTTCAAGGTCAAGCTGTACGTGCCCTTCGCCCGCCCGGGCCTGGCGCTGATGCGCAAGTTTCGCGGCAATTTTTTCGTCAACAGCTACGTCAAGGCCAAGTTCCTCAGCCATGACCCGGAGCGTGTAGCCTCCTACGACAGCGACCCGCTGATCACCAAGGCCATCTCGGTGAACGTGCTGCTGGGCCTGTATGAAGCGGCCGACCGTGTTGTCGCCGATGCCCAGGCGATCCAGGTGCCGACCCAAGTGCTGGTGTCTGGCGCCGACTTCGTGGTGCACCGCAAACCCCAGCAGCAGTTTTTCGACCGCCTCGGCAGCCTGAAAAAAGAGCTGCACATTCTCCCGGGCTTCTTCCACGACACCCTCGGCGAACGCGACCGGGCCACCGCCGTGAGCAGCGCCAGGCGCTTTATCTTGCAAAACTTCACCTACCCGCTGGACCGCGCGTCCTTGCTGGATGCCGACAAGCTGGGCGCCACCTGCGCCGAATCCGAAGCCCTCGCCGCGCCACTGCCGCGCAATTCCCTGCGCGACCTGTACTGGCGCCTCACCCGCGCCAGCATGGGCCTGGGCAAAAGCCTGTCGGACGGCGTGAAGCTGGGCTTCGACACCGGCTTCGACTCGGGCAGCACCCTGGATTACGTGTACCGCAACACGCCCACCGGCAAGGGCGGGCTGGGGCGGATGATCGACACCAACTACCTCAACTCCATCGGCTGGCGTGGCATTCGCCAGCGCAAATTGAACGTCGAGGAGCTGCTGCGCCTGGCCATGGCCAAGTTGCGCGATGACCGCCGTGAAGTGCGCATCGTCGATATCGCCGCCGGCCATGGACGTTACATCCTCGAAGCCTTGCAGGGCGTTTCGCCACTGCCGGAATCGATCCTGCTGCGCGACTACAGCGACATCAACGTGCGTGACGGTGGCGCGTTGATCCGCGAAAAAGGCCTGGGCGATATCGCGCAATTCGTCAAAGGTGACGCCTTTGATCGCGCCGACCTCGCGGCGCTGGACCCCAAGCCGACGCTGGCGGTGGTGTCCGGGCTGTACGAATTGTTCGCCGATAACGGCATGGTCGGCGGCTCCCTGGCTGGCCTGGCTGAGGCCGTAGAGGCGGGTGGCTATCTGGTCTACACCGGCCAGCCCTGGCACCCGCAACTGGAACTGATCGCTCGCGCCTTGACCAGCCACCGCCAGGGCCAGGCCTGGGTGATGCGCCGTCGCAGCCAGGCGGAAATGGACCAGTTAGTGGAAGCCGCCGGCTTCCGCAAGATCACCCAACGCGTGGATGAGTGGGGCATTTTCACCGTGTCCCTGGCGCAGAAGATCTAAGCATGCGCGAACCCGGCCTGTTGAAGCCCGCCGTCCTGTGGCTGCTGGTGTTGGCACCGCTGTTTTTCAGCACCTACGGCTTTGCCACGTGGGTCACCAGCCAGCGCAGCGACGTCGGCACCCTGGTGTTCGACTGGGAAACCCACATGCCCTTCTGGGCATGGACCATCGTGCCCTACTGGTCCATCGACCTGCTCTACGGCTTTTCCCTGCTGCTGCCCAATACCCGCCATGAACTCAAGCAGCACGCACTGCGCTTGCTGACGGCCCAGGTGATCGCTGTCAGTTGCTTCCTGATCTGGCCGCTGCGTTTCACCTTTGAGCGGCCTGAGCTGGACGGCGTGTTCGGCTGGCTGTTTGCAGTGCTGGCCGGTTTCGATAAGCCGTTCAACCAGGCGCCGTCGCTGCATATCGCGCTGCTGGTGATCCTGTGGGTGATGTACCAGCGTCATACCCAGGGGCTCTGGCGTGTGCTGGTGCATGGCTGGTTCGCCTTGATCGGGATCTCAGTGCTGACCACTTATCAACATCACTTTATCGACTTACCCACAGGCGCCCTCGCTGGCTGGCTGTGCGTGTGGTTATGGCCGGTGGACCATCCCAGCCCATTGTTGAATGTGCGACTGACGCGGGACGTACAACGCTGGAAAATCGGTGCGCGCTATGGCCTGGGGGCGGCGCTCCTGGTGATTCTGGCCTGGGTGCTGCGCGGCGCCTGGCTGTGGATACTGTGGCCGGTGGTTTCCCTGGCGTTGATCAAGGCCAACTACTTCGTGCTCGGTGCTTCAGGCTTCCAGAAACGCGCCGATGGCCGACTCACGCCCGCCGCGCGTTGGTTGTACGCACCGTACTTGGCGGCCGCGTGGATCAATTCACGCCTGTGGACACGCAAGCATCCACAGCCGGACCTGATTGTGGATAACGTTTGGCTCGGGCGCATTCCTACAACGAACGAGCAGGCGCCCTTCAAGGCAATCGTCGATCTGTGCGCCGAATTACCGATTAATCCACAGGGCCGCGCCTATCAATCCATTCCTGTGCTGGACCTGATCGCGCCCACGCCCGCCGAATGCCTGCAGGCTGCGCAAGCCATCGAACGCCTGCGCTCACACGGCCCGCTGCTGGTGTGCTGTGCCCTCGGCTATTCGCGCAGCGCCACTGCCGTGGCCGCCTGGCTGATGCACACAGGTCGCGCCAGCACGGTGGACGAGGCACTGGCTATTATTCGTACAGCGCGGACCCAGGTGGTCCTGCACCTCGCTCACCGCGAAGCTTTGGAGGGTTTGCCCCATGCCCGCTGATATGGAACTCCAGGTGGTCGCCAGCCTGTTGCGCCGTGGCCGCTCCCTGGATCAGTTATCCACAGGCCTGACACTGCTCGGCTTTCTGTTTGGTCTTGCTCAACTGTTACTGGCAAGTATCTCGACCCTCTGCCTGCTGCTCGCCCTGTGGATGATCATCCTGGGGCTGCTGCAAAAGTACTGGGCGCTGCGCGTGGCGTTCGACGCCGACCTGTTCGCCCTGCTGGCCCGCGACACCGCACGCACCCCGGACCTCGACCAGGCGCTGGTGGACCTAGGCCTGCAATCGGCCAAGCGCGTTGGCCGGCCCTGGAGCGAACGCCGTCGCGGCGCCCTCAAACTGTTGCGCAAACAAGCCTGGTTGCTCGGTGCACAAGCGCTGCTGACCCTGGGCGTGGTCCTCGCCAGCCCTTGGCTGCCTTTCGCCGGATAAGGAATCCCCATGTTCGAACCCGTGGTCGCCACGCTGATTACTTCCATGGCCCGTACCGTCACGGGCGCCCGCAGCCTGTGGCTCGGTTGCGCGCCGGTGCCGGTGCAACGCATCTACTTCGCCAACCACAGCAGCCATGGCGACTTTGTGCTGTTGTGGGCCTCGCTGCCGCAGAACCTGCGCAAATTCACGCGCCCGGTGGCCGGCAGCGATTACTGGAACAAAAGCGCCCTGCGCCGCTACATCATCAACCGCGTGTTCAACGGCGTGCTGATCGATCGTGAACGCAAGGACCCTGTGGATAACCCGCTGCAGCCCATGCTGAGCGCCCTGGAGGCAGGCGATTCGCTGATCATCTTTCCCGAGGGCACACGCAACCTGGAAGACGGTTTGCTGCCGTTCAAGAGCGGGCTTTATCACCTGGCGAAAAGTTACCCACAGGCCGAATTGATCCCGGTGTGGATTGCCAACCTCAACCGCGTCATGCCCAAGGGTCGCGTGTTGCCGCTGCCCCTGCTGTGCACCACCAGCTTCGGCAAACCGCTGCAATTGGAAGAGGGCGAAGACAAAGCCGCGTTCCTCACCCGCACCCGCGACGCGCTGCTCGCCCTTGCCCCGGAGCACGTCTGACATGCCTAGCCAAACCCTGATGTTGTTCGGTGGTATCGGCGCGATCCTGGTGCTCGCCTCACTGATCGGCCTGATCCTCAAGCTGCGTACCCGTGGCACACCGAATGCGGTGATCGACAACCTCAACGCCCGCATCAATGCCTGGTGGGTGATGGTGGTGGTGATCGGCATCGCCTTCTGGCTCGGCACCGGCGCGGTGATCCTGCTGTTCTACGCCGTGTCGTTCTATGCCCTGCGTGAGTTCCTCACCCTGACCCCCACCCGCCGCAGCGACTACCCGGCGCTGGTGGCGGCGTTCTACCTGGCCCTGCCGCTGCAATACTTGCTGATCTATTCGGATTGGTACGGGCTGTTCTCGATCTTCATCCCGGTGTACGTGTTCCTGCTGCTGCCGATCCTCGCGTCGCTGGGCGGCGACAGCACGCACTTTCTGGAGCGTGCCTCGAAAGTGCAGTGGGGCTTGATGATCGCGGTGTTCTGCGTGTCATTTGTACCGGCATTGCTGACCCTCGACATCCCGGGCTACGAAGGCCGCAACCTGTTGCTGATCGCTTACCTGGTGATCGTGGTGCAGCTCTCGGACGTGCTGCAGTACGTGTGCGGCAAGCTGTTCGGCAAGCACAAGATCGCGCCCAACCTGTCGCCGTCCAAGACCGTGGAAGGCTTTGTCGGCGGTATCCTGCTCTCCTCGCTGATCGGTGCGGCGCTGTGGTGGACCACACCGTTCAACCCGTGGCAGTCGTTTTTGATCGCGCTGTTGATCAACCTGCTGGGCTTTGCTGGCGGCATCGTCATGTCGGCAATCAAGCGCGACCGTGGCGTTAAGGACTGGGGGCATATGATCGAAGGGCACGGCGGCATGCTGGATCGGTTGGACTCCGTGTGCTTCGCGGCGCCCATCTTCTTCCACCTCGTGCGTTACTGGTGGACCTGACAATCACAGCCCTCAAACCCAATGATTCCCCTGTAGGAGCCGGCTTGCCGGCGATGGGGCCCCTGAGGACGCCATCGCCGGCAAGCCGGCTCCTACAAGGTGTTGTGGTGGGCCGTTAGGTGGGTAGATGGCCCAACGGCAACGCTCCGGGGGTCTTCACGGTCTGGATCGCGAAGTTGCTGCGGATATCCCTCACCCCCGGCAGCGTCAACAGGCTGCCGGTGACAAACCGTTCATACCCGCGCAAATCCGGCACCACCACCTGCAACAGAAAGTCCGACTCCCCCGACACCAGGAACGCCGAGATCACCTCGGGCAGTGCCGTCACCGCCTCACGAAAGGCATTGGCCTCGGTGTCGTTATGCCGCTCTACCTTCACGCCCACAAACACCATCATGCCCAGGCCCACTTCATCGCGATCCAGCGTGGCCTGGTAGCAGCGAATGACCCCGGCTTCTTCAAGCAGGCGTACGCGGCGCAGGCAAGGTGAAGCAGACAGGCCAATCTCGTCGGCCAGTTGCACGTTGCTCAGGCGACCATCCCGTTGCAGGGCTTCTAGAATCTTGCGGTCAAAAGCATCGAGTTTCAGATTTGGCATAAGTGAATGGTCTTTGTAGTTGTTAGTGGTAGATAGTGCCAAGACTAGCCGATTTATCAGCTGACTACGCAACCACCTGCCCCGCCTTTGCGCCCTAGAATTTGCCAACCATTCAAGGGGGTGAAACATGGCGGAGCTCTGGTTGTTTTTGGTGGCCCTTTCGGTGGCGTATCTGCTGCCGGGGCCGGACATGATCCTGCTGCTGCAAACCGGCGCCCGCCAGGGCAAGGCTTTGGCGTTGACCACGGCGATTGGCCTGGGGGCTGCCCGGGCGTGCCACGTGGCGTTGGCCGGCATGGGCTTGGCGACGCTGTTCAAGGTGGCGCCGTGGACGTTTGACGTGGTGCGCCTGGGCGGTGCGGCCTACCTGTTGTGGTTGGGTGTGCAATGCCTGCGCGCGAACCTGTTGCCCAACCTCGACCCGACACACGCCATCACACAGGCCCACGCCTGGCGCGAAGCCTTCCAGCGTGGCCTGTTGACCAACCTGCTCAACCCCAAGGCGCTGCTGTTCTGTTCGGTGCTGCTGCCGCAGTTCATCAACCCGCAGGCCGGCCCGGTGGCGGCGCAGTTTGCCTTGCTGGGTGTGATCCTGGTGGCGGTCGGTTTTGCCTTCGACTGCTGCTACGCCCTGGCCGGTGCGCGCATCGGCCGATGGCTGGCGCGCAATCGTTCGGCGCAGCGGGTGCAACAATGGTTGTTCGGCAGTCTTTTGATCGGTTTTGCGGTACGCCTCACCTTTGTGCAACACGCCTGAGCGGTCCGGCGTATCCACGTCATCTTTTGTATCAAAGACGCGTGTAAGATACGCCGCACTTAGCCAGGGATGCTCACCATGTTCGATTCGTTGAAAGCGATCAGCCGCCGTATGACCAGTGCGTTACTGACTGTGGTGGGGGCCGTCTTTGGCGAATGGCATCCGCCGTTCTGGCTGCGCGCTATCGGCCGTGGCCTGGCGAACCTGGGCCACAAGGCCCGCGCCTATCCGCGCCAAGCCGGTGCTGGCGTGCTGGGCCTGGCGTTACTGGCCGGCGCCGGCTTCTATGGCTGGCAGTGGTATTCCCACCTGCCGCAGCCCCACACCGTGGGTTACTCGCTGCACAAGCCGAACCTGACCGACTACACCCAGCAACCACCGGTTGTGGATAACTTGCAGGTGCGCTTTGCCGAGTCCGTGGCCCCACTGGCTGCCATTGGCAAGCCGGTCACAGAAGGCATCACCCTCAAACCACCGGTGGCGGGCGCCTGGCGCTGGTCCGATGACCGCACCCTGCAGTTCGTGCCGGAAAAAGACTGGCCGATAGACGCCCATTACACCCTGGACCTGGCCAAGAAAAAGCTGCTGGCCGACGGCGTATTGCTCAGCCAGTACAGCAGCCAGTTTTCCACCCAACCGTTCCGCGCCACCCTGGCGCAAAACGAGCTGTACCAGGACCCGTCCAACCCGACGCTGAAACAACTGGTGGCGACCTTCCATTTTTCCCACCCGGTGGATGAAGACAACCTGCGTAAACGCGTGTCGGTGACCCTCGGCAAAGGCCTGGCCTACCGCGACGCCCAGTTGCCCAACCGCCCGGAAGTCACCTTCGACGACACCAGGCTCAACGCCTACGTCCGCTCCGCCGCCTTGGCGACGCCGCTGGAAAGCACGCCGGTGAGTGCCAAGCTCGATGAAGGCATCAAGGCCCGTGATGGCGGCAACGCCAGCACCGCGCCGCTGGTCTCGGAAGTCACCGTGCCCGGCCGCTATCGCCTGACGTTCACCGGCGCCGACGTGAGTTTTGTCGACAACCAACGCGGCGAGCCGGAGCCGGTGCTGATGTTCAGCAGTTCCAGCGCCGTCGCCGATGAAACCATCGCCGGTAAGGTCCAGGCCTGGTTGCTGCCGGAAAAAGCCCAGGACGACACGCGCCCCTATAACAGCAACGACATCGACGACGCCCTGCTGGCCCGCAGCACCAAGGTCACCCTGACCCACGTGCCCAGCGTCGAACCGCTGAACACCCTGCACGCCTTCAAGTTCAAGGCTCCGGCCGGTCGCGCCATTTACGTGCGCGTGCCTGCCAACCTGGAAGCCATCGGCGGCTACCTGGCGAAAAACCCTACGGCCTCGCTGATCAGCATGCCGGCTTACCCACGCACCCTGCAGTTCCTGTCTGACGGCGCACTGCTCAGCCTCAACGGTGAAAAGCGCCTGGGCTTCATGGCCCGTGGCGTGCCCGGCGCCCACGTGGAAATCGCCCGCCTGCTGCCCAACCAGTTGCAGCACCTGGTGGACCAGAGCAGCGGCAGCTTTGCCCGGCCGAACTTTGGCAACGAATACTTTGACCGCATGGTTGAGCGTCAGTCGCTGGACATCCCCCTGTCGTCCAACGACCCGGCAAAAACCGTCTACGACAATGTGGACCTCAGCCACTACCTCACCGCCAACGGCGGGCGTCGCGGCATTTTCGTGCTCAAGCTCAGCCCGCAGGATGACCCGGCCACCCGCACCTTCGAGTACGACCGCAGCAGCACCAGCGACCTGCGCTTCATCGTGGTGACGGACCTCGGCATCATCGCCAAGCGCTCCAGTGACGGCAGCCATGACGTGTATGTGCAGTCCATCGGCAACGGTTCGCCGGTGTCTGACGCCCAAGTCGACATCATTGGCCGCAACGGTTTGCCGGTGAGTAGCGGCCGCACTGACGCCGAAGGCCACGCGCATTTCGCCAAGCTGGACGAACTGCGCCGTGAGAAAACCCCGCTGATGTACGTGGTCACACGGGGCAATGACCAGTCGTTCCTGCCGATTGCCCGCCAGTCCCAGCAGTTGGATTTGTCGCGCTTCGACGTAGGCGGTCTGGAAGAGGACGGCGCGATTGATCGCCTCAGCGCCTACCTGTTCACCGACCGTGGCCTGTACCGGCCGGGCGAGACCGCGCACCTGGGCATGATCGTGCGCAGCGGCAACTGGAAAGGTGCCCTGCAAGGCCTGCCCGTCGAGCTGCAAATCACCGACCCACGGGGCCTGGAAGTGATTCGCCAGCCCCTGAAACTGTCGGCCAGCGGCTTTGAAACCTTTGATTTCCCCAGCAGCGAAGTCGCCCCGGCCGGTGAGTACACCGCGACCTTGCAGTTGATTGGCGAGAAGCAGACCCGCACCGACCTGGGCAGTGTCAGCTTCAAGGTGCGGGATTTCGAGCCGGATCGCATGAAGGTCAGCCTGAGCCTGCACGACACGCCGGTGCTGGGTTGGATTCCACCGGACCAGGTGGTGGCCAAGGTCACCGCCATGCACCTGTTCGGCGCCCCGGCGTCCGGCCGCCGCGTCACCGCGAAAATGTCCCTGAGCCCAACGCTCGCGGCGTTCGACCGCTACCCGGATTACCGCTTCCGCCTGAACAACGCCCTGGAAGACGCCAGCACCGAAGACCTGGCCGAAACCACCGTGGATGACAACGGCCAGGCCACGCTCGACCTCAACCTGCAACGCTTCGCCAACAGCACCTATCGCCTGCAGGTGATGACCCAGGTGTTCGAAGCCGAGGGCGGTCGTAACGTGGCGGCGCAAAACGCCTTGCTGGTGTCGTCCGCGCCTTACCTGGTCGGTGTGAAAAGTCAGGATTCGCTGTCGTATGTCGCCAAGGATGCGCCGCGCCAGGTGCAATGGCTGGCGGTAGCGCCAGATCTTACGCCGGTGGCGGTCGACGGCCTGACCACGGAAGTGGTGGAACACCGTTACGTGTCGGTGCTGGTGAAACAGTCCAACGGCACCTACAAATACGAGTCGCGCATCAAGAACATCAGCCAACCGGCTTCACCGCTGGTGATGACCAAAGACGGCGCCAAGCAGGCTCTGAACACCGGTACGCCGGGGGATTTCACCCTGCAACTCAAGGATGCCAACGGCAACCTGCTTAACCAGATCGACTACAGCGTGGCCGGGCGCGGCAACACTTCGCGCTCCCTGGAGCGCAACGCCGAACTGCAACTGCGCCTGGATAAACGCAGCTATGCCACCGGTGATGAGATCGCCATCAGCATCCGCGCGCCGTACACCGGCGCGGGCTTGATCACCATCGAGCGCGACAAGGTCTACACCCAGCAGTGGTTCAAGGCCGACAGCACCAACAGCGTGCAGCACATCCGCGTGCCTGCGGGGCTTGAGGGCAATGCCTACGTCAACGTGCAGTTTGTGCGGGACATGGGTTCGGCCGAGGTGTACATGAGCCCGCTGTCTTATGGCGTGGTGCCGTTCAGCATCAACCTGGATGCGCGGCGCATGGCGCTGAAGGTCGAAGGCCCGGCGAAGATCGAGCCGGGGCAGACCCTGGACATCAAGGTCACCGCCGACCGCCCGGGCCGCGCCGTGGTTTACGCGGTAGACGAAGGCATCCTGCAAGTGGCGCGCTACCAGACGCCGGACCCGCTGGGTTTCTTCTTCCAGAAACGTGCGTTGGAGGTCGGCACCAGTCAGATCCTTGACCTGATCCTGCCGGAATTCAGCCGCCTGCTCAGTGGGGCGGCGCCTGGTGGTGATACAGAAGGCGCACTGGCCAACCACCTCAACCCGTTCAAGCGTAAACACCAGCCGCCTGTGGCGTGGTGGTCCGGCTTGGTGGACCTGCCGGCCGGTGAAACCGTGCTGCACTACCAGGTGCCGGACAGCTTCAACGGCAAGCTGCACCTGTTTGCAGTGGCGGTGGATAACGACAGCGTCGGCGTCAGCGACGCCAACACGGAAGTGCGCGGGCCGATCGTGATCACGCCAAACGTCCCCGCTTTTGTAGCGCCGGGCGATGTGTTCAACGTGAGCGCCGGGGTGTTCAGCAACCTCGACGCCGCGGCGGATGTGAAGTTTGAACTGCAGACCAGCGACGGCTTGAACGTTCAGGGCGACAAGGGCAGCACGCTGTCGCTGCAACCGCGCAAGGAAGGCACGGCTGAGTTCAAGATCAAGGTCGGCGAAACCCTTGGTTCGGCGGACCTGCGCTTTGTCGCCGTGCTGCCGGATGGCAAGCGAGTCCAGGTGGCGGAAACCACCTCGGTCCGCCCATTGAGCGAGCACCGCGTGGCCTTGAGCCTGGGCCGTTTCGACGGCGCCAACAAAGAACTCAAGCCCACCCGCGAACTGTTCAGCCAACTGCGCGATGTGCAAGTGGGCGTGGCTGCGTCGCCGCTGGTATGGGCCAATGGCCTCAAGCATTACCTGGACGACTACGGCTATGCCTGCACCGAGCAATTGGTGTCCAAGGCCATGCCGGCGCTGATCTGGGGCGGCAACGCGCCGGAAGCCGAACAGGCGTTCACAGGCGCGGTGCGCATGTTGCGCCAGCGTCAGAACGGGGCCGGTGGTTTTGGTCTGTGGGCGGCCAACCCGGATGTAGCGCCTTACGCCAGCCTGTACGCCACTGACTTCCTGATCGAAGCCAAGGAACGTGGGCTGCCAGTGCCGGAGGACCTGCTGGTGCGGTCCAATGCGTACCTGACCGACCTGGCCAACGGCCCGAGCGAAGGCTTGTCGGAATTGCGCAACCGCGCCTACGCCAGTTACCTGCTGAGCCGTCAGGGGATTCTGGTGAGCGGTGCGTTGAGTGATATCCGCGAGCGTTACGAGAGCTACTTCAAGGACACCTGGCAGAACGACCTGGGCGCTGCGTACCTGGCCGCCAGCTACAAGCTGCTCAAGCAGGATCGCCAGGCCGACACGCTGTTCCGCAAAATCCCGTGGCGTTCCCTTGTGGATAAGTGGGACAGCGACGGCCTGTACTACGACCCGCTGGTGCACGACGCAGAACACCTGCACCTGCTGGCACGGCACTTCCCGGAGATGATCGACGACGTGCCGACGGCGCTGCTGGATAAACTCGGCAAACGTCTCAACGAACAGCGTTACAACTCGCTGTCGGCCGCGCTGTTGCTGCGTGCGCTGGATAACTACGGCCAACGTGCGCAAAGCGACATGACCCTCAAGGCCACCGCGTGGCTGAGTGACAAACAACAGCAATTGCTGGAAATGGCTGGCCAGCCACCCCGCGCGGCCGTGCCGAGCGCCACGCAGAAACTGGTAATGGAAAAAACCGACGGCCCGGCCGCGTTCTACATGCTCAGCGAAGCCGGCTTCGACAAGGGTGCCAAGCTCAAGTCGATCACCAACGGCCTGGAAATCATCCACGAATACCTCGACCTCAAGGGCGACCCGGTGAGCAAAGTCGCCGTCGGCGATGAGTTCCTGGTGCGCCTGCGCCTGCGGGCTACCGACCGCGATCAAGTGCAACAGGTGGCCGTGGTCGACCTGCTGCCGGGCGGGGTCGAGCCTGTGTATAACCTGCCGCCGGAGCCGGAAGCCGCGAGCACCGAGGAAAGTGAAGGCGACGATGCCGAGTACGTGGAAACCAGCGAAGACAACCAAGAGGCCGATGCCTGGCAAGCGCCGATCGGCGAAACCGAGCTGAGTAACTGGCAGCCGGACTACGTCGACGTGCGTGATGACCGAGTGGTGTTATACGGCACCGCGCTGCGCGATGTAGGCACTTTCGTGTACCGCGTACGCGCCACCAACGCCGGGACCTTCAATACGCCACCGGCTTATGCCGAAGGCATGTACGAAACCACCCTGCAAGGGCGCGGCAAAGTAGGCCAGCTTGAAATTACCAAGCCTTAAACGCCTGGCGCCGCTGTTTGCAGCGGCGGTGGTGCTGGCGGGGTTGCGGCTTTGGCCGCACGCCCCGCTGGAACAGGCCGTGACCTCATCACGGGTGGTGCTGGCCGACGATGGCTCACTGCTGCGCATGACACTGGCGGACGACGGGCAATACCGCTTGTGGCTCCCCCTGGAGCGGATGTCGCCTTCATTGGTCGAAGCCTTGTTGCTCAAGGAAGACCGTAATTTCTACTGGCACCCGGGGGTCAATCCTCCGGCATTGCTGCGGGCGGCCATGGCCACCTACAGCGGTGGCCAGCGCCAGGGCGGCTCGACCTTGAGCATGCAATTGGCACGACGCCTGTGGGACCTCAACACCCGCCAGGTCCCCGGCAAGGTGCAGCAGATGGCCCTGGCGCTGTGGCTGGAAGCACGCTACAGCAAGCACGACATCCTTGAGGCCTACCTGAACCTGGCGCCCATGGGCGGCAATATCGAAGGCGCCGAGGCGGCCAGCCGCATCTATTTTGGCAAGTCGGCGGCGCAGCTTTCGTTGTCTGAATCGCTGGCACTGGCCGTGATCCCTCAGCAACCCGGGCGGCGCGCGCGCTTCGGGCCGTCGCTGCAAAACGCCAGGCTGCGCTTGATGGCCGACTGGCGCGCCACTTATCCACAGGACCCGCGCAACGACAGCTTGCTGGACTTGCCCCTGGAAGCGCGCAACCGCCAGCAGATCCCGTTCCTGGCGCCGCACCTGAGTGAACAGCTGCTGGCGTCCCAGCCGGGCAACGAGCTCAACAGCACACTCAACCTACCACTGCAGCAGTTACTGGAACGCCTGATCACAGGCTTTATCGCCGAACGACGCAGCACCGGTGTGGAAAACGCCACGGCCATCCTGATCGACAGCCGCGACCAAAGCGTCAAGGCACTGGTGGGCTCGGCGGACTACTTATCCACAGGCATCCACGGCCAGGTCAACGGTGTACTGTCGCGGCGCTCGCCCGGGTCGACGCTCAAGCCGTTCCTGTATGGGCTGGCACTGGATCAGGGGGTGATTCACCCCATGAGCATCCTCAAGGACCTGCCGAGTAACTTCGGCTACTTCCAGCCGGAAAATTTCGACGGCAGTTTTGTCGGGCCACTGACGGCGCGGGATGCGTTGATCCGTAGTCGCAATATCCCGGCCGTGTGGCTGGCCAGCCAGGTGAAATCACCTTCGTTGTACGGGTTGCTGCAACGCGCCGGCATCAAGGGCCTGCGCGACGAAAGCCATTACGGCCTGGCCCTGGCGCTCGGCGGCGGCGAGATGACCCCGGAAGAGCTGGCCCGCCTGTACGTGATGCTGGCCGGCGACGGGCATTCGCGCCCGTTGCGCTATCTGCAGGAACAGCCTCAATCCACCGGCCCACAGTTGCTCACGCCCCAAGCAGCATTCATGGTGCGCGACATGTTGCGCCGCAACCCACGCCCCGACGGGTTGCCGAGCCGTCATTGGCGCACCGCCTGGAAAACCGGCACCTCCTGGGGGTTTCACGATGCGTGGAGTGCCGGCCTGGTGGGCCCCTACGTGCTGGTGGTGTGGGTGGGCAACTTCGATGGCCGGCCGAACCCGGCGTTTATCGGGGCCAAGACCGCCGCGCCGTTGTTCTTCCGCATCGCCGACGCGTTGCCCCTGGCGTTGCCCAACGTGGTGATCAAACCCGACAAGCCACCCGTGGGGCTGGTGCGCATCGACGTCTGCGCCGCGTCCGGCGAGTTGCCCAACCGCTGGTGCCCGCAAACCCGCAAGACCTGGTACATCCCCGGCGTCTCGCCGATTCGCGTGTCCAACCTGCATCGCCCGATGCTGATCGACACCCGCACCGGCAAGGCCGCGTGCCCGCCCTTCGATGCCCAATACACCCGTGAAGAAATCTTCGAATTCTGGCCCAGCGACGTGCAACGCCTGTACCGCGCGGCCGGCCTGCCTCGGCGCACGCCACCCAACGTGATGAAAAACTGCCAGCCCAATCGCATCAGTGACACGAGCGAAGCGCCGCAGATCCGCTCGCCACTGACCCAGGTGAGCTATCAGTTGCGCCTGTCTCAACCCCAGGAAAGCATCCCGCTGAACGCCAACGCCGCCAGCGATGCAACGACGCTGTACTGGTTCGCCGACCAGACCCTGATCGCCCAGGGCCCGCCGCAAGCCCTGTTGAACTGGCGGCCGGGCAAGTCGGGGGAGTATCGGTTGCGGGTCACCGATGATCAGGGGCGCAGCACCAGCCGGGGGCTGAAAGTGGAGTTTGTGCCCTGATCAGGCGTCTTCGTCGCTGAAACTGCCTTTGCTCACGCGCTTGGCAAAATGTTGATACGCCACGCCCATCTTGCGTTGCTCAAACAGCGAGAACGCCAGGGTGCCGAGCAAGATCAGCATCCAGATCAAAAATTGCTTCAATGCATCCACATGGGCGACAAACAACAGCAAGGCCACCACCCCGCCGATGACCGCTCCCAACGCCGCCCACGCGCCGAGTACACGTCCCACGGCCAGGCGTACCCCTTTGGGCAGCAACAACCGGGTCCAGATCAGCACCATGAAAATCGTCAGCATGAAGCCGAACGCCGCCATGAACGGAATCGGAAAACCACCTTCGCGGTATAGCCAGGCGAGCAACTGATACACCGGACCCTGTCCGGCCATCTGTGGATAAGTGTCGGGCCCCGGTAAATGCAGTTGCGCAAAATGGGCCGGGGTCATGGCCATCACGCCGACGCCGAGCAGCCCGACTATCGCGCCATAGAAGCCACCGGCACGCCATAACGGCGCCAGCACACGACGGTTTTCCACATCAGCGGTCAGCGCCACGCCAAACACGGCTTTCGGGTCCTTGCCCTGTGCGATTACCGTATGGCCATCGCGCTCACAGGCGTCGCCGATCAGCATCACGTCCAGGTCCTGCACCAGCAGAAGTTCGCCCTGGCGTCGGGAACTGCCCAGCAACGCGTATTCGTCGGGCGATTTATTGCCGAACAGATCAATGCCCTCGGCAATCACCGCCACCTCACCGCTGGCGTCCTTCAGGCGAAAGTCATTGCAGCGCGCCTCGCCAGACACTCGGCTCCAGCTCCAATCGCCATCTTTGTCTTGGGTGCCCTCTTCGACAATCCACACATAACCCACGCACGGCTTGCCATTGACCGGCGACAGCATCGTCTTGTCCGCAATGACCTTGCCGCGCACCTCCACCAGGCCCATGGCCAACGAGCGTATCTGGCTGGTGGCCAGGCGCTGTTCGGTTTTGTAGAAGTTGGGGCCAAAGCTGACCAGCAGGCCGATCAGGATGAGCATCGGGAAAAACAGCGCGATCAGGATGTTCGGCGCGTACACCATCAAGGCGATAAAACCGGCGAGGAACATCAGGCCCAGCGCCGTTTTCCACTTCGGCTTTTTCACCACAACGCCCGCCTGAGTGGTTTTCATGCCCCCGGCACCTCAAGCTTCACGCCTTCGTAACGGGTTTCTTCGGCACTGATGGCCAGCAGCGGGATGCGCTGATAGCTGAGCATCCGCGCAAAGAACAGGTCGGGGAACACCGCAATGGCGATGTTGTAGAGGTTGACCGACTCATTGAAGAACTCACGGCGGTCGGCAATGCGCTCCTCCACGGCCGAGATGGCGTGCTGCAACTCGACCATGTTGGGGCCGGAGATCAACGTCGGGTAACCCTCCGCCACCGCAATCACCGACTTGAGCGCCGCGTTCAACTGGTTGGACGCATCGACCTTGTCGTTGAGGCTGCTGGCATTCAGGTACTGCTGGCGCGCATCGCTGAGCCGGGTGAACAGCGCGTGCTCGTGATTCATGGCGGTCTGCACCACACGCATCAGGTCCGGGATCTGATCAGCCCGCTGCTTGAGCAGCACGTCGATGTTGGCAAACGCTTTATCCACATCGTTACGCCGCATCACCAGGCCGTTGTAGACCCCCACCATCCAGCCCACCAGGCCGACGACAATGATCAGCACAACGATGCCGGCGATTAGCAGTTCGATATTCATGGTGAGCGCGTCCCTGGGTGAGTTATCCACAGGGGGCATTCTAGGGTTAAAGCCGGACCGTGCGCTCGGCAGTAGCCCACAGATTCGACAAGAGGTCGTTAATTGGATTGGGCCATTCGCACCACCTCATTCCGGTCCACCTTGCCCAGCGCATTACGCGGGATGGTCTGGCTCAACACGATGCGCTGGGGCAACTTGAACGGCGCCAGGCGCGTGCGCAGCCAGGCGAGAAGTTCATCCGCCGTGGTGCCGGCAGCCTCCTGTTCCAGCTTGACCAGCACCACCACGCGTTGCCCGGCGTTGCAATCCGGCGCGCCGGCCACGGCAGCGTCGGCGATTGCCGGGTGCAGGATCAGTTGGTTTTCCACTTCCACCGGGGAGATCTTGTCGGTGAAGCAGACGATCTGGTCTTTGCAGCGCCCCACAAAACGAAACTCGCCGTTGGGTTCCTGCTGCATCAGGTCGCCGGATGAAAACCAGCCATCACGGCTGTGGCTGATGATGTCGCCGGGGCCGGTCCAGTAGCCGAGGCTCAGGTTGGGGCCGCACATCTGCAATTCGCCCACCTCGCCCGGGGCCACGGCCACGCCGTTGGCATCCACCAGGCGGGCGCGCCCGGGCACGGCGGTGAGGGTGTCCCAGGCGGAGCCGAAGGCCATGCTGCCCAGGCATTCCGTCAGGCCATAGGTGTTGTTCAGGCGCAGGTCAAAGGTGTCCTGAAAAGTCTCGGCCACCATCGGCCGGCACGCGTCGCCGCCAATCCCGCAGACTTTCAACGAGCTGAGATCCCGTGGGCGCTTGCGCTGGGCGTCCACCAGCGGCGGGCAGATGAACGGCGCGACAAACAGCATGGAGCCGCCCTCTTGCTCGATGGCGTCGAGCAGTTTGTCGGCATCGAAGCGGCTGAACATGACTTCCTGGCAGCCCTTGATGATTGTCGCCATCAACACGAACGAGCCAGACACATGGGCCACCGGCGTGCTGCCGAGGGTGCACGAGTCCAGATCCAGCTGCCACGCGCCCAAGGCGCCGACCACGTGGGCAATCGCACGCTGGTTGTAGGCCACCAGCTTGGGCATGCCGGTGGTGCCGGACGTCGCCAGCAGCAGGCAGGTTGAGTCGATATCACCGGGCACTGCCGCCGTTTGCGGGCTGCCTTCGCCCAGCAGCGCGTGCCAGCTCGTGCTGCTGAAGGTGCGCGTGCGTTCGATAGCCGCGTCGTCTATCTGGGCGATGACGGATTGCAAATCCGCTTCATGGATAAACAGCCGAGGCCGCAGCCAGCCCAGGAACTCCTCCAGCTCCCGCGCAGTGAATTCAGTCTTGAGCGGCACCATGATTGCGCCGCTCATCATCGCGGCAAACAGGAACACCGCATACAGCGGCGAAGTGCGCACCAGCATGACGATACGATCACCCGGCTCGACGCCCTCACGCTTGAACCCATTGCTCAGGCGCACCACCTCACCGGCCAGGCGGTGATAGGACCACACGTCACCGTCGGCAATCAGAGCAATGGCATTGGGCCGTTCGGCCGCGTGCTGGAACAGTGCCTGCAACGGGGCTTGCGAGGCGGACAGGGCTTCAAGGGGTTCGAAACAGGTCAGCATGATGGTCTTCCAGGGGTGGCTTGGCGCGTTCTCCCCAAGGGAACACCTGGAAGGGCCGGTTTATTTCGTGAAGGTTCGTTTACGCTCAATCGTGCGTACACATCCGTGTGGCGAGGGCGCTTGTTCCCTCGCCACAAAGACAGCGTCAGGCGACGACTTCGTCGAGGAAGCTGTAATCGATGTAACCCTCACCACGGCCGCCGTAGAAGGTATTACGGTCGTAATCATTGAGCGGCGCGCCGCTGCGCAGGCGCTCTGGCAGGTCGGGGTTGGAGATGAAGAGCCGACCGAACGCGACCAGGTCGGCATCGCCCGCCGCGATGATTTCTTCGGCGGTTTCCCGTGAGAATCCGCCGGCCGCCAGGATCGGTCCCTTGAAGAGACCGCGCAGGCTTTTGGAGGCCACGGCGGGGACGTTCAGCTCGATGTCTTCGTAACCGCGAATGCGCGGCTCGATGACGTGCAGGTAGGCCAGGCCAAAGCGGTTGAGTGCCTCGGCCAGGTAACCGAAGGTCGCGGCCGGGTTGCTGTCCGACATGGTGCCGAACTGGCCGCTCGGTGAGATGCGCACGGCAACGCGATTGCCGCCCCACACCGAGACCAGTGCCTCGACGACTTCGAGCATGAACCGCGCGCGGTTCTCGATCGGGCCGCCATAAGCGTCGTCGCGGTGGTTGGAGCCGTCCTGCAGGAACTGGTCCGGCAGGTAACCGTTGGCGCCATGCAGTTCTACGCCGTCAAAGCCTGCGGCCTTGGCGCGTTCTGCCCCACGGCGGAATTCTTCGATAACGCCCGGGATCTCGTCGATCCTGAGCGCGCGTGGCACCACCTGATCCACCTCGGCGATGCTGTCGCCGTCGCGGATCACCGATTTTTCTTCACCGCGAATCGCCGAAGGGGCGACGGGTTGCGCACCGTCCAGGTTGCCCGGGTGCGCCTGGCGGCCGCCGTGCCAGATTTGCAGGTAGATGCTGGCGCCCTTGGCGTGCACGGCGTCGGTCACACGCTTCCAGCCAGCCACTTGCGCATCGGTGTAGATGCCGGGCGCGAGCGCATAAGCGATACCCATGGGCGACACGCTGGTGGCTTCGGCGATCAGCAGCCCGCCTTTGGTGGCGCGCTGGGTGTAGTACTCGACCATCAAGTCACCGGGTACATCACCGGTTTCGGTGCGCAGGCGGGTAAGCGGTGCAAGCACGACGCGGTGAGCCAGGTTGAGGGTGCCGACTTGGGTGGAGCTGAATAGCTTGGTCATGATGAGTTCCGTGTTTTTGAGTGGATGCGGTGACTAGACCTGGGCGATGCCGCCATCGACAAACAGGTCGATACCGGCCACGAAGCTGCTGTCTTCAGAGGCGAGAAAGAGGGCAACCGATGCCACCTCTTCAGGCCGGCCAAGGCGTCCGAGGGGAGTGGCTTGTGCGAACTGAACGCGCAGGGCGTCAGCCTCTTCGGGCGTGGATACCTGGCTGTCCATGATCGGCGTATCGATGGCGCCCGGGCTGATGGTGTTGACCCGGATGCCGCGGTCTTTCAGCTCCATCGTCCAGGTGCGAGCAAACGAGCGGACCGCTGCCTTGCTGGCGCTGTAGGTGCCGTAGGTGGGGTAGCCTTTGACTCCGGCAATCGAGCCGGTGAGGATGACGCTGGCGCCATCGCGCAGCAGCGGCAATGCCTTCTGCACGGTGAGCGCGAGGCCGCGCACGTTGACGTCGAAGGTCTTGTCGTAGTGTTCGGTGGAAAATGCTTCCAGGGGGCGAAGCTCCACCACACCTGCGTTGGCAAAGAGCACATCCAGCTTGCCCTTCGCCTGCTCGACCGTGGCGTAGAGCCGGTCGAGGTCGCGGGGTTCGGACGCGTCGCCCTGCACCGCCGTGATGTCGCCGCCAATCAGGCTGACGGCGTTGTCCAGTTCAGATTGGCGGCGGCCGAAGATGAAAACGCTGGCGCCTTCATCGACGAAACGCTTGGCTGTCGCCAGCCCGATACCGCTGTTGCCGCCTGTGATGACGGCGACCTTGCCTTGTAGCCTGGCCATGCAGTGCTCCACCTGATGAGTGCCCGTGGGTTACGGACCAAGAACTCAACGGTACTGAGGGAGGCACATGCCTTGTAGAGGGTGACCAAGCATGAAGGTTATTCCAGATCAGAATAGCTTGGCCTTGAGCAAGAGGATCAGGTCGGCGGGGATGCCGTTGCCATCCGCGACTCCACGAACGCAATAAAAGCCCGCGCCTTGGCGCTGGCCTGACGACCCGTGGGGAACACGGCCCACAGGTCGATGGAGGGCAGTGTCCAGTCTTGCAGCACGGGTTTCACGGTTCCGGCCTGTAGCTCGGGGGCGAACATCCATTCGGAGGAGATGGTGAGGCCCAGCCCGGCCAGCACCGCTTCACGAATACCTTCAGCCGCACTGATGCGTAGTCGCCCGCGAACGGTCACGGTGGTTTTTTCCGAACCTTGCTGGAACGCCCACACCGCGCCCCCGCCCCGTTGGTCGTAGACGACGGCTTGATGGGACGCCACATCCGCAGGTACCTGCGGCTCGCCAGCGCTTTCGAAATAGGCCGGCGTGCCGAGCACCAGGCGGCGAGACTGGGCGATTTTCCTGGCGGTCAAACCGGAGTCGACCAGGTCGCCCATCCTCAGCGCCACGTCGATGCCGGCTTCGATGAGATCGACGTTGCGATCATCCAGCACCACCTCGACCTCCAGCGACGGGTGCTCCGCGAGGAACTGCCCCAGGTGCGGCACGATGTGCAGCCGTGCAAAGGTCACGGCGGCGCAAATCCGCAAACGGCCGGTGAGCGCCGTCGCGGCACCCCGCGCGGCCATGTCCGCCTCGTCGGCCTCTTCGATCGAACGTTTGGCGTGTTCGTAGAAGTTTTGTCCGGCTTCGGTGGGCGTCAGGCCGTGGGTCGAACGCAACAGCAGGCGCACACCCAGCCGCTCTTCGAGCTGGGCGATGGCTTTTGAAATCGCCGGCTGCCCCACGTGAAGCTGGCGTGCCGCACCGGAAAACGAACCGGTTTCGATGACGCGCACCAAGGCTTCCATGGCAGCCAGTCGATTCATGAGGGGTTACTCCACGGTCACCGACTTCGCCAGGTTGCGCGGCTGGTCGACGTCGGTGCCCTTGAGCACGGCGACGTAGTACGACAGCAACTGCAGCGGGATGGTGTAGAGGATCGGCGACAAGGTGTCGTGGATGTGCGGCATGTTGATGACGTGGGTGCCTTCACCGTTGGTCATGCCAGCTTTTTCGTCGGCGAACACGATCAATTGGCCGCCACGGGCGCGCACTTCCTGCAGGTTCGACTTGAGCTTCTCCAGCAGTTCGTTGTTAGGCGCAACGGTGACCACCGGCATGTCGTCATCCACCAGGGCCAGTGGGCCGTGTTTCAGCTCGCCGGCCGGGTAGGCTTCGGCGTGGATGTACGAAATTTCCTTGAGTTTGAGCGAACCTTCCATCGCCACCGGGTACTGCGCGCCACGGCCGAGGAACAGGGTGTGGTTCTTGTCGGCAAACAGCTCGGCGACTTTTTCCACGGTGCTGTCCATCGCCAGGGCTTCGCCCAGACGGGTCGGCAAACGACGCAGTTCTTCTACCAGCGTGGCTTCGACGCCCTCGGCGAGGGTGCCGCGCACTTGGCCCAGGGACAAGGTCAGCAGCAGCAGGCCGACCAACTGGGTGGTGAAGGCCTTGGTGGACGCTACGCCGATTTCGCGACCGGCCTGGGTCAGCAGGGTCAGGTCGGATTCACGCACCAGCGAGCTGATGCTGACGTTGCAGATCGCCAGGCTGCCGAGGAAACCCAGCTCCTTGGCATTGCGCAGCGCGGCCAGGGTGTCGGCGGTTTCGCCGGACTGGGAGATGGTCACAAACAGGGTGTCAGGCTGCACCACCACCTTGCGGTAGCGGAACTCACTGGCGACTTCGACCTGGCACGGGATACCGGCCAGTTCTTCCAGCCAGTAACGCGCAACCATCCCGGCGTGGTAGCTGGTGCCGCAGGCAACGATCTGCACATTGCGTACTTTGGCGAACAGCTCGGCGGCTTGCGGGCCGAAGGCATTGACCAGCACCTGGTTCTGGCTCAGGCGACCTTCGAGGGTGCGTTGCACCACGGAAGGCTGCTCGTGGATTTCCTTGAGCATGAAGTGGCGGAACTCGCCCTTGTCGGCAGCCTCGGCACCGTCACGGTATTGCACGGCTTCGCGCTCGACGGAATTGCCGTTGACGTCCCAGATCTGCACGCTTTCACGGCGGATGTCGGCAATGTCGCCTTCTTCCAGGTACATGAAGCGGTCAGTGACCTGGCGCAGGGCCAGTTGGTCGGAGGCGAGGAAGTTTTCCCCCAGGCCCAGGCCGATCACCAGCGGGCTGCCACTGCGGGCGGCAACCACGCGGTCGGGTTGGCTGGCGGACACGACGGCCAGGCCGTAGGCACCGTGCAGTTCCTTCACGGTGGCTTTCAGGGCCACGGTCAGGTCGCCCAGGGTCTTGAGCTTGTGGTTCAGCAGGTGAGCGATGACTTCGGTGTCGGTGTCCGAGGTGAACGCGTAGCCCAAGCCCTTGAGTTGTTCACGCAGTACTTCGTGGTTCTCGATGATGCCGTTATGCACCACGGCCAAGTCGCCGGAGAAATGCGGGTGGGCGTTACGCTCGCAGGGCGCACCGTGGGTGGCCCAACGGGTGTGGGCGATGCCCAAACGGCCCACCAACGGCTCGCCGGCCAGGGCCTGTTCCAACTCGCTGACCTTGCCCGGGCGACGCATGCGCTCAAGCTTGCCGGCGTTGGTAAATACGGCCACGCCGGCGCTGTCGTAGCCGCGGTATTCGAGGCGCTTGAGGCCTTCGAGCAGGATGGCGGTAACGTTGCGTTCAGCGACTGCGCCTACAATTCCACACATGGTGTTTCTCCTAGATGATTGCCGCGCATATCAGCGTAATGCCGCGGGCTTGGATCTGGTCGCGGGCCTCAAGCGGCAGGCGATCATCGGTAATAAGGGTATGGACGCTGCTCCAGGGCAGTTCCAGGTTGGGAATCTTGCGGCCGATCTTGTCGGATTCGACCATCACCACCACTTCACGGGCGACCTCGGCCATCACACGGCTCAGGCCCAACAGTTCGTTGAAGGTGGTGGTACCACGCTGCAGATCGATGCCGTCGGCGCCGATGAACAGTTGATCAAAGTCGTAGGAACGCAGCACCTGCTCGGCAACCTGGCCCTGGAACGAGTCCGAATGCGGGTCCCAGGTGCCGCCGGTCATCAGCAGCACCGGTTCGTGCTCCAACTCACTCAAGGCGCTGGCCACATGCAGGGAGTTGGTCATCACCACCAGGCCAGGCTGGTGGCCCAACTCCGGGATCATGGCGGCGGTGGTGCTGCCGCTGTCGATGATGATGCGGGCGTGCTCACGCAAGCGCATCACGGCGGCACGGGCGATGGCGCGCTTGTACACCGAGATGGGCTGGGCGGCGTCACCCACCAGTTCCTGGGGCATGGTGATTGCACCGCCGTAGCGGCGCAGCAACAGACCATTGCTTTCGAGGGCAGCCAAGTCCTTACGGATGGTGACTTCCGAGGTTTCGAAACGCTTGGCCAATTCGTCCACGCTGACTTCGCCCTGTTCATTGAGCAAAGTCAGAATGTTGTGGCGCCGTTGGGGTGTATTTCGTTTCGACATGGTGATGATAAGTTTCGTTTCGAAAGATAACGAAGGCAATAAAAACCTATTGGCGAAAGATCGTCAAGCAGGGCGAGCAAAATTTTTTTTGGGTCATCACAAACCAAATGTGGGAGCTGGCTTGCCTGCGATGGCGGAGTGTCAGGCGACACCCATCTTGGATGTCAGACCGCTATCGCAGGCAAGCCAGCTCCCACAGGGAACCGCACTAGGCCATAGAGCTGTGGATAACTCAGCTCTTTTTGATTTTGACCGGGCGTTTCCAGCCGTCGATGTTGCGCTGGCGGGCACGGGCCACGCCGAGCTGCAAGTTATCCACATCCACGTTGATGGTTGAACCGGCCGCCGTAGTGGCGCCGTCGCCTACTTTCACCGGAGCGACCAACGAGTTGTTGGAGCCGATGAACACGTCTTCGCCCAATACGGTCTGGTGCTTGTTGGCCCCATCGTAGTTGCAGGTGATGGTACCCGCGCCAATGTTGGTGCGCGCGCCAACCACAGCATCCCCCAGGTAGGTCAAATGACCGGCCTTGGCGCCCTCGCCCAGGTGGGCGTTTTTCAGTTCGACAAAGTTACCCACATGGGCCTTGGCCTCCAGCACGCTGCCAGGGCGCAGGCGTGCAAACGGGCCGGCATCGCTGCCCTCGCCCATCACGGCACCTTCCAGGTGGCTGTTGGCTTTGACCACCACGCCTTTGCGCAGGGTGCTGTCCTTGATCACGCAGTTAGGCCCGATCATCACGTCGTCTTCGATGATCACGCGGCCTTCGAGGATCACGTTGATATCGATCAGCACGTCACGGCCGACGGTGACTTCGCCGCGTACATCAAAGCGAGCCGGGTCGCGCAGGGTTACGCCCTGAGCCATCAGGCGGCGGCCTTCACGCAGCTGGTAATGACGCTCAAGCTCCGCAAGCTGCTTGCGGTCGTTGGCGCCCTGCACTTCCATCGGGTCGTGGGGCTGTTCGGTGGCGACCAGCAGGCCATCGCTCACGGCCATCTCGATGACGTCAGTGAGGTAGTACTCGCCCTGGGCGTTGTTGTTGGACAGGCGGCTCATCCAGTCGGCGAGCTTGTTGCCAGGCACCGCCATAATGCCGGTGTTGCCTTCGGTGATGGCGCGCTGGGCTTCGCTGGCATCCTTGTGCTCGACGATGGCGGCAACCTTTCCGCTGGCGTCACGCACAATGCGACCGTAGCCGGTGGGGTCATCCAGCTCTACGGTGAGTAGGCCCATTTGGCCAGGCACCACGTGCTTGAGCAGGCGCTGCAAGGTTTCGACTTCGATCAGCGGCACATCGCCGTAGAGGATCAGCACGGTGTCGGCGGTAATAAATGGCACGGCTTGCGCAGTGGCGTGGCCGGTGCCGAGTTGTTTGTCTTGCAATACGAAATTCAGGTCGTCGGCCGCCAGGCGTTCACGCACCACATCGGCACCGTGGCCGATCACCACGTGGATGCGCTGTGGATCAAGTTGCCGGGCGCTGTGGATAACGTGGCCCAGCATGGAATTGCCGGCAACCGGGTGCAGCACCTTGGGCAGGGCTGAACGCATGCGGGTGCCCTGGCCTGCGGCGAGAATGACGATTTCAAGAGACATGAATGGCTACCAATCCTGGGCGGTCCGTCTTCAGACCAGAGAAGTGTTTTGCTGAAAAAGAAAAAGGGTAGCCGAGGCTACCCTTTTTAATCAATCGCGCTTGAAGCATGACGGCGTGGCCGCTTACTTCTTGCGGATCTGCTGGAGCGTGCGCAGCTGGGCTGCAGCCTCGGCCAGACGTACAGCAGCAGCGCTGTAGTCGAAGTCCGCACCCTTTTCGTTCAGGGCCTTCTCAGCAGCCTTGACGGCTTCCTGAGCGGAGGCTTCATCCAGGTCGCCAGCACGTTGCACGGTGTCGGCAAGTACCTTGACCATGTTCGGCTGAACCTCGAGGAAACCACCGGAGATGTAAAACACCTCCTTGTCCCCGCCTTGCTTGGTCAGAGTGATCGGACCTGGCTTCAAGCTGGTGATCAGCGGTGCGTGGCCCATGGCAATACCAAGGTCACCCAGTTCGCCGTGTGCAATCACCATCTCTACCAGACCGGAGAAAATTTCCCCTTCCGCGCTGACGATATCGCAATGGACTGTCATAGCCATCTGATTGCCTCAACCTGATGAGCGCCCGTTTCCGGGCGCTTGGATTACAGTTTCTTGGCTTTCTCGATCGCTTCTTCGATGCCGCCGACCATGTAGAACGCTTGTTCTGGCAGGTGGTCGTAGTCACCGTTGAGGATGCCTTTGAAGCCAGCAATGGTGTCTTTCAGGGAAACGTATTTACCCGAGGCACCGGTGAAGACTTCAGCCACGAAGAACGGCTGCGACAAGAAACGCTGGATCTTACGAGCACGGTTTACCAACTGCTTGTCGGCTTCCGACAGCTCGTCCATACCCAGGATCGCAATGATGTCCTTCAGTTCTTTGTAACGCTGCAGCACGTACTGAACGCCGCGAGCGGTGTCGTAGTGCTCCTGGCCGATCACGTTCGGGTCCAGCTGGCGCGAAGTCGAGTCGAGTGGATCGACCGCTGGGTAGATACCCAGAGAAGCGATGTCACGGGACAGTACGACGGTGGCGTCCAAGTGGGCGAAGGTGGTCGCAGGCGACGGGTCAGTCAAGTCATCCGCAGGTACGTATACCGCTTGGATCGAGGTGATCGAACCTTCTTTGGTCGAAGTGATACGTTCTTGCAGAACGCCCATCTCTTCGGCCAGGGTCGGCTGGTAACCTACTGCCGAAGGCATACGGCCCAGCAGTGCGGATACTTCAGTACCGGCCAGGGTGTAACGGTAGATGTTGTCGACGAACAGCAGAACGTCGTTACCTTCGTCACGGAACTTCTCGGCCATGGTCAGGCCAGTCAGTGCTACGCGCAGACGGTTTCCCGGCGGCTCGTTCATCTGACCGTAAACCAGTGCCACTTTGTCCAGAACGTTGGAATCCTTCATCTCGTGGTAGAAGTCGTTACCCTCACGAGTACGCTCACCCACACCGGCGAACACGGAATAACCGCTGTGCTCGATGGCGATGTTACGGATCAGTTCCATCATGTTTACGGTCTTGCCTACACCGGCACCACCGAACAGACCGACTTTACCGCCCTTGGCGAACGGGCAAACCAGGTCGATAACCTTGATGCCGGTTTCCAGCAGGTCGTTGCCGCCAGCTTGCTCCGCGAACGAAGGTGCTGGACGGTGAATGCCCCAACGCTCTTCGGTGTCGATCGGGCCCGCTTCGTCAATCGGGTTGCCCAGTACGTCCATGATCCGGCCCAGGGTCGCTTTACCGACCGGTACGGAGATGGCTGCGCCAGAGTCGACAACGTCCAGACCGCGCTTCAAGCCTTCGGTGGAACCCATCGCAATGGTACGAACTACGCCGTCGCCCAGCTGCTGCTGAACTTCCAGAGTAGTTTCCGCGCCTTGTACTTTCAGCGCGTTGTAGATGCTCGGTACGCTGTCGCGTGGAAATTCCACGTCGATAACGGCGCCGATGATTTGAACGATACGTCCGCTACTCATAGCTGGATCCTCTGAATATTTGAACCGTTAAACCGCGGCAGCGCCGCCGACGATTTCCGAGATCTCTTGGGTGATCGCAGCCTGACGCGCCTTGTTGTAGATCAGCTGCAAATCGCTGATCAGATCACCGGCGTTATCGGTAGCGTTTTTCATCGCGATCATCCGCGCCGCTTGTTCAGCTGCGTTGTTCTCGACCACCGCCTGGTACACCTGCGACTCCACGTAGCGCACCATCAAGCCGTCAAGCAGCTCTTTGGCGTCTGGTTCGTAGAGGTAGTCCCAGTGGTGCTTGAGTTCCTGATCCGGAGTCGCCACCAGTGGAATCAATTGCTCCACGGTTGGCTGCTGGGTCATGGTGTTGATGAACTTGTTGGATACCACGGACAGGCGGTCAATCCGGCCTTCCAGGTAAGCATCCAGCATCACCTTCACACTGCCGATCAAATCATTGATCGACGGCTCTTCACCCAGGTGGCTGATAGCTGCAACGACGTTACCGCCGAAGTTGCGGAAAAAGGCCGCACCCTTGCTACCAACAACACACAGATCGATCTCGACGCCCTTTTCGCGGTTTACCGCCATGTCCTTGACCAGGGCCTTGAACAGGTTGGTATTCAAACCACCGCACAAACCACGGTCACTGCTCACTACCACATAACCCACACGCTTAACTTCGCGGTCGATCATGAACGGGTGGCGGTATTCCGGGTTGGCGTTGGCCAAATGCCCAATTACCTGGCGGATACGCTCCGCATAAGGACGGCTAGCAGCCATGCGCATTTGTGCCTTGCGCATTTTGCTGACCGCCACTTTTTCCATGGCGCTGGTAATTTTTTGCGTGCTTTTGATGCTCGCAATCTTACTGCGAATCTCTTTTGCGCCTGCCATGTAACACCTATCAGGTTAGCAAGCGGGAGCCTTGCGGCTCCCGCTGCGGCTTACCAGGTTTGGGTGGCCTTGAACTTCTCGATACCGGCTTTCATGCCAGCGTCGATTTCGTCATTGAAGTCACCCTTCACGTTGATCTTGGCCAACAAGTCGGCGTGATCGCGGTTGAAGTAAGCAATCAGCGCTTGTTCGAAGCTGCCGACCTTGGTGATTTCGACGTCAGTCAGGAACCCACGCTCAGCGGCATACAGCGACAACGCCATGTCAGCGATCGACATTGGGGCGTATTGCTTCTGCTTCATCAGCTCGGTAACGCGCTGACCATGCTCAAGTTGCTTACGGGTCGCTTCGTCCAGGTCAGAAGCGAACTGGGCGAATGCCGCCAGTTCACGGTACTGAGCCAGAGCGGTACGGATACCACCGGAGAGCTTCTTGATGATCTTGGTCTGAGCGGCACCACCCACACGGGATACCGAAACACCGGCGTTCACTGCAGGGCGGATGCCCGAGTTGAACATGGCCGATTCCAGGAAGATCTGACCGTCGGTGATGGAAATCACGTTGGTCGGAACGAACGCGGAAACGTCGCCAGCCTGGGTTTCGATGATCGGCAGTGCGGTCAGGGAACCGGTTTTGCCGGTCACTGCGCCGTTGGTGAACTTCTCTACATACTCTTCCGAAACGCGGGATGCGCGCTCCAGCAGACGGGAGTGGAGATAGAACACGTCGCCTGGGTAAGCTTCACGGCCTGGTGGACGGCGCAGCAGCAGGGAAATCTGGCGGTAAGCCACTGCTTGCTTGGACAGATCGTCATAAACGATCAGCGCGTCTTCACCGCGGTCGCGGAAGTATTCGCCCATGGTGCAACCGGAGTACGGTGCCAGGAATTGCAGCGCAGGAGATTCCGAAGCACTGGCAGCCACGATGATCGTGTTGGCCAGGGCGCCGTTTTCTTCCAGCTTGCGAACCACGTTGGCGATGGTCGATTGTTTCTGACCGATGGCTACGTAGACGCAGAAAATGCCGCTGTCTTTCTGGTTGATGATCGCGTCGATCGCCAGAGCGGTCTTACCGATCTGACGGTCACCGATGATCAGCTCACGCTGGCCACGGCCGACTGGGATCATGGCATCGACAGCCTTGTAGCCAGTCTGTACAGGCTGGTCTACCGACTTACGCCAGATCACGCCTGGAGCAACTTTCTCGACCGCGTCGGTCTCGGTGTTGCCCAGTGGACCTTTACCGTCAACAGGGTTACCCAGTGCGTCGACAACGCGACCCAGCAGTTCCTTACCAACCGGAACCTCCAGGATGCGGCCAGTGCACTTGGCGCTCATGCCTTCAGCCAGACTGGTGTACGCGCCCAATACAACGGCACCTACGGAGTCTTGCTCCAGGTTGAGGGCCATACCGTAGACGCCGCCCGGAAACTCGATCATCTCGCCGTACATGACGTCGGCCAGACCGTGAATCCGCACGATGCCGTCAGATACGCTGACGACAGTGCCTTCGTTACGGGCTTGGGAGGTCACATCGAGCTTGTCGATGCGGCCCTTGATAATTTCACTTATTTCGGAAGGATTGAGTTGCTGCATTGCTCTGCTGCCCCTTCAAACTCAAGATTTCAATGCTTCGGCAAGTTTCGCGATTTTGCCGCGAATCGAGCCATCGATAACCAGGTCGCCGGCGCGAATGACAACACCCCCGATCAGGGATGCATCCTCCGCAGCATGCAGGCGCACTTCCCGGTTGAGTCGTGCACTGAGAACCTTGGCGAGTTTGTCTTGCTGTTCTTGGTTCAATGCGAAAGCACTGGTCACTTCAACGTCTACCGACTTCTCTTGCTCGGCCTTGTACAGGTCGAACAGAGCGGCGATCTCCGGCAACAGCGGGAGACGGTCGTTTTCGGCAACGACATTGATGAAGTTCTGTGCCTTCACATCAAACTTGTCGCCGCACACTTCAATAAAAGTGGCGGCCTTGTCTGCGCTCGTCAGGCGCGGGGCCTTGAGCACGCGCTGCATGGTGTCGTCTTGCGACACCGCTGCTGCCAGGCCGAGCATGGCTGACCAAGAGGCCAGCTGCTGGTGGGCCTGGGCGTGCTCGAAGGCTGCCTTGGCGTAAGGTCGGGCCAACGTGGTCAGTTCTGCCATGATCGCCCTCGCTTAAATTTCAGCAGCCAGTTTGTTAACCAGCTCCGCGTGCGCGTTTTGATCGATTGTGGCACCGAGGATCTTCTCAGCACCGCCGACCGCCAGAGCACCCAGTTGGGCACGCAGCGCGTCTTTGACGCCGTTCAGTTCCTGTTCGATCTCGGCATGAGCCGAAGCCTTCACACGGTCAGCTTCGACGCGGGCTTTTTCAACAGCCTCTTCGACGATCTGGTTACCGCGTTTCTTGGCTTGCTCAATGATTTCAGCTGCCTGTGCCTTAGCTTCGCGCAGTTGGTGACCCGCTTTCTCTTGGGCCAACTCCAGGTCGCGAGCTGCACGGGTGGCAGCGTCCAAACCGTCCGCGATCTTCTTCTGACGTTCGTGCAAAGCCGCGATGACCGGAGGCCACACGAACTTCATGCAAAACACTACAAAAATGAAGAACGCAACGGATTGGCCAATCAGGGTTGCATTAATGTTCACGCCAACACCTCGCTCATTCGTTGTCCATCACCCTAATCACTCGAAAAGTCGAGTGATTAGCCAGCGAGTTGACCAACGAAGGGGTTCGCGAAGGTGAAGAACAGAGCGATACCAACGCCGATCATGGTCACGGCGTCGAGCAGGCCGGCGACGATGAACATTTTAACTTGCAGCATTGGGACCATTTCTGGCTGACGCGCTGCGCCTTCCAGGAATTTGCCGCCCAGCAGGCCGAAACCAATGGCAGTACCCAGGGCGCCCAGGCCGATCAACAGTGCAACAGCGATAGCGGTTAGACCAACTACAGTTTCCATCTTTCCTCCCGACTTTTACGTCGTATGGTTTAGGTTTTTTAGATTTTAAAGCGGTAAAACAAATCGTTTCATAGCCCGGTAGGGCCTACCTTCCCGTTTCACCGGGAAGGACATCAGACTAGTCGAGACTGGTCTTAATGGTTCTCTTCGTGCGCCATCGACAGGTAGACGATGGTCAGCATCATGAAGATGAAGGCCTGCAGGGTGATGATCAGGATGTGGAACACAGCCCACGCCCACTGCAGAACGACGCCCAGGCCGCTAAGCCAGAGCAGGCCGCTGCCGAACATCACAGCGATCAGGATGAACACCAGTTCGCCGGCATACATGTTGCCGAACAGTCGCAGGGCCAGGGAGATCGGCTTGGCGACCAGGGTCACGAACTCCAGCAGGAAGTTCACCGGGATCAGCAGGGCTTGAACGAAGATGTTCTTGCTGCCGAACGGGTGCAGGGTCAGTTCGCCGATGAAGCCGCCGATGCCCTTGACCTTGATGCTGTAGAAAATGATCAACGCGAACACCGACAGGGCCATGCCCAGGGTGGCGTTAGGGTCCGTGGTGGAAACCGCACGGAATGGAATGTGGTGATCGCCGGAGATCAGGATGGCCAACTGAGGAATCCAGTCGACCGGTACCAGGTCGACGGCGTTCATCAGGAACACCCAGACGAAGATGGTCAGTGCCAGCGGTGCAATCACCGGGCTACGGCCATGGAAGCTGTCTTTCACGCTGCCATCGACGAATTCGACCAATACTTCAACGAAGTTCTGCAAAGCACCTGGCTGACCGGAAGTCGCCTTCTTTGCCGCCATGCGGAAAATCAGGACGAAGATCAGACCCAATGCGACCGACCAGCCCAGAGTATCCAGGTGGAAAGCCCAGAAGCCCATTTCTTTGGCTTCTGCTGCGGAGTGGGCAAAGCCCCAGCCGCCATTGGGTAGCTGACCGAAGGTCAGGTTCTGCAAGTGGTGCTGGATATAGCCCGAAGCGGTTGTTTCTGCCATGGTTGCCTCAAACGCCCTAAGGTCTCGAAAGTCTTGTTTTCATTAGCAGGGGAGCGAACCAGCTGACCAGTTGGGTCAACACGAAGACGCCGAATACAGCCAGCGGCGCCAATGGCTTCACACCTGCAAAGGTCAGTGCAAACAGCACTGCCGTCAAAATCAGTTTCCCCGCCTCGCCGGCATAAAAAGACCGGACGATAGCCTGGGCTGCTCGGGCGCCGGAAAACCGAAAGGCCCTGTGAGCAAAATACATATTGGGCAGCAAGGCTATCAGGCCTCCGCAGAGTCCTGAATATCCGGCAACGACTCCATGCCAATACCAAAGCGCCAATGCGGCGATCAGCAAAATGACAAATTGAGCCAATAAAACCGGAAAAACGGCCAAGCGATGGAACGGCAACGTGTTTGGCGTGCGGGTTTCCATCACTCTTGCTCCTCAATGGTCGGCTGCCGGAAATCAATAACTTGGCATAATTTGTGCCGACAAAATGCGCGCAGAGTATAGGGGCGGTTCAGCCCCTATTCAACTGTCGGGTAGTGTTTTCCGATCGCGCGCTACATAAGCAAATGTTTCAACGGATGTGGGCAAGGACGCCCTGAAGCTCGTCGAGTGAGTTATATCCGATCACCAATTGCCCTTTGCCCTTCTTGCCGTGGCGAATTTGCACCGCAGAGCCTAGGCGCTCGGCCAGGCGCTGCTCGAGACGCGCGATATCCGGATCAGGTTTGGCCGTTTCGACCGGTGCAGGTTTGCCGCTGAGCCACTGGCGAACCAGCGCTTCAGTCTGACGAACGGTGAGCCCCCGTGCGACAACGTGTCGCGCCCCTTCAACCTGTTGATTTTCCGGCAAACCGAGCAAAGCACGGGCATGACCCATTTCCAGGTCGCCGTGGGACAACATGGTCTTGATGACTTCCGGCAGCGCGATCAAACGCAGCAGGTTGGATACGGTCACGCGGGATTTACCCACCGCCTCGGCCACTTGTTGCTGGGTCAGCTGGAATTCCTGCTGCAGCCGCTGCAACGCAATCGCTTCTTCGATCGGGTTGAGGTCTTCACGCTGGATGTTCTCGATCAACGCCATGGCGATGGCGGTTTCATCCGGCACGTCGCGCACCATGGCCGGAATGGTTTCCTTGCCGGCCTGCTGGCTAGCGCGCCAGCGACGTTCACCGGCGATGATCTCGAAGCGCCCGCCACCGATCGGGCGGACCACGATCGGCTGCATCACGCCCTGAGCCTTGATCGAATTGGCCAGTTCTTCCAGCGCCTGGGGGTCCATGTCCCGGCGTGGCTGGTATTTGCCACGCTGGATCAGGTCCAGGGGCAGGTGCTGCAACTCGCGCTCGTCGGCCTGCACCGCTTGTTCTTCAAGCGATGTGACGGTCGGACCACTCAGCAGTGCATCCAGTCCACGTCCGAGACCTCGTTTCTTGACGGCCATGGGGATTCCTTAAGTTGGCTGGGCAGCAGCGGTGCGTGAGTTGCGGCGTTGGCGACGAACCATCTCGCCGGCAAGGGCCAGGTAGGCCAGTGCGCCACGGGATTGTTTGTCATACGCCAGCGCCGGCATGCCGTAACTGGGCGCTTCGGCCAAACGGATGTTGCGTGGGATCACTGTGTCGTACAACTGGTCGCCAAAGTGTTCCTTGAGCTGCGCCGACACATCGTTCATGAGGCTCAGGCGCGGATCGAACATGGTGCGCAAAAGACCTTCGATCTGCAGGTTCGGGTTGAGCAACTCGGCGATACGCTTGATGTTATCCACAAGGTCGCTCAACCCTTCCAGTGCGTAGTACTCGCACTGCATAGGGATAATCACCCCATCGGCGGCCACCAGCGCATTGAGCGTGAGCATCGACAGCGACGGCGGGCAGTCGATCAAAATGTAATCGTAATTCTCGCGGATCGGCGCCAAAGCGCTGCGCAGACGGCTTTCTTTCATCTGCATTTCCAGCAACACCACTTCCGCCGCGGTCAAATCGCGGTTGGCCGGCAGCAGTTGATAACCACCGTGCTCGGAGTAGTGCATGGCCTGGGCCAGGTCGCACTCGCCAATCAGCAAGTCGTAGACCGAGTTTTCCAGGCCGTGTTTATCCACACCGCTACCCATGGTGGCGTTGCCCTGTGGATCAAGATCGATCAACAGCACCCGGCGCTTGGTAGCGACCAGGGATGCTGCGAGGTTGATGCAGGTGGTGGTTTTACCCACGCCACCTTTCTGGTTCGCTATCGCGAATACCTTAGCCATTCTTGCTTGTGTTCCCAATCATGCCGTGCGGCGCAGTATCAGCAGATGGCGTTGGCCTTGGCAACCGGGTACGGCCAAGGCGTGTTCGCTATCGAGGTGGAAGTCTGCCGGCAATGCTAACAGCTCATCGCTTGGATGGACGCCCTTCATTGCCAGCCAGCGGGTGTCACGGTCGCCCAGGTGGCGAGTCCAGTTGCTGAAGTTCTCCATGCTGCTGAACGCCCGGGAAACAATTCCGTTAAAGGGCAATTCAGGCGTGAAGGCTTCGACGCGACTGTGGATAACTTGCAGGTTATCCAGCTTGAGTTCGAGTTTGACCTGGGTCAGAAAGCGGGTTTTCTTGCCGTTGCTGTCCAGGCAGGTCACTTGCGACTCCGGAAACAGGATCGCCAGTGGGATACCCGGCATGCCGCCGCCACTGCCGACGTCGAGCCAGCGGCCGTTTTCGATGAATGGCATCACGCTCAAACTGTCGAGCAAGTGACGGGACACCATTTCGTCCGGATCACGCACGGCGGTCAGGTTGTAGGCCTTGTTCCATTTGATCAACAGGGCCAGGTAGCCCAGCAGCAGCTCGTGCTGGGCTGCAGTCAGTTCAACGCCCAATTGGCGCGCACCTGTGGATAACTCTTCGGCGTGTTGCGAGGTGACCAACGAACTCAAGCGCTTTGCTCCAACTGACGGCCCGCGCCGCGTTTTTTCAAATGGATCATCAACAGCGAAATCGCTGCCGGGGTGACGCCGGGAATACGGGAAGCCTGGCCCAAAGTTTCAGGGCGAGTTATCCCCAGCTTGCTTTGAATCTCTTTCGACAACCCGGAAATCCCGGTGTAGTCGATATCCGCAGGCAGCTTGGTGTCTTCACTGGCGCGCAGACGAGCAATCTCATCCTGTTGGCGATCAATGTAACCGGCGTATTTGGTCTTGATTTCGACCTGTTCCGCGACCTGTGGATCTTGCGCGCCATTGCCTGTCACTTCGACCAGACCAGCGTAGTCGATTTCCGGACGGGACAGCAGGTTCAGCAAGTTGTATTCGTGAGTCAGCGGCGTGCCGAATTTTTCGGCAATCGCATCGCCCTGCTCCGTACCGGGGCGAACCCAGGTGCTTTTCAAGCGTTGCTCTTCCAGCTCGATGCTTTCGCGTTTTTTGCAGAAGGCCGCCCAGCGCACGTCGTCGACCAAGCCCAGCTCACGGCCTTTTTCGGTCAGACGCAGGTCGGCGTTGTCTTCGCGCAGGATCAGACGGTATTCCGCCCGGGAAGTGAACATCCGGTACGGTTCCTGGGTACCCAGAGTAATCAGGTCGTCGACCAACACGCCGATGTACGCTTCATCGCGACGCGGACACCAGCTGTCTTTGCCCTGGGCGCGCAGTGCTGCGTTGGTCCCGGCCAACAAACCTTGGGCGCCGGCTTCTTCGTAACCGGTGGTGCCGTTGATTTGCCCGGCAAAGAACAGGCCGCCGATCACTTTGGTTTCCAGGCTGTACTTCAGGTCACGCGGGTCGAAGTAGTCGTACTCGATGGCGTAGCCCGGGCGCACGATGTGAGCATTTTCCATACCGCGAATCGACTGCACGATCTGGATTTGCACGTCGAACGGCAGGGAAGTGGAAATCCCGTTCGGGTACAGCTCGTGGGTGGTCAAGCCTTCGGGTTCGATGAAGACCTGGTGGCTTTGCTTGTCGGCAAAGCGGTGGATCTTGTCTTCAATCGACGGGCAATAACGTGGGCCAATACCTTCGATCACCCCGGAATACATCGGCGAACGGTCGAGGTTCGCAGCGATGATTTCGTGGGTGCGGGCGTTGGTGTGGGTAATCCAGCAACTGACCTGTTTCGGGTGTTGTTCTTTGGAGCCCATGAACGACATCACAGGGATAGGCGTATCACCGGCTTGCTCGGTCATTACCGAAAAGTCCACAGAACGTCCGTCGATACGCGGCGGGGTCCCGGTTTTCAGGCGGCCGACACGCAGCGGCAATTCACGCAGGCGTTTTGCCAGGGCAATCGATGGCGGATCACCGGCGCGGCCGCCGGAATAGTTCTGCATACCGATGTGGATAAGTCCGCCGAGGAACGTACCGGTGGTCAACACCACGGATTCTGCAAAGAAACGCAGGCCCATCTGGGTCACAACACCGCGTACCTGATCCTCTTCGACGATCAGGTCATCCGCGGCCTGTTGAAATATCCACAGGTTCGGCTGGTTTTCCAGGGTTTCGCGCACCGCTGCCTTGTACAGGATACGGTCGGCTTGAGCCCGAGTCGCACGCACGGCCGGGCCTTTGCGGCTGTTCAGCACGCGAAATTGAATACCACCCTTGTCGGTAGCCATGGCCATCACGCCGCCGAGGGCGTCGATTTCTTTGACCAAGTGGCTTTTGCCGATCCCACCAATGGCGGGGTTGCAACTCATTGCACCGAGGGTTTCCACGTTATGCGTCAGCAACAGGGTTTTTACGCCCATGCGTGCTGACGCCAGTGCTGCCTCGGTACCGGCATGACCGCCGCCGATGACGATCACTTCAAAACGGGAAGGGAAATCCACCACGCACCTCGTGCCTGCTTATGTAGGTAATCAGGAATTGTTTGTTGAAAGGGTTTTAGAGCTTTGGCGGCAAGTATAGGGACTTAGCCCTTCCTAAAGAACCCTTTGCACAAAATTTAACCAGCTGTGGATGAATCACAGACAATAGAAATTAAAAGAGAGAAATTTATTAAATCTTTGTTTTTATGTTTATTTCTACTGACCTATCTTTCTGTGGATAGATTTACACAAGCCTCTATTTACGTGATGTACAGCGATTCAAAAGTCTGTGGTCATGTGCCAATGAGGCCCTTGGATAAGTGCTTTAAGCCTGTGGATGAAAGAGGTGGTTATCCACAGACGGGTTTTTACTCAGGTTTCAGGCCCTGTTATCAACTGGGCACAGAGGCGGTTATTCACAGGGCTTAATCCACAGAAATCCACTTCTCGGGGCAAATTGCGTCCACGCGAATGCCTCCAAAGTCTTGGTGATAGAAGGAAAATTCGTGAGGTGTCGGGCGAAAGGGGGAAAACAGACAGGCACGAATGGCCTGTCTGTGGATAACGGAAGGTTATTTACCGATGCAAAAGCTGGAAAAGATTCGACCGAGCAGGTCATCAGAGCTGAATGCCCCGGTGATTTCCCCCAACAGCTGCTGTGCTTGACGCAGATCCTCGGCCAACAGCTCTCCAGCACCTGCCAGGGTCAGCTGCGCCCGACCGTGCTCCAACGCCGCGCTGGCGTGTCGCAGGGCTTCCAGGTGCCTACGACGTGCACTGAAGCTGCTCTCCGAGGTCTGTTCGTATCCCATGCAGGCCTTGAGGTGCTCACGCAACAGTTCCAGGCCATCGCCGGCCGCCTTGGCACTCAAGCTGATGGTGACATGTCCGTCCGCACTGGTTTCCATCGCGATCGCTTCACCAGTCAGGTCCGCCTTGTTGCGGATCAAGGTGACTTTGGCCGGGTCCGGCCTTTGCTCAAGAAATTCCGGCCACAAGGCAAAGGGATCCACAGCCTCAGGCGCAGTGGCATCCACCACCAACAGCACGCGATCCGCTTCACCGATTGCCTTGAGTGCACGCTCTACACCAATCTTTTCCACCTGGTCATCGGTATCGCGCAAGCCGGCCGTGTCGACGACGTGCAGTGGCATGCCATCGATGTGGATATGTTCGCGCAGGATATCCCGTGTGGTGCCGGCAATCTCGGTAACAATCGCCGCTTCACGGCCCGCCAATGCGTTCAGCAGGCTGGATTTACCCGCGTTCGGCCTGCCGGCAATCACTACCGTCATACCGTCACGTAACAACGCGCCCTGGCCTGCCTCGCGCAGGACGGTGGATAACTCATCACGGACCTTATCCAGCATCGTCAGGACGTGGCCATCGGCGAGAAAATCGATTTCTTCTTCCGGGAAATCAATCGCTGCCTCGACGTAGATACGCAGGCTGATCAGTTGTTCGGTCAAGTTATGCACACGCAGGGAGAATGCGCCCTGCAGTGAACGCAGTGCATTGCGCGCAGCCTGTGCGGAACTGGCTTCGATTAAGTCGGCAATCGCCTCAGCCTGGGCCAGGTCGAGCTTGTCATTCAGGAAAGCCCGCTCGCTGAATTCCCCAGGGCGTGCCAGGCGGCAACCCAATTGCAGGCAGCGCTGCAACAACATATCCAGCACCACCGGACCACCGTGGCCCTGCAGTTCCAGAACATCCTCACCCGTAAACGAGTTAGGTCCCGGGAAATAGAGGGCCAGGCCCTCGTCCAACACGCTTTCGTCGGCATCCAGAAACGGGCCGTAATGGGCATAACGTGGCTTCAGCTCGCGGCCACTGATGGCCATGGCTGCCACGCTCGCAAGCGGTCCGGAAATACGAACGATACCGACACCGCCGCGACCTTGAGCGGTAGCGACAGCAGCGATGGTTTCACGAGGAGCGCTCATCAGCAGGTTCCAGAACAAAAGTGACGGAAAGCAAAACGCCCCACTAGGGGGCGTCTTGAGTGGTTATCCACAGAGTAAATTACGCCGCAGCTTTTTTGGTAGCCGCTTCGATTTTACGTGTGATGTACCACTGTTGAGAGATCGACAACACGTTGTTGACCACCCAGTACAGCACCAGACCAGCAGGGAACCACAGGAAGAAGAAGGTGAAGATGATTGGCATCATTTTCATGACCTTGGCCTGCATCGGATCCGGCGGAGTCGGGTTCAGTCGCTGCTGGATGAACATGGTTGCGCCCATGATGATCGGCAGGATAAAGAACGGGTCTTTGATCGACAGGTCAGTTATCCACAGCATGAACGGAGCCTGGCGCATTTCCACGCTTTCCAGGAGTACCCAGTAAAGCGAGAGGAACACCGGCATCTGTACGAGAATCGGCAAGCAACCGCCCAACGGGTTGATCTTCTCTTTCTTGTACAGCTCCATCATGGCCTGCGACATTTTCTGCCGGTCATCACCATGTTGTTCTTTCAGAGCCGCCAGTTTCGGAGCCACGGCACGCATGCGCGCCATCGACTTGTAGCTGGCTGCCGACAGCGGGAAGAAGATCCCTTTGATCAGCATGGTCAGGAAGATGATCGAGAAGCCCCAGTTACCCACAATGCTGTGGATATGTTGCAGCAGCCAGAAGATCGGCTGGGCAATGAACCACAGAATGCCGTAATCCACAGTCAGTTCCAGACCTGGGGACAACTCTTTCAGCACAGCCTGGCTTTTCGGGCCGGCGTACAGGGTAGCGCTGGTTTCAGCCTTGGCGCCTGGTGCCACGGTCAACGCCGGGCCAGTAAAACCAATGATGTAGTTGCCTTGGCTGTCTTTGCGGGTTTGAACCAGGTTGGCTTCACCCTTGTTCGGGATCCAGGCGGTCACGAAGTAGTGTTGCAACCAGGCAACCCAGCCACCTTGCACGGTTTCTTTCAGCGCGCCCTTGTCGATATCTTTCATCGACACTTTTTTGTACGGCTCGCTACTTGTCCACAGGGCGGCGCCCAGGTATGTCGCGGTGCCGGTGGCGGTGCTGGAAGAAGGATCGGCGCTGTTGTCACGCTTCAGTTGGGCAAACAGGTTGCCGGTCCATGCCTTGTCGCTTTCGTTGTCGATCAGATAAGTGACCTTCAAGTCGTACAAACCACGGGTGAAGCTGAAACGCTTGATGTAGTTGACGCCGTCGAGGCTGAATTTCAGGTCGACGTTCAACTGGTTCTGGCCATCAGCCAGTTGGTAAGTCTTCTGTTCGGTCGAATAAACCGGACGACCGGTCGCACGTGCATCCGGACCGTTGGTGCCGGTCAGGCCACTTTGTGCCAGATAAATACGTTCGCCACCGTTATCGAACAGTTGGAACGGAACATCCGGGTGATCCTGGCGACGTGGATACAGCGGCAGCTTCAGCTGGGCGATATCACCACCTTGTGGGTCGATTGCCAGATCGAGCACATCCGTTTTTACGTGGATGAGGTCTTTATTGGTGATAACCGGCGTTTCAACTGGGGTGCTGGTATCGGCATTCGCGCTGGGTACATCGGCACTGGCGGAAGCATTGTTACCCAACGGGGTGTCCGGAATAGCCGGCGCAGCCTGATTGGTAGCAACATTCTGAGTCGGCAGGGCAGCCTGGCCATAGTCCTGGTTCCAGTTAAGAACCATGACGTAGGACACGATTGCCAGGGCGACGATCAGGATCGTGCGTTTAATATCCATGATTACTCGGCCATCGAAGAAGAACGGGAGGTAGGGATAGGTGGAACCGGGTCATAACCACCGGGATTCCACGGATGACAGCGACCTAAACGACGAAAGGTCAGCCAGCCACCGCGCAGAAGACCATGATTTTCTATGGCCTCTAACGCGTAGCAAGAACAACTGGGGTAGAAACGACAGTGGTTGGCCATCAGAGGACTAATGGCGTAGCGATAAAACTGGATCGGAACGAGGGCCAGTTTACGCATCAAGGCTGTCTACCCCTACAGTTTCGGTGCTGACTGCTGGTGCTGGCTTGTGGGTACGCGCCAAACGTTTCCAGAGCTTGCCGAAATGCTGAATCAATTCGGGGTTTTCTACATCCCCCAAGCCTTTGCGCGCGACGATAACAATATCCCAACCAACCAGAGTGTCCTGGTGGAGGCGAAACGATTCGCGCATCAGACGCTTGAGGCGATTGCGCTCAACGGAGAGCTTTACGCTCTTCTTGCCAATCACCAACCCGAGACGGGGGTGATCAAGATCGTTGTTACGCGCAAGGAGCAGGAGATTTTTCCCCGGAACCTTGCCGGTGGGGGAGTCAAAGACTGCCTTGAAGTGCCGGGGGGTTAGCAGACGCTTTTCCCGACTGAAGTCCTGACTCACCACCAGTACCGGATTATCAAACTGCCAGACGCGCACGACCTTTGGCGCGGCGACGCGACAGGACTGCACGGCCGTTCTTGGTAGCCATGCGAGCACGGAAACCGTGGGTACGGGCGCGTTTGATGGTGCTTGGTTGGAAAGTACGTTTCATGGCGTTGTTACCTGGTTCGTCCACAACGGGCCGGAATGGCCCCCGTTTTAAGAGACCGGCGATTCTAGAGAAAGCAAGCCTCTAGGTCAATTTCCAACCAGCTTTTCCTTTAATTAGATCTCTATAGGCCAGGGAGCCCTTTTCGGTGTGCCTGCCTTTCATGAGACTGGGCATAGATATAAAAATAAAGAAGGAAGTTATTTAAAGCTTTTCTGTAAAGCTTATAAAAGCTAGAGAGGTCTTCACCTGTGGATAACTGCCTTTAGCCCTTATTTCATCTGCTGTACAGAGAATGACAACTACGGGGGAAAACGGTGCTCTCCCTGTGCTGCGCTGTCGGATAAGCTGTGCGTGAAACAGGTTGTTATCCACAGGCCAGTTACCCACAGACTTTCGACCCCACTTGTACAACGAGCTCAGGTGCGTTTATCCACAGAGCTTATGCACAGACCATTGGTCGTATTTTTTGTGGTTAAGGCATTGATTTTGGGTGTGCTGTGAGCAACCTACATGTGGATAAGTGGGCGTCTCGCCGCTACAATGGCGGCTGTTTTTGCCTCACCGGCTTTCAACTTAGGGGATATCCGTGTCAGTGGAACTTTGGCAGCAGTGCGTGGAGCTTTTGCGCGATGAGCTGCCTGCCCAGCAATTCAACACCTGGATCCGTCCGCTACAGGTCGAAGCCGAAGGCGACGAGTTGCGTGTCTACGCGCCGAATCGTTTTGTTCTCGATTGGGTCAACGAGAAGTACCTGAGCCGCGTTCTCGAATTGCTCGACGAACATGGCAACGGCCTCGCGCCTGCGCTTTCCTTATTAATAGGCAGCAAACGCAGTTCCGCACCTCGCGCCGCACCCAATGCACCGCTGGCTGCTGCTGCGTCGCAAGCCCAGGTAGCGACCGCTCCGGTTGCTACGGCGCCTGCCCCAGCACCTGCGGCGTCAAAATCGTCTGCGCAGAAGAATGCTCCAGAGCACGAAGAGCCGTCCCGCGACAGCTTCGACCCGATGGCCGGCGCCAGCTCACAACAGGCCCCGGTGCGTGCCGAACAACGCACGGTCCAGGTCGAAGGCGCGCTCAAGCACACCAGCTATCTGAATCGCACCTTTACCTTTGAGAATTTCGTCGAAGGTAAATCCAACCAGTTGGCCCGCGCGGCTGCCTGGCAAGTCGCCGATAACCCCAAGCACGGTTACAACCCACTCTTCCTTTATGGCGGCGTAGGCTTGGGTAAGACGCACTTGATGCACGCTGTGGGTAACCACCTATTAAAGAAGAACCCGAATGCCAAGGTCGTGTACCTGCATTCGGAGCGCTTCGTGGCTGACATGGTCAAGGCCTTGCAGCTCAACGCCATCAACGAGTTCAAGCGGTTCTATCGCTCCGTTGATGCCTTGCTGATCGATGACATTCAATTCTTCGCGCGCAAGGAACGTTCCCAGGAAGAGTTCTTCCATACCTTCAACGCCCTGCTCGAAGGTGGCCAGCAGGTCATCTTGACCAGTGACCGTTACCCGAAGGAAATCGAAGGCCTGGAAGAACGTTTGAAATCCCGTTTCGGTTGGGGCCTGACCGTTGCGGTCGAGCCGCCAGAATTGGAAACCCGCGTTGCGATCCTGATGAAGAAGGCCGACCAGGCCAAAGTCGATCTGCCACACGATGCGGCATTCTTTATTGCTCAACGCATTCGCTCCAACGTGCGTGAACTGGAAGGTGCGCTCAAGCGCGTCATCGCTCACTCGCACTTCATGGGCCGCGACATCACCATCGAGCTGATTCGCGAATCCTTGAAAGACTTGTTGGCGCTGCAAGACAAGCTGGTGAGTGTGGATAACATCCAGCGCACCGTGGCCGAGTACTACAAGATCAAGATTTCCGACCTGCTGTCCAAGCGCCGTTCGCGCTCGGTCGCACGTCCTCGGCAGGTGGCCATGGCGCTCTCCAAAGAGTTGACCAACCACAGCCTGCCGGAAATCGGTGATGTGTTTGGCGGTCGCGACCACACCACGGTCTTGCACGCGTGCCGCAAGATCAACGAACTTAAGGAATCCGACGCGGATATTCGCGAGGACTACAAGAACCTGCTGCGTACACTGACTACTTGATGACACCAGCGCAGCTTATTAAGGCAAGGGACTAGACCATGCATTTCACCATTCAACGCGAAGCCCTGTTGAAACCCCTGCAACTGGTCGCAGGCGTCGTCGAGCGCCGACAGACCTTGCCGGTGCTCTCCAACGTATTGCTGGTGGTCGAAGGCCAGCAATTGTCCCTGACCGGTACCGACCTGGAAGTCGAATTGGTTGGTCGTGTGCAGCTGGAAGAACCCGCCGAACCTGGCGAGATCACCGTGCCGGCGCGCAAGCTGATGGACATCTGCAAGAGCTTGCCGAACGACGCGCTGATCGACATCAAGGTCGATGAAGCCAAATTGGTGGTCAAGGCCGGTCGCAGCCGCTTCACCTTGTCCACACTGCCGGCCAATGACTTCCCAACCGTGGAAGAAGGCCCAGGCTCTCTGACCTGCAGCCTGGAGCAAAGCAAGCTGCGCCGTTTGATCGAGCGCACCAGCTTCGCCATGGCCCAGCAGGATGTACGCTACTACCTCAACGGCATGCTGCTGGAAGTGTCCGAAGGCATTATCCGCGCTGTGGCTACAGACGGTCACCGCCTGGCGATGTGCTCGATGCGTGCTGATATTGGTCAGCCTGACCGCCACCAGGTCATCGTGCCGCGTAAAGGTATCCTGGAGCTGGCCCGCTTGCTCACTGAGCCGGAAGGCATTGTCAGCATCGTGTTGGGCCAACACCACATCCGCGCAACCACCGGCGAGTTCACCTTCACTTCCAAGTTGGTCGACGGCAAGTTCCCGGACTACGAGCGCGTCCTGCCTAAAGGTGGCGACAAGCTGGTACTGGGCGATCGTCAGGCGCTGCGTGAAGCTTTCAGCCGTACTGCGATCCTGTCGAACGAAAAGTACCGCGGCATTCGCCTGCAACTGGCCAATGGTCAGCTGAAAATCCAGGCCAACAACCCGGAGCAGGAAGAAGCGGAAGAAGAAGTGGGCGTCGACTACAACGGCGGTTCATTGGAAATCGGCTTCAACGTAAGCTACTTGCTCGACGTGCTGGGTGTGATGACCACCGAACAGGTTCGCCTGATTCTGTCCGACTCCAACAGCAGCGCGCTGGTGCAAGAATCTGATAACGACGACTCGGCTTACGTTGTCATGCCGATGCGTCTGTAATCATGCTCAGCAGAAGCTAGATGTCCCTCAGTCGCGTCTCGGTCACCGCGGTGCGCAATTTGCACCCGGTGACCTTCTCCCCCTCCCCCCGCATCAATATCCTCCACGGCGCCAACGGCAGTGGCAAAACCAGCGTGCTGGAAGCCATTCACCTGCTAGGCCTTGCCCGTTCGTTTCGCAGTGCTCGCTTGTTGCCGGTGATTCAGTACGAACAACTGGCGTGCACGGTATTTGGCCAGGTCGAATTGGCTGAAGGTGGGCACAGCGCCCTGGGGATATCCCGTGATCGTGGTGGGGAGTTTCAGATTCGTATCGATGGTCAAAACGCGCGCAGTGCGGCGCAGTTGGCAGAAATCCTGCCGCTGCAATTGATCAACCCTGACAGCTTCAGGCTGTTGGAAGGTGCGCCAAAAGTCCGCAGGCAATTCCTCGATTGGGGAGTGTTCCACGTGGAACCGCGTTTCATGGCCACTTGGCAGCGCCTGCAGAAGGCCCTGCGGCAGCGGAACTCATGGCTGCGGCATGGTACACTTGACGCCGCTTCACAAGCGGCCTGGGACCGGGAACTGTGCCTGGCCAGCGACGAAATAGATGAATACCGACGCGCCTATATCAAAGCCTTGAAACCAGTCTTTGAGCAGACCTTGAGTGAGCTATTGGACCTCGAGGGGCTGACGCTGAGCTACTACCGTGGTTGGGACAAAGAGCGTGAACTGAGTGCGGTGCTTGCCACGTCCTTGCAACGGGATCAGCAAATTGGCCATACCCAGGCCGGACCCCAACGGGCTGACTTGCGCCTTAGACTCGGCGCACATAATGCTGCGGATATCTTGTCCCGCGGTCAGCAGAAGTTGGTGGTGTGTGCACTGCGTATTGCCCAGGGCCACCTGGTTAGCCAGGCTCGGCGCGGTCAGTGTATTTATCTGGTGGATGACTTGCCGTCAGAGCTCGACGAGCAACACCGCCGTGCGTTATGCCGCTTGTTGGAAGACTTACGCTGCCAGGTATTTATCACCTGTGTAGACCACGAATTATTGAGGGAAGGCTGGCAGACGGAAACGCCAGTCGCTTTGTTCCACGTGGAACAGGGCCGTATCACCCAGACCCACGACCATCGGGAGTGAAGGCATGAGCGAAGAAAACACGTACGACTCGACCAGCATTAAAGTGCTGAAAGGTTTGGATGCCGTACGCAAACGTCCCGGTATGTACATCGGCGACACCGATGATGGTAGCGGTCTGCACCACATGGTGTTCGAGGTGGTCGATAACTCGATCGACGAAGCTCTGGCCGGTTACTGCGACGATATCAGCATCATCATCCACCCGGACGAGTCCATCACCGTGCGCGACAACGGTCGTGGCATTCCGGTAGACGTGCACAAAGAAGAAGGCGTTTCGGCGGCAGAGGTCATCATGACCGTGCTCCACGCCGGCGGTAAGTTCGACGACAACTCCTATAAAGTTTCCGGCGGTTTGCACGGTGTAGGTGTTTCGGTAGTAAACGCCCTCTCCGAAGAATTGGTGTTGACTGTTCGCCGTAGCGGCAAGATCTGGGAACAGACCTACGTGCACGGTGTGCCTCAAGCACCGATGGCGATTGTGGGTGACAGTGAAACCACGGGTACCCAGATTCACTTCAAGGCCTCCAGCGAGACCTTCAAGAACATCCACTTCAGCTGGGACATCCTGGCCAAGCGTATTCGTGAGCTGTCCTTCCTCAACTCCGGCGTAGGTATCGTCCTTAAAGACGAGCGCAGCGGCAAGGAAGAGCTGTTCAAGTACGAAGGTGGCTTGCGTGCGTTCGTTGAATACCTGAACACCAACAAGACTGCGGTCAACCAGGTGTTCCACTTCAACATCCAGCGTGAAGACGGCATCGGCGTAGAAATCGCCCTGCAGTGGAACGACAGCTTCAACGAGAACCTGTTGTGCTTCACCAACAACATTCCGCAGCGCGATGGCGGTACTCACTTGGTGGGTTTCCGTTCCGCACTGACGCGTAACCTGAACACCTATATCGAAGCCGAAGGCCTGGCCAAGAAGCATAAAGTTGCCACCACCGGTGACGACGCGCGCGAAGGCCTGACTGCGATTATCTCGGTTAAAGTGCCGGACCCTAAGTTCAGCTCCCAGACCAAAGACAAGCTGGTGTCTTCCGAAGTGAAGACCGCAGTGGAACAAGAGATGGGCAAGTACTTCTCTGACTTCCTGCTGGAGAACCCGAACGAAGCCAAGCTGGTTGTCGGCAAGATGATCGACGCCGCACGTGCTCGTGAAGCGGCGCGTAAAGCCCGTGAGATGACCCGCCGTAAAGGTGCGCTGGATATCGCTGGCCTGCCGGGCAAATTGGCCGACTGCCAGGAGAAGGACCCTGCCCTCTCCGAACTGTACCTGGTGGAGGGTGACTCTGCTGGCGGTTCCGCCAAGCAGGGTCGTAACCGTCGCACTCAGGCCATCCTGCCGTTGAAGGGTAAGATCCTCAACGTTGAAAAAGCCCGCTTCGACAAGATGATTTCCTCTCAGGAAGTCGGCACCTTGATCACGGCGTTGGGCTGCGGTATCGGCCGCGAAGAGTACAACATCGACAAGCTGCGCTATCACAACATCATCATCATGACCGATGCTGACGTCGACGGTTCGCACATTCGTACCCTACTGCTGACCTTCTTCTTCCGTCAGTTGCCGGAGCTGATCGAACGCGGCTACATCTACATCGCCCAGCCGCCGTTGTACAAAGTCAAAAAGGGCAAGCAAGAGCAATACATCAAAGACGACGACGCCATGGAAGAGTACATGACGCAGTCGGCCCTGGAAGATGCCAGCTTGCACCTGAACGACGAAGCCCCGGGCATTTCCGGTGAGGCGCTGGAGCGTCTGGTTAACGACTTCCGCATGGTGATGAAGACTCTCAAGCGTCTGTCGCGCCTGTATCCGCAGGAACTGACCGAGCACTTTATCTACCTGCCGGCCGTCAGCCTGGAACAGTTGGGCGATCATGCAGCAATGCAGGATTGGCTGGCCCAGTACGAAGTACGCCTGCGCACTGTCGAGAAGTCTGGCCTGGTTTACAAAGCCAGCCTGCGTGAAGACCGTGAACGTAACGTATGGCTGCCAGAGGTCGAGCTGATCTCCCACGGCCTGTCGAACTACGTCACTTTCAACCGCGACTTCTTCGGCAGCAACGACTACAAAACCGTGGTGACCCTGGGCGCGCAACTGAGCACCCTGCTGGACGACGGCGCTTACATCCAACGTGGCGAACGCAAGAAGCAGGTCAAGGAATTCAAGGAAGCCCTTGACTGGCTGATGGCCGAAAGCACCAAGCGCCACACGATCCAGCGATACAAAGGTCTGGGCGAAATGAACCCGGATCAACTATGGGAAACCACCATGGACCCAAGCCAGCGTCGTATGCTGCGCGTGACCATCGAAGACGCCATTGGCGCAGACCAGATCTTCAACACCCTCATGGGTGATGCGGTCGAACCTCGCCGTGACTTCATCGAAAGCAACGCATTGGCGGTTTCCAACCTGGACTTCTGATCAGGCAAACCGGCAAAACAAAAAGGCCAACGCTTAGCGTTGGCCTTTTTTATTGGGTGCTCGAACAAGCATTTTTGAAATGCTCCACGTGGAACATCTTCGTTTCACCCCGGAGTCGTTGCGGCCACACTCTCCAACCGATAGCCGTATCCGTAGATCGTCAGCAGTTGCCAGCCGCGATCTGCCGTCAGCCCAAGCTTGTTACGCAGACGGTAGATGTGGGTATCCAGTGGCCGCGACGACACCATTTCCTCGTGAGTCCAGAAACGCTCGTACAGGTATTCCCGAGACAGCGGGCGTGCCAGGTTGGCAAACAAGCAGCTAGCGAGTCGATACTCGCGCTCGGTCAGGTTGATCGGTTTGCCCGCACGGGTAACGGTCAACTCGGCATCATCAAAGGTCAGGTCATTGAAACTCTGCACTTCATGAGTGTTGGTTTTTTGTAGGCCGTGGCGGCGCAAAACGGCCGAGACCCGGGCCTTCAATTCATTGGGACGGAAGGGCTTGCTGACGTAGTCATCGGCGCCGCTGTTCAATGCGGTAACGATATCGCTCTCTGCATCACGGCTCGTCAGCATGATCACTGCGGGGGGCGACTCCATGTGTTCGCGAGTCCAGCGCAACAGAGCAATGCCGGTGATATCGGGCAACTGCCAATCGAGTATCAGCAGATCAAACGTTTCCCGGCGCAGTTGGCGCAGCAGGTCTTCACCCCGTTCAAAAAAATGCAGGGACCAAGGCTGTTCCGTGGTGCTGGGGATTTGTCGCAGTGTCTGTTCAACCCGACGCAATTCCGCGGGCTCGTCATCCAGTATTGCGACACGCATGGGTGGGTCCTTTCTACTAAAAAATACGGCGGCCAACTTCGGGCTAGGCTGCTCAATTACCGGCCTTTGAATCTGAAGAATTGTGGTCAGAATTAACGGCCTTATGATTCCCTCGGTAGGCTGATATCAAAGAGCCCTTAACCTACTGAAAGACTTCAAAACCGATGTAGGAAAGATACCGGCTCCTGCCCCTGAGGAAAAGGATCAGCCGACACATGCGCTGCCGTCATCCTGTGCGCGTCGGTGTCAGATGCCTTCTGGAACCCCTAACCTTGATGAGCACCATGACCTTTTCCCCTAACCGATTGTGCTACGCCCTCTCCTCATTGCTGGGTTTGGTGGTGGGGGCGGCGCATGCTTCTGCTGTGGTTCGCCCGCCCTATATTGATGACCCATGGATGTGTCGAGCGCAGCCGCTACCGGCCGTTGTGCAGCACCTGACGGGAGAAGCCTGGAAGCTCGACACCAAGGGCCAATTACGCCCATTGCAGGAAGGCATGACGATTGATGAGAAGGAAGGTGTGAAAACCTCGGCCTCGGCGTTTGTCAGCCTGTTGCTGGGCGATGGCTCCCGGGTGGTGTTGCCGTCCAGTTCGCAGGTGCGTTTGCATATGGAGCAGAGGCAATCGATTCCCCAGGTCATCCTGGAACAGGGTCAGGCCGAGGCCTATGTGATCAAGCGGCCCAGTGAGCATGACCGGCTCCAGATCGTGACACCCGTTGGCGTGCTGGGCGTGCGCGGTACGCACTTTCGGGTGCGGGACGACGGCGAGCAATCCGTGCTTGAGGTGCTGGATGGGCAGGTAGCCGCCAACCGGGACACCCGGAAAAAACCTGATGAAGACGAAGTAAAAGTCGGTGCTCGCCAAGGCCTGCTGTTCAAGAAGCAAGGCGATCTGAACACCGTGACACTCCTGCCCGCACCCAAGTTGGTGGGTCAGGATGGGCAAAAAGGTGATGCACCTGTGTGGACGTTGTACGTGCGGCCCTTACCCGGCGCCCAGCGCTATCGCGCCCAAGTCGCCACCGACCAAGCCTTTATGAACATCAAGCAGGAAAACTTTTCCAGCGAGCCGAAAATGAGCTTCACTGGGCTCAAAGCATCGTTCTATCACGTGCGATTGTCGGCTTACGACGAACTGGGCCTGGAGGGAGAAACCGGGGTTTATGACATCTTCTACTACCCGCCCGCAACGCAGGCCAAGGCCTCTGGTGGCTAATCAATGATGCTCTGGCGCAAGGCCGAGAAACGCCAACCCACCCATGCACAGCGCCTGTTCCACGGTTTGGTCCGTGAGTGGCTGTGGATAGGTTTGCTGCTCTTGCCTATCACTGCTTACCTGTCGCTCAGCCCAGGACTGGCGCTGAACAACCCGCTGTATGACAGCCTGCGCCGCCTCACCCCGCTGCCGGTAGACCCGCGCATCCTGTTGGTCACCATTGATGACAAGAGTTTGAAAGACCTCGGCCGATGGCCCTGGCCGCGCAGCCTGCACGCAGACCTGATCGACCGCCTGAATGCTGCACAGCCCGCAGCCATCCTGTTCGATGTGATTTTCAGCGAGCCCGGTGAGCCAGCCAATGATCGGCGTCTTGCCCAATCAGTGTGCGAGGCCGGTAACGTGTTGCTGCCGCTGTTGCGCGAAGACGCCACCCGCTACAGCCAGCCCGGCGCACAACTACTGCCGCTGCTCAAATGTGCCAAGGGCGTAGGGCATATCAATGTCGAGGCCGACAGTGACGGTGTGGTTCGCAATCTGTACATGCGTGAAGGCCCGCCTGGTGACACCACGCCGCAACTGGCGTGGATGGCGTACACGCTGAGTGGCCAGGCGGACGAGATGCCTGGTGAGGCGCTGGAGCCGATCAGTGCGCACTGGCACCGTGAACACGCCATACGTATTCCGTTCATTGGTGCCCATACGCACTTTCCGAGTGTGTCCTACGCCAGCGTCCTACGGGGTGAGGTGCCTGCTGAGCAACTGCGTGATCGGCTGATTCTTGTCGGTGCCACGGCGTCTGGCATGGGCGATCGTTTTGTCACCCCGCTCTCCTCTACCGTCGGTACCACGGCTGGGGTAGAGATCCAGGCGAACGTCCTCAATGGACTGCTTCAAGGCCGAAGCATCGTCGACCTTCCCGGTTGGCTGGCTGCGTTGATGGCGACTTCAGGGGTGGCGTTGCTGCTGGGTCTATTGCTCTACCGGCCGCGCTACGCCCTCTGGATGACCCTGGGCTGCATGGCTGCTGCGTTGCTGGGCTCTTTGGCCTTGCTGCGCCTGGGTCATTGGTGGTCGCCTGCGGCGTGCCTGATTGGCCTTTTGCTCAGCTACCTGATCTGGAACTGGCGCCGCCTCAGTGTGATCCTTGCCTACTTCGGCTGGGAACTGGCTAGGTTGGATAACGAACCCAAAGTGCTGCCTGAGCGCCGCAGGGCACCCGCCAGCAAAGGCGACGTGCTGCAAGCGCGTATCTTTGCCCTGGAGCAAGCCGTAAGCCGTACACGGGATACCCGGCGCTTCATGGCTGACGGCCTGGAATGCCTGCCGGTGGCCACCCTGATTACCGACCCCCAAGGCAATATCTTGCTGGCCAACCGCATTGCCCGCGACGTATTTGGCCATGACTTGATCACCGCAAACCTGCTCGAAGAACTGGCCGACTTGGGCTATCCGCCGCTGCACAATGGCGTGCGCCCTGCCCTGTCAGCGTTGGAGCTGGTCGAGTTCCGGGACATCCACCAGCGCAGCCTGCGCATGGAGCTGGCCCCCATGTTGCCGGCTGACGGCGACGTCGCGCTCGGCTGGCTGCTGAGCCTTACAGACCTGAGTAAGGAACGTAACGCCCAGCAGCACCGGGAGACCATGTTGCGTTTCTTGTCCCACGACCTGCGCGCCCCCCATTCAGCGATCCTCGCGCTGCTGGATGTGCACAATGGCGAATCCCCGGTATTCGCCCAGATCGAGCAACAGGTGCGGCGGGCCTTGAGCCTTACCGAATCCTTCGTACAACTGGCCAAGGCCGAGGCTGACGGTTACCAATTCCAGCCAACCCTGTTCGCCATGTTGGTCATGGATGCCTTCGACCAGGTGGCGGTGATCGCGCAGCTCAAGGGCATTCACTTGGTCCACGACCTGGATGAGGCCGACGAGGGCATGATCCTGGCCGACCAATCGTTGCTGACCCGGGCGTTATTCAACGTACTGGAGAATGCGATCAAATATTCCCTCTCCGGCACCACCGTTCGGTTGAGCCACGCCAGCGTGCAGGGATGGCTTGAGTGCCGCATCAGCGACCAGGGGCCCGGGATCGCCCCAGCGGATCTGCCGGAGTTGTTCAGTCAATACCGACGCTTCGATTCGGCCCAGGGCAGCGAGGGGCTGGGGTTGGGCCTGACCATGGTCAAGGCCGTGCTGGAACGTCATGGCGGGCGCATTCGATGCGACAGCGAACTCGGCATAGGCACAACATTCAGCCTGCAACTGCCCTTGCTGGACGACTAAAAAACGTACTTTTCTGCTGTGCATAAAAAACCGGTCACAAGGACCGGTTTTTTAATGCTGAAAAAACTTATGCACGTTTTTCGTGATTTTATGAGCTGAAGAAATATGTAATTAAATCATCCTGTTATGAATCAAAAAAGCCAATTCGCCAACAAACCGTACACAGGTTATCCACAGATCCTCAAACCGCCGGCGTCTCGACCACAACCGGCTCCGGCGGCAACGAACCCATGGCGCGTTGCTGGGCTTCATTCCACGCCTGGGCACGGTCATTCAGTGCCGCAATGGCGCGTGGTCCTTCACCTTCGGCGTACATCGGCTCGCCGATGACCACGGTGATGGTGCCTTCGCGTTTGGCCCAGCCGGTCTTTGGCCAAAACTTGCCAGCGTTGTGCGCAATCGGCAGCACCGGCAGGTTGGCGTTGACTGCCAGAGCCGTACCGCCGCGTGAGAACTTGCCTACGGTGCCGTAGGGAACGCGCGTACCTTCCGGGAAGATCAGTACCCAAACGTTGTCCTTGAGCAGCTCATCGCCCTTCTTGGCCACGTGCTTGAGGGCGGCCTTGGGGTTGTCGCGGTCGATGGCGATCGGCCGCAGCATGGCCATGGCCCAGCCGAAGAACGGCACGTACAACAGTTCACGCTTGAGCACCTGGCTCAGGGGTGAGAAGTAGGCCGAGAGAAAGAACGTCTCCCAGGTGCTCTGGTGGTTCGACAGAATCACGCAGGGCTGGTCCGGTACGTTTTCAGCACCCTTGACCTCGAAACGGATATTCAGGAACACCTTGGTCAGCCACAACGCGCAGCGGCACCAATAGACGTTGATAAAGCGATAGCGCGCCTTGAACGGCAGGAAGGGCGCAATAAAAAAGCTCAGGGTGCACCAGAGGAACGAACTGGTGCCCAGCAGCAGGTAAAAGAAAAAGGTTCTGATGGCCTGCAAAATCGACATGGCGGCATTTACCGTTGCGGGACGCGGCCCGCCTGCTAAAAGCGCACTCCCGAGCAATCCTTGTTCAGGAAGTCGAGGGCGGCTAGTTGTTGATAAGTTCTGCGGCAACGGCCGCCAGATCGTCAAAAATCAAGGTGCCTACCGGCAGGTTTTTCGCCTGGGTCTTTTCGCCTTTCCCGGTCTTAACCAAAACTGGCTGAGAGTCGACGGCTTTGGCCGCCTCCAAGTCACCGAGGCTGTCCCCGACGAACCATATCCCAGCCAAGGGCACCTTGTAATGTTCTGCAATGGTTTTCAACATGCCAGGCTTGGGTTTGCGGCAATCGCAGCCCTCGTCCGGCCCATGGGGACAGTACACCACCAGCCCCACCTCACCGCCCTGCTCAGCCACCAACGTGCGCAAGCGCGCGTGCATGGCGTCCAGGGTGGCGATGTCGTAGTAACCACGAGCGATGCCGGACTGGTTGGTGGCGATGGCCACCGTCCAGCCGGCTTTGCTCAACTGCGCGATAGCCTCGATCGAACCGGGCAGTGGAATCCATTCCGCCACCGACTTGATGTAAGCGTCGGAGTCGTAATTGATCACTCCGTCCCGATCGAGAATCAGCAGTTTCAACATGGTCAGCTCAGCGTCGAAATGTCAGCGATGTTGACGAACAGGCCGCGCAGGCGCGCCAGCATGGCGTAACGGTTTTTCCGCACGCCGGCATCGTCGGCATTGATCATCACGGCTTCGAAAAACGCATCCACCGGCTCACGCAAGGTGGCCAGTCGCGCCAGGGCTTCGGCGTAGTTGCGTTCGGCGATCAACGGCTTCACCGCGTTTTCTGCCTTGGCGATGGCCGAGTTCAGCGAGAACTCCTTGGCGTCGGCAAACAGGCCAGGGTCGACTTCGGCGTTGCCCAGGCCTTCGGCCTTGCTCAGCAGGTTCGACACGCGCTTGTTCACGGCGGCCAGGGCATCGGCTTCCGGCAATTTGCGGAAGGCCTGTACGGCTTGTACGCGTTGGTCGAAGTCCAGCGCCGAACCCGGCTGCAGGGCACGTACCGACAGGTACACCGACACGTCCACGCCTTCGTCTTCATAACGCGCACGCAGGCGGTCGAACACGAACTCCAGCACCTGCTCGGCCAGGCCGGCTTGCTTGACCTTGCCGCCGAACTGGCCAACCGCGAACACCACGGCCTGGGTCAGGTCGAGATCCAGCTTCTTGTCGATCAGGATGCGCAGCACACCCAGGGCGGCACGGCGCAGGGCATACGGGTCTTTGCTGCCGGTGGGCAGCATGCCGATACCGAAGATACCCACAAGCGTATCCAGCTTGTCGGCGATCGCCACCGCGGCACCGGTCAAGGTGCTTGGCAGTTCAGCGCCAGCACCACGCGGCATGTACTGCTCGTTCAGGGCCAGGGCCACATCATCCGGCTCGCCGTCGTTGAGGGCGTAGTAGTAGCCGGCAACGCCTTGCATTTCCGGGAACTCGCCGACCATCTCGGTGGCCAGGTCGCACTTGGACAGCAGGCCCGCACGCGCAGCCCATGCAGCGTCACCGCCAATGCGTGGCGCAATGTAGGCGGCCAGCTTGGAAACACGTACGGCCTTGTCGTAGACGCTGCCGAGTTTTTCCTGGAACACCACGTTCTGCAGGCGCAGGTTGAAGTCTTCCAGCTTCTGCTTCTTGTCTTGCTTGAAGAAGAACTCGGCGTCGGTCAGGCGCGGGCGAACGACTTTCTCGTTACCGGCGATGATCTGCTGCGGGTCCTTGCTCTCGATGTTGGCCACGGTGATGAAGCGCGGCAGCAACTTGCCGTCCACGTCCAGCAGGCAGAAATACTTCTGGTTGTCCTGCATGGTGGTGATCAGGGCTTCCTGCGGCACGTCGAGGAAACGTTCTTCGAACGAGCACACCAGCGGCACCGGCCATTCAACCAGGGCGGTCACTTCATCCAGCAGGCTTGGCGGCACGATGGCGGTGCCTTCCTGCAGGCGGGCCAGTTCTTCGGTGCGCTTGCTGATCAGCTCGCGACGCTCGTTCGCGTCGGCCAGCACGTAGGCAGCACGCAGATCGGCGGCGTAGTTGGCCGGCGAAGTGATGCGTACAGCTTGCGGATGATGGAAGCGGTGACCACGGGAGTCACGACCGGCTTTCTGGGCGAGAATGGTGCAATCGATGATTTGGTCACCGAGCAGCATCACCAGCCACTGGGTCGGACGCACGAATTCTTCTTTGCGCGCACCCCAGCGCATGCGCTTGGGGATAGGCAGGTCGTTCAACGAGTCTTCAACGATGGTCGGCAGCAGGCTCGCGGTCGGCTTGCCGGTGATGACCTGGCTGAAACGCAGTTTCGGGCCGCTCTGGTCGATCTCGCTCAGCTCGACGCCACACTTCTTGGCGAAGCCCAGTGCCGCTTGAGTCGGGTTGCCTTCGGCGTCGAACGCGGCCTGGCGCGGCGGGCCGTCGAGGTTGATGCTGCGGTCCGGCTGCTGGGTTTCCAGCGCGGTCAGCAACACCGCCAGGCGACGTGGCGCGGCGTAGACTTTTTTCGCTTCGAATTTGAGGCCAGCGGTTTGCAGGCCTTTTTCGATACCGGCCAGGAACGCGTCGGCCAGGGTATTCAGTGCCTTGGGTGGCAGCTCTTCGGTGCCCAGTTCAACCAGGAAATCTTGAGCACTCATTGTGCAGCCTCCAGCTTAGCCAACACTTCATCACGCAGGTCCGGGGTTGCCATCGGGAAGCCCAGCTTGGCGCGAGCCAGCAGGTAGGCTTGGGCGACGGAACGCGCCAGGGTGCGTACACGCAGGATGTATTGCTGGCGCGCGGTTACCGAGATGGCACGGCGGGCGTCCAGCAGGTTGAAGGTATGGGAGGCCTTCAACACCATTTCATAGCTTGGCAACGGCAGCGGCTGGTCCAGTTCGATCAGGCGCTTGGCTTCGCTTTCGTAGAAGTCGAACAGTTCGAACAGCTTGTCGACGTTGGCGTGTTCGAAGTTGTAGGTGGACTGCTCCACTTCGTTCTGGTGGAACACGTCGCCGTAGGTAACCTTGCCGAACGGGCCGTCTGCCCACACCAGGTCGTAGACCGAGTCCACGCCCTGCAGGTACATGGCCAGGCGCTCCAAACCGTAGGTGATTTCGCCGGTCACCGGGTAGCACTCGATACCACCGGCCTGCTGGAAGTAAGTGAACTGCGTCACTTCCATGCCGTTGAGCCAGACTTCCCAGCCCAGGCCCCAGGCGCCCAGGGTCGGCGATTCCCAGTTGTCTTCAACAAAACGGATATCGTGGACCAGTGGGTCCAGGCCCACGTGCTTGAGCGAGCCCAGGTACAGTTCCTGGAAATTGTCCGGGTTCGGCTTCAATACCACCTGGAACTGGTAGTAGTGCTGCAGACGGTTCGGGTTTTCGCCGTAGCGGCCGTCAGTCGGGCGACGACTGGGCTGCACATAAGCGGCGTTCCAGGTTTCCGGGCCGATGGCCCGCAGGAATGTTGCGGTGTGGAAAGTGCCGGCGCCTACTTCCATATCGTAGGGCTGAAGTACCACACAACCTTGCTCGGCCCAGTATTGCTGGAGGGCGAGGATCAAGTCTTGGAAGGTACGCACGGCTGGCGTAGGCTGGCTCACGAAATTCACCTGTTACTTGGGCTGCGATTTAAAGAGCGGGAGTATACCCGATTCGGCCGCGCCACCATCCCCTGGAGCCTTATGCCACGCTGCTTTTGGTGTTCTGAAGATCCGCTGTACATGGCTTATCACGATCAGGAGTGGGGAACGCCGCTGCGCGACGCACAGGGCTTGTTCGAGTTGCTTTTGCTCGAAGGGTTCCAGGCGGGCCTTTCCTGGATCACCGTTTTACGCAAACGCGAGCATTATCGAAAGGTCTTGTTTGGTTTTGATGCGCAGCGCCTGGCGCGCTTGACCGATGACGAGATCGAAGCGTTGATGCAGGATCCGGGTATCGTGCGCAATCGCCTGAAGCTCAACGCCACCCGTCGCAATGCCGCGGCCTGGCTGGCGCTCGAGGATCCAGTAGGATTGCTCTGGTCCTTCGTTGGCGGCAAGCCCAAGGTCAATCATTTCAAGGATCGCAGCGAAGTCCCGGCGATCACCCCCGAGGCCGAAGCCATGAGCCGCGCCTTGAAAAAAGCTGGCTTCACCTTCGTCGGCCCAACCATTTGCTACGCGTTCATGCAGGCCTCCGGCATGGTCATGGACCACACTCAGGACTGCGACCGTTACGCGGACCTGGCCAACGCCGGTTAGAATGCTGGCTTTGCGCACCACACACGATCAGGAGTGACCTGTGGAAAAGTTTAAAGGCGCCTTGCTGGTAGGCGCTCTCCGGTTGTTTGCCCTGCTGCCTTGGCGCGCCGTCCAGGCCGTCGGCACGGCGATTGGCTGGATCATGTGGAAAACCCCCAACCGCTCCCGCGACACGGTGCGGATCAACCTGTCCAAATGCTTCCCGGACATGGACCCCGTCGAGCGTGAAGCTTTAGTCGGCCGCAGCCTGATGGACATCGGCAAGTCCCTGACCGAAAGCGCCTGCGCCTGGATCTGGCCGGCCCAGCGCTCCATCGACCTGGTGCGTGAAGTCGAAGGCTTGGAAGTGCTGCACGAAGCCCTGGCCTCGGGCAAAGGCGTGGTCGGTATCACCAGCCACCTGGGCAACTGGGAAGTGCTGAACCACTTCTATTGCAGCCAGTGCAAACCGATCATTTTCTACCGTCCGCCCAAGCTCAAGGCGGTGGACGAGTTGCTGCGCAAGCAGCGCGTGCAGTTGGGCAACCGCGTGGCGGCCTCCACCAAGGAAGGCATCCTCAGCGTGATCAAGGAAGTGCGCAAAGGTGGCCAGGTGGGCATTCCCGCCGACCCGGAACCGGCTGAATCGGCCGGAATCTTCGTACCGTTCTTCGCCACCCAGGCACTCACCAGCAAGTTCGTGCCGAACATGCTGGCGGGCCACAAGGCTGTTGGTGTGTTCCTGCACGCGCTGCGGCTGCCGGACGGTTCGGGTTACAAAGTGATATTGGAAGCGGCGCCGGAAGATATGTACAGCACCGACACCGCCACGTCCTGCGCGGCGATGAGCAAGGTGGTGGAGCGGTATGTCGGCGCCTACCCAAGCCAGTACATGTGGAGCATGAAGCGCTTCAAGAAGCGCCCACCGGGTGAGGCGCGGTGGTACTGATTAACCGCTGACCTCCCTGCCAATGGAGGTCAAATGTGGGAGCTGGCTTGCCTGCGATAGCATCACCTCGGTGCAACTGACAGACCGAGTTGCTTGCATCACAGGCAAGCCAGCTCCCACAGGGGATCGCCTCAGGCCTGGCGGTCGAGTTTCTTCAGGAATACCGTCATTTCTTTTTCGGCCTGTTTATCGCCATGGGCCTGGGCCGCCACAATCCCCTGCTCCCACGCCAACCGGGCCGCTGCGCGGTCTTCCAGCCCCAACTGCGCCTTGCCCAATAGCTTCCACGCCGCCGAATATTTCGGGTCGAACTCCACGCACTTGCGCAAATGCTCCGCCGCCCTGGCGTTGTCCTTCAAATCCAGATAACCCTTGCCCAGCCCAAAGCGCAGCAGCGAATTATCCACACCCTTGGCCAGCATTTTCTCGAGTGACTCAAGCATACGAAGAACCCTGTAGGAGCCGGCTTGCCGGCGATAGCGTCATCAGAAAAAGCTCAGCCCCACGTGGAACAACTTCTCCACATCGCGGATATGTTTCTTATCCACCAGGAACAGGATCACATGGTCACCGGTTTCGATCACCGTGTCGTCGTGGGCGATGATCACCTCTTCGTCACGAATGATCGCGCCAATGGTGGTGCCCGGCGGCAAGCCGATATCGCGGATGGCCTTGCCGATCACCTTGCTCGATTTGGAGTCACCGTGGGCAATCGCCTCGATGGCCTCCGCCGCGCCACGGCGCAGGGAATGCACACTCACGATGTCGCCACGGCGCACGTGGGCGAGCAACGTACCGATGGTGGCCAGTTGCGGGCTGATGGCGATGTCGATATCGCCGCCCTGGATCAGGTCCACATAGGCCGGGTTATTAATGATGGTCATCACCTTCTTCGCCCCGAGCCGTTTGGCCAGCAGCGACGACATGATGTTGGCTTCGTCATCGTTGGTCAGCGCCAGGAAGATATCCGCGTCGGCGATGTTTTCTTCCATCAGCAGGTCGCGGTCCGAGGCACTGCCTTGCAGTACGACAGTGCTGTCCAGCGTGTCGGACAAATGCCGGCAACGTGCCGGGCTCATCTCGATGATCTTCACCTGGTAGCGGCTTTCGATGGCCTCGGCCAAACGCTCACCGATCTGCCCACCGCCGGCGATGACGATGCGCTTGTAGGTTTCATCAAGGCGGCGCATTTCGCTCATCACGGCGCGAATATTCGCCTTGGCGGCAATGAAGAATACTTCGTCGTCGGCCTCAATCACCGTGTCGCCCTGGGGCAGGATCGGCCGGTCACGGCGGAAAATCGCCGCGACGCGGGTTTCCACATTCGGCATGTGTTCGCGCAACTGGCGCAGTTGCTGGCCGACCAGCGGGCCACCGTAGTACGCCTTCACGGCCACCAGTTGGGCCTTGCCTTCGGCGAAGTCGATCACCTGCAAGGCGCCGGGAATTTCGATCAGGCGCTTGATGTAGTGGGTAACCACCTGCTCCGGGCTGATCAGCACGTCGACCGGAATTGCGTCGTTGTCGAACAGGCCGGCGCGGGTCAAGTAGGCCGCTTCGCGCACGCGGGCGATCTTGGTCGGGGTGTGGAACAGGGTGTGGGCGACCTGGCACGCGACCATGTTGGTCTCGTCGCTGTTGGTCACCGCCACCAGCATGTCGGCGTCGTCGGCACCCGCCTGGCGCAGCACGGTCGGGAACGACGCGCGGCCTTGTACGGTGCGGATGTCCAGGCGGTCGCCGAGGTTGCGCAGGCGCTCGCTGTCGGTGTCGACCACCGTGATGTCGTTGGCTTCGCTGGCCAAATGTTCAGCCAGCGTGCCGCCGACCTGCCCTGCCCCAAGGATGATGATTTTCATCCGGTCACTCCCTTAAAACCGTTCAGCCGCGAGCGGCGGCGATCTTGATCAGTTTGGCGTAGTAGAAGCCGTCGTGGCCGCCTTCCTGGGCGAGCAATTGGCGACCGTGGGGCTGCTTGATGCCGGCCGTGGTCGCCAGGTCCAACTCGCGTGCGCCGCTGGTACGGGCAAGGAAGGCTTCGATGACCTCGGTGTTCTCGGTCGGCAGCGTGGAGCAGGTGGCGTAGAGCAGGATGCCGCCGACTTCCAGGGTTGGCCACATCGCGTCGAGCAATTCGCCTTGCAGCACTGCCAGGGCGGCGATGTCGTCGGGTTGGCGCGTGAGCTTGATGTCCGGGTGACGGCGAATCACACCGGTGGCGGAGCACGGCGCGTCCAGCAGGATGCGTTGGAAGGGTTTGCCGTCCCACCAGGTGGCGGTGTCGCGGCCGTCGGCGGCGATCAGCTCGGCGTTCAAGCCCAGGCGTGCGAGGTTCTCGCGCACGCGCACCAGGCGTTTGGCTTCCAGGTCGACCGCGACCACACCGGCGAGGTCTTTTTCGACTTCCAGGATGTGACACGTCTTACCGCCCGGCGCGCAGCAGGCGTCGAGTACTCGTTGGCCGGGCGCCAGGTCGAGCAGGTCGGCGGCGAGTTGCGCCGCTTCGTCCTGCACGCTGATCCAGCCTTCGGCAAAGCCCGGCAGGCTGCGCACATCGGTGGCGGCTTCGAGCACGATACCGTCGACGCTGTACACGCACGGCGTGGCGTTGATACCGGCGTGGGTGAGCAATTGCAGGTAGGCGTCGCGGCTGTGATGACGACGGTTGACCCGCAGGATCATCGGCGGGTGCGCATTGTTGGCGGCGCAGATGGCTTCCCATTGCTCAGGCCAGAACGCCTTCAGCGATTTCTGCAGCCAGCGCGGGTGGGCGGTGCGCACCACCGGGTCATGTTCCAGCTCGGCCAGCAGCGCTTCGCTTTCGCGCTGGGCGCGGCGCAGCACGGCATTGAGCAGGGCCTTGGCCCACGGCTTTTTCAGTTTGTCGGCGCAACCGACCGTCTCGCCGATGGCGGCGTGGGCCGGCACGCGGGTGTAAAGCAGTTGGTAGAGACCGACCAGCAACAGCGCTTCCACATCCGCATCCGCCGCCTTGAACGGTTTTTGCAGCAGCTTGGCCGCCAGCGCCGACAAGCGTGGCTGCCAACGGGCGGTGCCAAAGGCCAGGTCCTGGGTGAAACCGCGATCACGGTCTTCGACCTTGTCCAGCTGGGTGGGCAACGAACTGTTCAGCGAAGCCTTGCCGTTGAGGACGACGGCCAGAGCCTTGGCGGCGGCCAGACGTGGGTTCATTGGGCAGCACCCAAGACAGTGCCCAGGGCAAATTTCTCACGACGGCTATTGAACAAATCGCTGAAATTAAGCGCCTTGCCGCCAGGCAATTGCAGACGGCTCAGGCACAGCGCCTGTTCGCCGCAGGCCACCAACAGGCCCTCTTTGCTGGCGCCGATGATTTCACCGGGTGCGCCTTTGCCTTCTGCCAGGGTCGCGGCCAGTACTTTCAAGGCTTCGCCGTTGAGGGTGCTGTGGCAGATTGGCCACGGGTTGAAGGCGCGTACCAGGCGCTCCAGCTCCACGGCCGGGCGGCTCCAATCGATGCGTGCTTCGTCTTTGTTCAGCTTGTGGGCGTAAGTGGCCAGGCTGTCGTCCTGCACTTCGCCTTTCAGGGTGCCAGCCGCCAAGCCGGCGATGGCCTGGATCACAGCGGGCGGGCCCAGCTCGGCGAGGCGGTCGTGCAGGCTGCCACCGGTGTCTTGGCCGGTGATCGGGGTGGTCACCTTGAGCAGCATCGGGCCGGTGTCCAAACCCGCCTCCATGCGCATCACGGTCACACCGCTTTCGCTGTCGCCGGCTTCCACGGCGCGTTGGATCGGCGCCGCACCACGCCAGCGGGGCAGCAGCGAGGCGTGGCTGTTGATGCAGCCCAGGCGCGGTATATCCAGCACCGCTTGCGGCAGGATCAGGCCATAAGCCACAACTACCAACAGATCGGGTTTCAGTGCAGCCAACTCGGCCTGGGCCTCGGCGTTGCGCAGGGTCGGCGGCTGCAGCACGGGGAGGTTGTGCTCCAGCGCCAGTTGCTTGACCGGGCTCGGCATCAGTTTTTGCCCGCGACCGGCCGGGCGATCCGGCTGGGTGTACACCGCGACGATGTCATAAGGGCTGGCAAGCAGGGCCTTGAGGTGTTCGGCGGCAAATTCGGGAGTGCCGGCAAAAACAATGCGCAGTGGCTCGGTCATGGGAGGTCTCGGTTAAAAACAGTCACAAAAGAAAAAGGCTTGCCGCAGCAAGCCTTTGGAAGAGAGGCATCAAGCTTGCTGGCGATGCTTTTTTTCCAGCTTCTTCTTGATCCGGTCACGCTTGAGCGTGGACAGGTAATCGACAAACAGCTTGCCGTTGAGGTGGTCGCATTCGTGCTGGATGCACACCGCCAGCAGGCCTTCGGCGATCAGCTCGAACGGCTTGCCATCACGGTCCAGGGCCTTGATCTTCACGCGCAGCGGGCGTTCGACGTTCTCGTAGAACTCGGGCACCGACAGGCAGCCTTCCTGGTACTCACCCATCTCGTCGGTCAGCGGTTCGAACTCGGGGTTGATGTACACCATCGGTTCGCTGCGATCTTCCGACAGGTCCATGACCACGACGCGCTGATGCACGTTGACCTGGGTCGCGGCGAGGCCGATGCCCGGGGCTTCATACATTGTTTCAAACATGTCATCGACCAACTGACGAACCTTGTCGTCCACTACGGCCACCGGTTTGGCGATCGTGCGCAGGCGCGAGTCGGGGAATTCGAGGATGTTCAAAATAGCCATAAGCGTAATTGCTGCACATGTGAGGTAGAGGCAAATCGGCGTTGGGATGGACCCAGACTGCCGGTGTGAAACGCCCAAAAGCCACGAAGGCACGGGGATTTCACGCGAACGCACATAATAAAGGAGATTCACCCCATGAGGAAATCGCTACTCGTCTTGCTGCTGTGGGCCCCCTTCGCCATGGCCCTGCTGCCCCCGCCCGCCCAGCGTCTGGATCAAGCGACGCAACAGGCGATCCAACGCTTCCTGCTGCACAACCGCATTCTCGATACCCCGCAGGATTTGGACAACGCACCGTATATCGTCGCCGCGGACGCCGGCCGCGTCCTGGGCGCCCATGACGAACCCGTGCATGCCCGGGGCCAACTGGACCCGGCCCTGCCCAGCTACGGGATCTTTCGCCGGGGCAAGACCTACACCGACCCCGACACTCAGGAGCTGCTGGGTGTAAACGCCGATGACATCGGCACCGCCCGCTTTGTGACAGCAGGCGACGTCACCACCCTGGCGGTGCAGCGGGTGACACAGGAGGTGCGCCCCGGCGACCGCTTGCTGAGAACCGAAGCCCCCATTGCGTTGGCAGATCTTGAAGTCGCGCAACGTGCGCCCTTCATCCAAGGAAAAATCATCGATATCCCCAAGGGCGTGACCCAGATCGGCGTGCTGGATGCCGTCACCCTGAACAAGGGCCGCCGCGATGGCCTGGTCGAAGGCCAGCTGCTCACGGTGATCAAGGCCGGCGCCACCGTACGTGACGCTCTCACTGGCGTTCCGGTGAAACTCCCCGACGAACGCGCTGGCACCCTGCTGGTGTTTCGTACCTATGAAAAGCTCAGTTACGGCCTGGTACTCAAGGCCTCACGACCCTTGGCGGTCATGGACCGTTTCGAGACTGCCCATCAAACACAATAAATAGCCTGCTAAATAAGTTACCAACAGAGTTATCCACAGCTTGTTCCGGTCAAGGATGATCAGATGTATCCGATAAACAGCCATGAAATTTCCCCGTCAGAACTGGAAGCTCGTCTACGCTTGCACAGGCTGCCGGAACTGGGTCCGAAGCGTTTTCGCCTGTTGATCGAAGCGTTCGGCTCGGCCTCCAAGGCGATCAGCGCACCGGCCAGTGCCTGGCGCTCCCTGGGGTTGCCCGCGATCAGTGCAGAGGCACGGCGCAGCCATGAAATACGCGACGGTGCCAGTGCCGCATTGGCGTGGCTGGCCCGCCCGGCCCAGCATTTGCTGATGTGGGACCACCCGGACTACCCGGCACTGCTCGCTCAGATCGACGATGCGCCACCGCTTTTGTTCGTTGCCGGTAACCCCGCCATCCTCGAAAAACCGCAGTTGGCGATGGTCGGCAGCCGTCGTGCTTCTCGCCCTGGCATGGACACGGCCGCCGCGTTTTCCCGCAGCCTGGCGAGTGCCGGTTTTGTGATCACCAGCGGGTTGGCGCTGGGCATCGACGGTGCTGCCCACCAAGCGGCATTGGATGTGGGTGGGCATACCATCGGTGTGCTTGGCACCGGGCTGGAAAATTTTTATCCACAGCGCCACAGGAAACTGGCTGACGCGATGATTGCCCAGGGCAGCGCCGTGGTTTCCGAGTTTCCGCTGGATGCCGCACCCCAGGCTGGCAACTTTCCACGGCGCAATCGGATCATCAGCGGCTTGTCCCTGGGTGTGCTGGTGGTGGAGGCCAGCATGGCCAGCGGTTCGTTGATCACCGCGAAGCTGGCAGCCGAGCAAGGGCGCGAGGTGTATGCGATTCCGGGCTCCATTCATCATCCTGGGGCCAAGGGCTGCCATCAGTTGATCCGCGAGGGGGCGGTGCTGGTGGAAACCATCGAGCACATTCTTGAAGGGTTGCGCGGCTGGCAGGCGCTGTCCCGCCCGGCGCCAGTGCCGGTGACCCATCCACTGGTGGCCCTGTTGCACGCTGCGCCCCATACCAGCGAAGCCTTGGCGATGGCCAGCGGGCGGCCTTTGTCCCAGGTGTTGGCAACCCTTACGGAACTGGAGCTGGAAGGCCAGGTGATCTGTGAAAGCGGACGCTGGCTGGCGCGCTGTGCGCTTTTGTAGGGATGGGTTTTGTAACGAAGATCGGTAAACTGCGTAGAGCTTTAAGTCCGGAGAGTGAGCAATGGTCAACAGGTGGCGTGTGCTGGAAGCCGCACGAGAAATTCGCGCAGGCGCGGTGATTGCCTATCCGACCGAAGCGGTCTGGGGCCTGGGCTGCGACCCGTGGAATGAAGAAGCGGTGGACCGGTTGCTGGCGATCAAGAATCGCTCGGTGGACAAGGGCCTGATCCTGGTGGCGGACAACATCCGCCAGTTCGACTTCCTGTTCGAAGACTTCCCGGACACCTGGATCGAACGCATGGCCAGCACCTGGCCGGGGCCGAACACTTGGTTGGTGCCCCATCAAGACTTGCTGCCCGAATGGGTGACCGGTGTGCATGACACCGTGGCCCTGCGGGTCAGCGATCACCCGCTGGTGCGGGATTTGTGTTCGTTGGTCGGGCCGCTGATTTCGACGTCGGCCAACCCCCAGGGGCGGCCGTCTGCGCGCACGCGACTTCGCGTGGAGCAGTATTTCCGTGGTCAGCTTGACCTGGTATTGGGCGGCGCATTGGGTGGGCGCAAGAACCCGAGCTTGATTCGGGATTTGGCCACGGGTGAGGTGGTGCGGCCGTCTTGAGACCGAGGCGCGGCCATCGCGGGCAAGCCCGGCTCCCACATTTGACCGTGTTGTGATGAACGACACTGATCAAATGTGGGAGCGGGCTTGCCCGCGATGAGGCCCTCACAGACGCCGAAAACCCATGGTGTTAAGGCAACAGAATGGTCGACCCCGTCGTCCGCCGTCCCGACAACTCCGTCTGCGCCTTCGCCGCATCCGCCAGCGCATACCGCTGGTTGATATCGATGCGCACCTTGCCGCTCTTGATCATCGAGAACAGATCATCGGCCATCGCCTGCAGGTTTTCCGGGTTATTCGCGTAGGTCGCCAGGGTCGGGCGCGTCACATACAACGAGCCTTTCGCCGCCAGGATCCCCAGGTTCACCCCGTCGACCGCACCCGACGCATTGCCAAAACTCACCACCAACCCACGGGGTGCCACGCTGTCCAGCGAGGTCAGCCAGGTGTCTTTACCGACGCCGTCATACACCACCGGGACTTTCTTGCCGTCGGTCAATTCCAGCACGCGCTGTGCGACGTTTTCCTTGCTGTAGTCGATGGTTTCCCAGGCGCCCAGGGATTTGGCCAGCGCGGCTTTTTCCGGCGAGCTGACGGTACCGATCAGCTTCACGCCCAGCGCCTTGGCCCATTGGCAGGCCAGGGAGCCCACGCCACCGGCAGCGGCGTGGAACAGGATGGTTTCACCGCCCTTCAACTCATAGGTCTGGCGCAGCAGGTACTGCACGGTCAGGCCCTTGAGCATGGCGCCAGCGGCTTGTTCGAAGCTGATGTCGTCTGGCAGGTGCACCAGGTTGGCGGCAGGCAGCACGTGCAGTTGGCTGTAGGCTCCCAGTGGTCCACTGCCGTAGGCCACGCGGTCGCCGACCTTGAATTGGGTGACTTCGCTGCCGACCGCATCGACCACTCCGGCGCCTTCTGCGCCCAGCCCCGACGGCAAGGCGGGCGGTGCGTACAGGCCGCTGCGGAAATAGGTGTCGATGAAGTTCAGGCCGATGGCCTCATTACGCACGCGAACCTGCTGTGGGCCAGGCTCCGCTGGGGTGTAGTCCACATACTCAAGGACTTCGGGGCCGCCATGGGCACTGAACTGGATACGTTTGGCCATCTGCACTTCTCCTGGGTTCGAATTCGCGTAGCCCCCTATCGGACTCCTAAGCTTGATCTTCGTCAACTGCGGCACAGCGGGGTGCGGTGGTATCCTGTGCGCCCATTTGCCGCCGACGCCCAATGGCCTCGCGTAGCTTTGCCCGATTCAAGGTGATGCCATGACTACCCGCACCGAGGCTGTAAAGGCCTACCTGCTTGACCTGCAAGACCGCATTTGCAGCGCCCTGGAAACCTTCGAGACGGACACTCGCTTTATCGAAGACGCCTGGACCCGGCCTGCCGGTGGGGGTGGTCGCACCCGCGTGATCGCAGACGGTTCGGTGATCGAAAAAGGCGGCGTTAACTTTTCCCACGTGTTTGGCAGCGGTCTCCCACCGTCTGCCAGTGCCCATCGCCCCGAGTTGGCCGGCCGTGGTTTCGAAGCCTTGGGCGTATCGCTGGTGATCCACCCGCATAACCCGCACATTCCTACTTCCCACGCCAACGTGCGCTTTTTCATCGCCGAAAAAGAAGGCGAAGAGCCGGTGTGGTGGTTCGGTGGCGGCTTCGACCTCACGCCCTACTACGGCAACGAAGAAGACTGCATTCACTGGCACCGCGTAGCCGAGCAGGCTTGTGCGCCTTTCGGCCCGGACGTGTATTCGCGCTACAAGGCCTGGTGTGACACCTACTTCCACATCAAGCACCGCAACGAACCGCGTGGCATCGGCGGCCTGTTCTTCGACGACTTGAACGAGTGGGACTTCGACACCTGCTTCGCCTTCATCCGCGCCATCGGCGACGCCTACATCGACGCCTACCTGCCGATCGTGCAGCGCCGCAAGGCCACGCCCTATACCGAGCAGCAGCGCGAGTTCCAGGAGTTCCGCCGTGGCCGCTACGTGGAATTCAACCTGGTCTACGACCGTGGCACGTTGTTCGGCCTGCAATCGGGCGGGCGCACCGAGTCGATCCTGATGTCGCTGCCGCCGCAAGTGCGCTGGAGCTACGACTGGAAAGCCGAAGCCGGCAGCGAAGAAGCACGTCTCACCGACTACTTCCTGCAAGACCGTGACTGGCTGGGCCTCGCCGCGCCCAAGGCGGCTGTCTGATGGACCGTTATGTCGTGTTCGGCAACCCCATCGGCCACAGCAAGTCGCCGCTGATCCACCGAATGTTCGCCGAGCAGACCGGCGAGCAACTGGACTACAGCACCTTGCTCGCGCCGCTGGAGGATTTCACCGGGTGTGCCCGTGATTTTTTTGCGCAAGGCCGTGGCGCCAACGTCACCGTGCCGTTCAAGGAAGAGGCCTACCGCCTGGCCCACACCCTCACCGAACGTGCCCAACGCGCTGGCGCGGTGAACACCCTGAGCAAGCTGGCCGATGGCAGCCTGTTGGGCGATAACACCGACGGTGCCGGCCTGGTGCGCGACCTCACGGTGAATGCCGGGTTGAGCCTGCAAGGCAAACGCATCCTGTTGCTGGGCGCCGGTGGCGCGGTACGTGGCGCGCTGGAACCGTTGCTGGCCGAGCAGCCGGCTTCGCTGATCATCGCCAACCGCACCGTGGAAAAGGCCGAAATGCTTGCTGAGCTGTTCGACGACCTGGGCCCGGTGTCTGCCAGCGGTTTCGACTGGTTGCGTGAGCCGGTGGACGTGATCATCAACGCCACTTCCGCCAGCCTGTCAGGCGATGTACCGCCGATTGCAGGCAGCCTGATCGAACCGGGCAAGACCTTTTGCTACGACATGATGTACGCCAAGGAACCGACGGCGTTTTGCCGCTGGGCCACTGAACAGGGCGCAGCCGTGGCAATGGATGGCCTGGGTATGCTGGTGGAACAGGCGGCGGAAGCCTTCTTCCTGTGGCGCGGTGTGCGCCCGGCGTCGGCGCCGGTGTTGGCCGAGCTGCGCCGCCAGTTGGCCTGACATCAATCCAATGTGGGCACAGTCATTGTAGGAGCCGGCTTGCCGGCGATTGGCCCTCAAGCCTTGTGCTGATCTAGCGGGCGCCATCGCCGGCAAGCCGGGCTCCTACAGAGGGTTGGGTTCAGTCTTCGAAGTGGAGGGGGCACTTGTCGGCCCCTTCCAGCTTTTTCAGCTCTTCCACCACCTGCGGCCGTGCCCGCCGCAACGTCAGGCTGCGTCCCAGCCCACGCAACCGTCGCGCCTCCTGGTGCAGCATCTCCACGCCGGAGTAATCGATAAAGTTGATCTGCTGCGCCTCAATCACCACCCGCTCACCCTGCAGGCTTTGCAGGCGCACTTGCAGGTAATGGCTGGCGCCGAAAAAGATCGAACCGCCCACCCGTAGCACATCCTCATCGCCATCGCGCCATTGCTGAACCCGCGGCTGCGACGTGCGCTTGAGGTAGAAAAACAACGACGCCAGCACGCCCGCATAAATCGCGGTTTGCAGCTCCAGCAGCAAGGTGGCGACGCAGGTCAGGCTCATCACCACAAACTCGGCGCGACTGACGCGGAATAAGGCGCGAATGCCGCGACGGTCCACCAGCCCCCAACTGATCAGCAAGATGCTGGCAGCCATGCTCGGGATCGGAATGTGGGCGATCAACGCCGCGCCAAACAACGCAAACAGCGCCACCCACAAGGCAGAAAACACCCCGGCCAACGGTGAACAGGCGCCCGCTTCATAGCTTAAGCCCGAGCGGGTAAACGAACCGGCTGACAAATACCCGGAGAAAAATCCGCCAACGATGTTGGATAAACCCTGCGCACGCACTTCCTGGTTGGCGTCGAGCAATTGCTGCGAACGCGCCGACAGCGAGCGGGCGATCGACAGACTGGTGACCAGCCCCAGCATGCCCACCGCCACGGCGCTCGGCAGCAGGCGCAGGATCACGTCCAGGTCCATGGGCAATGGGCTGAACGGCGGCAGCTTGCCGATAAACGAACTGACCAGCGCCACATGCCCGAACATCGCCGGCCACAGCCACGCCGCCAGGCTGCCGAGGGCCAGGGCGATCAACAGGGTTGGCCAGCGTGGAACGAGGTATTTGAGCAACGCGCCCACCAGCAACGTGCCAACTCCGAGGATGAGTGAAGCATGGTCCCATTCGCCGCTGTGATGGATCAGTGCCAGCAGGCTGTTGATTGCTGTGGCCTGGCTCGGCAAATCCAGCCCCAGCAGATTGGGTAATTGTCCGAGCGCAATCACCACGGCCGCACCCAGGGTGAAACCGAGCACCACCGAATGGGAGACAAAATTCACCAGCGCGCCAAAGCGCAGCATGCCCAGCAGCCACTGGAAAACCCCGGCGAGGAATGTGAGCAACAGGATCAAGGTGATGTAGTCCTGTGACCCCGGCACGGCCAGCGGGCTGACACTGGCGTAGAGCACGATGGAAATCGCCGCCGTGGGACCACAGATCAGGTGCCACGACGAACCCCAGAGGCACGCGATCAGCACCGGGATGATGGCGGCGTACAAGCCATATTCGGGTGGGAGACCGGCGATCAATGCGTAGGCAATCGACTGCGGCAGGGCGAGCACCGCGCCGCTGAGGCCGACGATTGCGTCCCGGCCCACGCTGGCGCGGGTTTGGCGGGGGAGCCAGCTGAGGAAGGGGAAAAGTGTGTGGCGGTTGAGCCGGGGCATCAGGGTCTCGGTTTGAGGGTTTTACGCAGAATATCAGCACGCACTGGCCCCTGTGGGAGCTGGCTTGCCTGCGATGCAGACACCGCGGTACTTCAGGTACACACAGGTGATCCTATCGCAGGCAAGCCAGCTCCCACACAAGCCAGTTTCCACAAGGCTTAGAGTTTTGCTTTAACTGCGGGCAATGCATCCTTGCCATCCACGGTCTTCACCCCCTCCAACCATTTATCCAACACCGCCGGATTCGCCTTGATCCACGCCTTCGCCGCATCGGCATTGCTGACCTTGTTGTTCGCCACCTCGGCCATGATGCTGTTCTCCATGTCCTGGGTGAAACTCAGGTTGGTCAACAGTTTGCCAACGTTCGGGCAGGCCTGTGCATAACCCTTGCGGGTTAAGGTGTACACGCTGCCTTTGTCACCAAAGTACTTCTCGCCACCGGTGAGGTAGTGCATTTTCAACTGCACGTTCATCGGGTGCGGCGTCCAGCCTAGGAAGGTGACGAACTTCTGCTTCTTCACCGCCCGCGATACTTCGGCGAGCATCGCCTGTTCACTGGATTCAATCAGCTTCCACTGGCCCAGCTCGAAGTCGTTCTTCTTGATGATGTCCTGCAGCGAGATATTCGCTGGCGCGCCGGAGCCGATGCCGTAGATCTTCTTGTCGAACTTGTCGGCGAATTTGTTCAGGTCGGCAAAATCGTGCACGCCGGCGTCCCACACGTAGTCGGGCACGGCGAGGGTGAACTCGGTGCCGTCGAGGTTCTTCGCCAGTTGCACCACATCGCCGTTGGCCACGAATTTGTCGTAGAAGCCCTGCTGCGCCGGCATCCAGTTGCCCAGGAACACATCCACCTGGCCGTCCTTGAGCCCGCCAAAGGTGATCGGCACCGCCAGAGTGTCGACCTTGGCCTTGTAGCCCATGCCCGTCAGCAGAAAACCGGTGATGGCGTTGGTGGCTGCGATATCGCTCCAGCCCGGATCGGCCATTTTCACCGTGTCACAACTGGTGTCTGCGTACACATTGGCGCTGCTCAACGCCAGGGCTGCGAGTATCACCGTCAACTTTTGCATGGCCTTCCCTCTGTCTATTTATTGGTTTTGGCAGGGTTGTGGATAACGTGCCTTGCGCTCCAGGTCGTCGAGGTCGATATGGTTGCGCATGTATTGCTGACTGGCGTCGACCAGTGGCTGGTGGTCCCAGCTCTTCAGCTTTCCTTCGGTCAGTGCTTCAAACACCAGGCGACGGCGGCGTTGGCTGGCGAGCACCTGCTGGTGGATCGCCGGGATGTCCCATTTGGCTCGCGCCTCTTCTAAAAACGCCTCGAACAGCGGCCGGTGTTCCGGTGACTGGCTGAGGTTCTCCCGCTCGTGCGGGTCGTTGTGCACATCGAACAGTAGACAAGGGTCGTCTTCGCTGTAGATGAATTTGTAGGCGCCACGGCGAATCATCATCAGCGGGCTGATGGTGCCTTCGGCCATGTATTCGCCAAAGACCTCGTCATGCCCGCCCTGCCCTTGCAGGTGCGGCACCAGCGAACGGCCATCCAGCGGCAGGCGCGGGTCCAGCTCGCCACCGGCCAGTTCCACCAGCGTCGGCAACAGGTCAGCGGTGGACACGGCTTTGCCCACACGGCCCGCCGCAAATTGCCCTGGCGCACTCACCAGCAGCGGCACGCGGGCGGCCATTTCAAACCAGTGCATCTTGTACCAGAGGCCGCGCTCGCCAAGCATGTCGCCGTGGTCGCCGGAGAAGATGATGATCGTATCGTCCGCCAGGCCGGTGTCTTCCAGGGTTTGCAGCAGCTTGCCGACATTGCTGTCGATGTAGCTGCAGGCGCCGAAATAGGCACGGCGGGCATCGCGGATCTTGTCCACCGGCAGCGGTTTGTTCCACAGGTCGTAGACCTTGAGCAGGCGCTGGGAATGCGGGTCCAGATCGGCCTGTGCGGGCGTTGTAGGCAAAGGGATATCGCCGTCGTCGTACAGGTCCCAAAACGGCTTGGGAATGGTGTACGGATCGTGGGGATGAGTCATGGAAACAGTCAGGCAGAAAGGCCGCTCGCCGTCTTCGCGGATATGGTCGAACAGATACTGCTGGGCTTTGAACACCACCTCTTCGTCGAAATCCAGCTGGTTGGTGCGCACGCACGGGCCAGCCTGCAACACCGAGGACATGTTGTGGTACCAACTGGGGCGTACGTGCGGCTCATCCCAGTTCACCGCCCAGCCATAGTCGGCGGGGTAGATGTCGCTGGTCAGGCGTTCTTCGTAACCGTGCAACTGGTCGGGGCCACAGAAGTGCATCTTGCCCGATAACGCGGTGCGGTAGCCGAGGCGGCGCAGGTAGTGGGCGTAGGTGGGCACATCGGCGGGGAAGTCGGCCGCGTTGTCGTAGGCGCCGATCTTGCTCGGCAATTGGCCGCTCACCAGGGTGAAGCGCGAGGGCGCGCACAACGGGCTGTTGCAATAGGCGGCGTCGAACACCACGCCTTGCGCGGCGAGGCGGCTGAGGTTGGGCAACTTGATGGGGGAAGAGCCGTAGAACGGAAGCAACGGCGCGGCCATTTGATCGGCCATGATGAAAAGAATGTTCTTGCGCTTCATGATCTATCGGCATTCCATAGGCGGTGTTTATGCGAATGAGCATGCAGCCCATGAAAAGTGGGGTAAAGCCCATGAAAAGCAATGTCTAGGATAAGCACAGCTTATGTATGAAGCCCTCGGCGATTTATCCCTCGATTTGCTGCGCGCGTTCGAAGCGGCGGCGCGTCACCGCAGCTTTACGGCGGCGGCAATGGAGCTTGGCACCACCCAGCCGGCCATCAGCCAGCAGATCAAGCGTCTGGAAGAACAGTTGGCGATCCGCCTGTTTGATCGCATTTATCGTGGCATCGAACTGACCGACGCCGGCGCGTTGCTGTTCGAGCATGTGCAAGGCGGCTTGCAGGGGATCAACCAAGGCCTGAGCCTCATCACCCAACAGGATCAGCATGAAGTGCTGCAAGTCGCCACCGATTTTGCGTTCGCCGCTTATTGGTTGATGCCGCGCCTGCACCGTTTTCATGCGGCCAACCCTCAGGTGGATGTGAGCCTGGTGACCAGCGAGCGCAACCACGCCACCCTGCGCAGTGACATCGATGTGGCTGTATTATTTGGCGATGGCCGCTTCAAACAGGGCGACAGCCTGTGGCTGTTCAATGAGGAAGTGTTCCCGGTGTGCAGCCCGCAGTGGCTCAAGGAACAGACCTCCGCGCTGACTGTGCAAAATCTGCACGATTTTCCCTTGCTGCACCTGCGCCAGGAAAACAACAGCCAGTGGTTCGACTGGGCTGGCGTGTTTCGTGAACTGGGCATCAGTGCCGCGCCCACTCCGGGCCAACTGCGTTTCGACAACTACACCTTGCTTATCCAGGCGGCGATTGCCGGCCAGGGCGTGGCCATCGGTTGGCGCCACCTGGTGGATAACCTGCTGGAACAGAACTGGCTGTGCCGTCCGATCAGCGACACGGTGATCTCACGCTACGGCTATTACGTGGTGCAGCCGCAGCGTAAGCGCCGGGGGCAGTTGGTCGAGCGTTTTGTCGACTGGTTGGTCGCCGAACAAGCCAGCAGCGCGCAGTCTCTGACCGGGCTGGCCCTGCCGTCCATTGCGGTCTAGCATCTGGCGCATAGTGGATCCGGAGTCCGTCATGCAACGTATCAAGGGCTATCACGCCCATATCTATTTCGATGCCAGCACCATTGATCAGGCGCGCACCTTGTGCGAAGACGCCGCCAAACTCTTCCCATTGCGCATGGGGCGCGTCCACGAACGGCCGGTGGGCCCGCACCCGGATTGGAGCTGCCAATTGGCCTTCGACCCTGAGTACATCGGTGTGGTGCTGCCGTGGTTGGTGATCCATCGCAATGGCCTGGTGGTGTTCCTGCATCCCGAAACCGGCGATGACCTGAAAGATCACACAGACTATGCCGTCTGGATGGGGGCAATGCGGGAGCTGAACCTGTCAGCCTTTTCTTAAAAAAAATCCCTAAATATGGGATTGATATTTATATATTGAGACTTGCGTTCGCGTAGGTTTATATTCGCTGCATCCGCTCAAAACTCAGGTGAAGCGATGCAGGCGCAATTGATCGCGCTCGATTGGGGAACCAGCTCCCTTCGTGCTTACAAACTCGGCCCGGCTGGCGTGGTGCTCGAACAGCGCTCGCTGGCGCTGGGGATCATGCACCTGCCCAGCGAACCCCGGGACATCGCCGGCGTACGCTGCAGCGATGGCTTCGAGTTGGCGTTCGATACGGCTTGCGGCGATTGGCTCGACGCACAACCCAATCTGCCGGTGATCGCCTGCGGCATGGTTGGCAGTGCCCAAGGCTGGAGCGAAGCGGCCTATCGCAATACTCCTGTCGATGTCGCCAGCCTCGGCCAAGCGCTGCACAAAGTGCGCAGCCTGCGCGGTGTGGACGTGCATATCGTGCCGGGCGTGATCGAGCAGGTCGGCTTGCCCAATGTCATGCGCGGCGAGGAAACCCAAGTGCTGGGCGTGCTGCAAGGGCTGGGCGCCCAGGTGCTGATCGGCCTGCCGGGCAGCCATTCCAAGTGGGTCGAAGTGGCCGATGGGCGCATCACCCATTTCGACACCTTCATGACCGGCGAGGTGTTTGCAGTGTTGAGCAAACACAGCCTCCTCGGGCGCACCCAGCAACCGTCTGAACACTTTCAGGCCCAAGCCTTTGATCGTGGCGTGCACGTGGCGCTTTCCAAAGACGGCCAGCGCGGCGTGCTGTCCACGTTGTTCAGTGCCCGCACCCTTGGACTCACCGGCGAACTTGCCCCTGACCAGCAGCCCGATTACCTGTCCGGTTTGCTCATCGGCCATGAACTTGCCGGCCTGCCCGGCAGCGCCAAACACCAGCCGATCATCCTGGTCGGCGCCGCCCCACTGTGCGCCCGTTATCAGCGCGCCCTCGCCCTCTTCGGCTTCGCCCATGTCAGCCTGGCGCAGGAGGCCACCGAGCGCGGCCTGTGGCAGTTGGCCGTGGCGGCCGGGCTCACTCAACCTGTATCGGAGGCCTGACATGCTCAAGCAAGCACTCGCGCAAAACGGTTTGATCGCCATCCTGCGCGGCATTCGCCCGGACGAAGCCGAGGCCATCGGCCACGTGCTGTACCAGGCCGGGTTTCGCGTGATTGAAGTCCCGCTGAATTCGCCCGACCCTTACACCAGCATCCGCACCCTGCGTGACAGCCTGCCCGCCGATTGCCTGATCGGTGCGGGCACGGTGTTGACGCCAGAGCAGGTTGAGCAGGTGAAGGCGGCCGGTGGCCAAGTCATCGTGATGCCCCACAGTGACGCCCAGGTGCTGCGCGCGGCGAAAGCGGCGGGCCTGTACCTGTCGCCAGGTGTGGCGACGCCGACCGAAGCCTTCGCCGCATTGGCCGAAGGGGCTGACGTATTGAAGCTGTTCCCCGCCGAGCAAATGGGCCCGGCGGTGATCAAGGCGTGGCTGGCGGTTTTACCGTCGGGCACATTGCTGCTGCCCGTGGGCGGCATTACCCCGGACAACATGCAGGTGTTTATTGACGCCGGTGCCAAAGGGTTCGGGCTGGGTTCCGGGTTGTTCAAGCCGGGCATGACCGTGGAACAGGTCGCGAGTCGCGCCCAGGCGTATGTCGCCGCCTGGAAAGCCCTGAGCTGATTTCAAGTCTTGCGCCCACAGGCGCCGCATCGATAAGAGAGATAACAGATGAAAATCACCAAACTGACCACCTTCATCGTCCCGCCGCGCTGGTGCTTCCTCAAGGTCGAGACCGACCAGGGCGTGACTGGCTGGGGCGAACCCGTGGTCGAAGGTCGCGCTCACACGGTTGCCGCTGCCGTTGAAGAACTGTCCGACTACTTGATCGGCAAAGACCCACGCAATATCGAAGACATCTGGACGGTGCTCTATCGCGGCGGCTTCTACCGGGGCGGCGCCGTGCACATGAGCGCCCTGGCCGGTATCGACCAGGCGCTGTGGGACATCAAGGGCAAGGCCCTCGGCGTGTCGGTCAGCGACCTGCTCGGCGGGCAGGTGCGCGACAAGATCCGCGTGTACTCCTGGATCGGCGGCGATCGCCCGGCCGACACCGCCCGCGCTGCCAAAGAGGCCGTGGCTCGTGGTTTTACCGCCGTGAAAATGAACGGCACCGAAGAGCTGCAGTTCGTCGACAGCTTCGAAAAAGTCGACCTGGCCCTGGCCAACGTCGCCGCCGTGCGTGATGCGGTGGGCCCGAACGTCGGCATCGGCGTCGACTTCCATGGCCGGGTGCACAAGCCCATGGCCAAGGTGCTGATGAAGGAACTCGACCCGTACAAGCTGATGTTCATCGAAGAGCCGGTGCTCAGCGAGAACTACGAAGCGCTCAAGGAACTGGCGCCGCTGACCAGCACGCCGATTGCCCTGGGCGAGCGCCTGTTCTCGCGTTGGGACTTCAAGCGTGTGCTCAGCGAAGGGTACGTCGACATCATCCAGCCGGATGCGTCCCATGCCGGTGGCATCACTGAAACCCGCAAGATCGCCAACATGGCCGAAGCCTACGACGTGGCCCTGGCCCTGCACTGCCCGCTGGGCCCGATTGCCCTGGCCGCGTGCCTGCAACTGGATGCGGTTTGCTACAACGCGTTCATCCAGGAACAAAGCCTGGGCATTCACTACAACGAGAGCAACGACCTGCTCGACTATGTGCGCGACCCTGGCGTGTTCGACTATGACCAAGGCTTTGTGAAGATCCCCAACGGGCCGGGCCTGGGCATCGAGATCAACGAGGAATACGTGATCGAACGCGCAGCCATCGGCCACCGCTGGCGCAACCCGATCTGGCGTCATGCCGACGGCAGTTTTGCCGAGTGGTGATTTCTCACTGACGAAATGCGGTTGAACCTGTGGGAGCTGCCTTGCCTGCGATAGCGGTGGGCCAGAGTGCACATTTGGCACTGATACACCGTTATCGCAGGCAAGCCAGCTCCCACATTTTGATGCGGTTTCTTCAGTCAGATTATTTTCCAGACCTCAATAAGCATAAAAAGAGGCAACCCCCATGCACCCTGAATCCTTCACCGGGCAGGCTTCTTTAGTCACGCCTACGAGAAAGCGCTACTTCATCATGGTGCTGCTGTTCATCACCGTGGTGATCAACTACCTCGACCGTAGCAACCTGTCGATTGCCGCCCCGGCGTTGACCAGTGAACTGGGCATCGACCCGGTGCATGTCGGGTTGATCTTCTCGGCCTTTGGCTGGACCTACGCCGCCATGCAGATCCCGGGCGGCTGGCTGGTGGACCGCGTGCCGCCACGCATTCTCTACACGGCGGCCTTGCTGCTGTGGTCTATCGCGACCGTCATGCTCGGCTTTGCCGCCAGCTTTATCGCCCTGTTCGTGTTGCGTATGGCGGTGGGTGCATTGGAAGCGCCGGCGTATCCAATCAACAGCCGCGTGGTCACCACCTGGTTTCCCGAGCGCGAACGCGCCACGGCGATTGGCGTCTACACCTCCGGGCAGTTTGTCGGGCTGGCGTTTCTCACACCGGTGTTGGCGTGGCTGCAACACGCGTTTGGCTGGCACATGGTGTTTGTTGTTACCGGTGGTGTCGGTATCTTGTGGGCGATCATCTGGTACGCGGTGTACCGCGAGCCAAAAGATTTCAAAGGCGCCAACAGCGCGGAAATCGAGCTGATCCGTGAAGGCGGCGGGTTGGTGGATATGCAGGAAAAAGCCGCCAAGGCGCCGTTCAGTTGGGTCGACCTGGGGATCGTGCTGAGCAAGCGCAAGCTCTGGGGCATCTACCTGGGGCAGTTCTGCCTGAACTCCACGCTGTGGTTTTTTCTGACATGGTTCCCAACCTACCTGGTGAAATATCGCGGCATGGACTTCATCAAGTCCGGCCTGCTGGCATCGTTGCCTTTCCTTGCCGCGTTTGTCGGTGTGTTGTGTTCCGGGATCTTTTCCGACTGGCTGATTCGTCGCGGCGCATCGGTGGGGTTTGCGCGCAAGCTGCCGATCATCGGCGGGCTGCTGATCTCCACGGCGATCATCGGTGCCAACTATGTGGACTCGACGGCCTGGGTGATTGCCTTCCTGGCTGTGGCGTTCTTTGGTAATGGCCTGGCGTCGATCACCTGGTCGCTGGTCTCGACCCTGGCGCCGGCACGGTTGCTGGGTTTGACCGGTGGGGTGTTCAACTTCATCGGTAATCTGTCAGCCATTGCCACGCCGATCGTGATTGGCTTTTTGGCCAGCGGCGATTCGTTCGCGCCGGCGATTACCTACATCGCGGTGCTGGCATTGCTGGGTGCGCTGTCCTACGTGTTGCTCGTAGGCAAAGTCGAACGCATCGAACTCAACTAACCACCACCCAACCCTGTAGGAGCGGGGGGGGGGGGGGGGGGGGGGGGGGGGGGGGGGGGGGGGGGGGGGGGGGGGGGGGGGGGGGGGG
>NZ_JBWKPU010000029.1:0-17967 GCF_059418405.1 Pseudomonas sp. GW821-FHT09A09
GCGATGGCGATCTCAAGGACGCCATCGCCGGCAAGCCGGCTCCTACAGGTTGGGGCGTCATGTGCTCCAAATTCGAGGTGAAATCGCTTCTCGGCCGAGGACGGGCGGGCGCAACAGGCGCCATAAATCAATCAACCAGGCCCGTGCATGCAGTGCTTCACTGGCCAGGCAACGGGCAACCAGCAAGCCCGGCAATTGCGTCAAGTCACCACGCACCCCATGGGGCAGGGCGCGGCATTGCTCAAGTAATTCGGGGTCGATATCAGCCGTCAGCAGCAGTGTGGCGAACACCGGTTGGCCATCCAGGCCGATGGGCGAGTCGAGCAAACCATCGGCGCCTACAATGCGCTGGCGCTCATGCCAGAGCAACTGGCCGTCGCGGCGGATATCCAGGTGCGATTGAAAGTGACCGAGGTCGAAGCGCTCGCCACTGGCCGGGCGGCCGAGGGCGACCACGTCCCAGTAAAACAGACGGGCATCGCCTTGCAGCTCAATGCGCGTAGTAAGTTCGGCCTGGGCAGCGCTGAACACGATGGTTTCCTGGGGCAGCCATTCCAGGGTGGCACCGGCTTCCACGGTGAGGTCCAGTTGCTGATAGGCCGGGCCGTTGGCGCGATACCACTTGGCCGCGCCAGGGCTGGTCAACTGCGCCCAGGCCCCCGCGCCGATGCGGGCGCGGATATCCAGGCGGTCACCGCCGGCAATGCCGCCGGGCGGGTGCACGATGATGTGCTGGCACACTTTGGGGCCTTCGGCGTACAGGTGCTTTTGCACGCGCAGCGGCCCAAGGTGGCGACGCATCACTGGGCGCGTGGTATCGCCGAAACGCGCATAGCCGAGTTCCAGCTCGGCGTGCCAACTGGGGGTGAACAGGGCAGGGGTAACGGGCAGGTTCATGGTGTGTGCTTATCGTCAGGACGCTACAGATTAGATCGTTACGAGCCCGCGTACACCCTCGGCTTCCATATTTTCACCCAGGCCCTGCTGCACGATTTCACCGCGGGACATCACCAGGTACTGGTCGGCCAGTTCGGCGGCAAAGTCGTAAAACTGCTCCACCAACAGGATCGCCATGTCGCCACGGGCCGCGAGCTTCTTGATCACCGCGCCGATCTCCTTGATCACCGAGGGCTGGATGCCTTCGGTGGGTTCGTCGAGGATCAGCAGGCGTGGGCGGCTGGCCAGCGCACGGCCGATCGCCAACTGCTGTTGTTGGCCGCCCGACAGGTCGCCGCCACGGCGATGTTTCATCTGCAGCAGCACGGGGAACAGCTCGTAGATAAACGCCGGCACTTCCTTGGCTTCGGAGCCGGGGAAGCGCGCCAGGCCCATCAGCAGGTTTTCTTCCACGGTCAGGCGCCCGAAAATCTCCCGGCCCTGGGGCACGTAGGCGATGCCGGCGTGCACACGCTGGTGCGGCTTGAAGCCGGTGATGGCCTTGCCTTCCCAGGTCACTGCGCCTTCCTTGGAGGGCAGCAGGCCCATCAGGCATTTGAGCAAGGTGGTCTTGCCCACGCCGTTACGCCCGAGCAGGCAGGTGACTTCGCCGACCTTCACGTCAAAGGACAGCCCGCGCAGGATGTGGCTACCGCCGTAATACTGGTGCAGCTTGTCGACTTGCAGCATTCTCAAATTCTCCTCGGTTCCCTGATGGGAACCGGATCAACTGTGGGAGCTGGCTTGCCTGCGATGGCGATGTGTCAGTCAACATCGTTATCGCAGGCAAGCCAGCTCCCCCATAAAACAGTCCGTGTCTGGGTTAGCGGCCGAGGTAAACCTCGATCACCCGCTCGTTGTCCTGCACCTGTTCCAGCGACCCTTCGGCCAGCACGCTGCCCTGGTGCAGCACGGTGACGTGGTCGGCAATCGAGCCGACAAAGCCCATGTCGTGCTCCACCACCATCAGCGAATGCTTGCCCGCCAGGCGCTTGAACAGGTCGGCGGTGAATTCGGTCTCGGCGTCGGTCATGCCCGCCACCGGTTCGTCCAGCAGCAACAATTGCGGGTCTTGCATCAGCAGCATGCCGATTTCCAGGAACTGCTTCTGGCCGTGGGACAGCAACCCGGCCGGGCGCTGCGCCGAGGCGGTGAGGCGGATGGTGTCGAGCACTTCCTCGATACGGTCTTTCTGCTCACCGCTCAGGCGTGCGCGCAGGCTGGCCCACACCGACTTGTCGGTCTTCTGCGCCAGTTCCAGGTTCTCGAACACACTGAGGGCTTCAAACACAGTGGGCTTCTGGAACTTGCGGCCGATGCCGGCCTGGGCGATCTGCACTTCGCTCAGGCGAGTCAGGTCCAGGTGTTCGCCAAACCAGGCCGTGCCATGGCTGGGCCGGGTCTTGCCGGTGATCACGTCCATCAGCGTGGTCTTGCCTGCGCCGTTGGGGCCGATGATGCAACGCAGCTCACCCACGCCGATGTAGAGGTTCAGGTTGTTGAGCGCCTTGAAGCCGTCGAAGCTGACGCTGATGTCTTCCAGGCTCAGGATGGTGCCGTGGCGTGTGTTCAGGCCCGGACCTGCCGCCTGGCCGATACCGATGGCGTCGCGGCCGGTGCCGGCGTCGAAAATAGGTTCGAGCATGACGTTTCTCACTTCTTCAGCAGCCCGATCACGCCCTTGGGCAGGTACAGGGTGACGATGATGAACAGCGCCCCGAGGAAGAACAGCCAGTATTCCGGGAAGGCCACGGTGAACCAGCTCTTCATGCCATTGACCACACCGGCACCGAGCAGCGGGCCGATCAAGGTGCCGCGCCCGCCCAGGGCTACCCACACGGCGGCTTCGATGGAGTTGGTCGGCGACATTTCGCTGGGGTTGATGATGCCCACCTGCGGCACATACAACGCGCCGGCCAAGCCGCACAGCACCGCACTTAATACCCACACGAACAGCTTGAAACCTCGAGGGTCGTAGCCGCAGAACATCAGGCGGTTTTCCGCGTCGCGCAGGGCGGTCAGTACCCGGCCGAACTTGCTGCGGGCCAGGCGCCAGCCGATGAACAGGCTCGCCACCAGAAGCACTACCGTGGCCACGAACAGCACCGCGCGCGTGCCCGGCTCGGTGATGCCAAAGCCGAGGATGCTGCGAAAGTTGGTGAACCCGTTATTGCCGCCAAAACCGGTCTCGTTGCGAAAGAACAGCAGCATGCCGGCGAAGGTCAGGGCCTGGGTCATGATTGAGAAGTACACGCCCTTGATCCGCGAACGAAAGGCGAAGAAGCCGAACACCAGCGCCAGCAGACCCGGCGCCAACACCACCAGGCACATCGCCCAGAGGAAGTGCTCGGTGCCCACCCAGTACCACGGCAATTCGGTCCAGGAGAGGAAGGTCATGAATGCCGGCAACTCATCGCCGGAGGCCTGGCGCATCAGGTACATGCCCATCGCATAACCGCCCAGGGCGAAGAACAGGCCGTGGCCGAGGGACAACATGCCGGCATAGCCCCACACCAGGTCCAGGGCGAGGGCGACGATGGCGTAGCAGAGGATCTTGCCCACCAGCGTCAGGGTGTAGGCCGAGACATGCAGGGCATTCTCCGCGGGTAACAGCGACAACAGCGGCAGTGCCAGCAGCACGGCGAGGATCACCACGCCCACCGTAATCGTCACCTTGGGGCCGGCCTTTTGCGTGGCCGTGAGCATCAATGGCTGGTTCATCAGTCGATCACCCGTCCTTTCAGTGCGAAGAGTCCCTGCGGGCGTTTCTGGATAAACAGAATGATCAGCGCGAGGATCAGGATCTTGCCGAGCACGGCGCCGATCTGCGGTTCCAGAATCTTGTTGGCGATGCCCAGCCCGAAGGCGGCCATGACGCTACCCGCCAACTGCCCGACACCACCGAGTACCACCACAAGGAAGGAGTCGATGATGTAGCTCTGGCCCAGGTCCGGGCCGACGTTGCCGATCTGGCTCAGCGCCACGCCGCCCAAGCCCGCGATACCGGAACCCAGGCCGAACGCGAGCATGTCCACGCGGCCAGTGGGTACGCCGCAGCAGGCGGCCATGTTGCGGTTCTGGGTCACGGCCCGCACGTTCAGGCCCAGGCGCGTCTTGTTCAGCAGCAGCCAGGTCAGCACCACCACGCACAGCGCAAAAGCGATGATTACGATGCGGTTGTACGGCAACACCAGGTTGGGCAGCACCTGGATGCCACCGGACAGCCATTCGGGGTTGGACACTTCGACGTTCTGCGCGCCGAACACCAGGCGCACCAACTGGATCAGCATCAGGCTGATGCCCCAGGTGGCCAGCAGGGTTTCCAACGGCCGGCCATACAGGTGGCGAATCACCGTGCGTTCCAACGCCATGCCGATGGCCGCGGTGACAAAAAACGCCACCGGCAACGCGATCAGTGGGTAGAACTCGATGGCGCCAGGCACATAGCGCTGCATCAGCAACTGCACCACATACGTGGAGTAGGCGCCGAGCATCAGCATTTCCCCATGGGCCATGTTGATCACGCCGAGCAGGCCGAAGGTGATCGCCAGGCCCAGGGCGGCCAGTAGCAGGATCGAACCCAGGGACATGCCGCTGAAGGCCTGGCCGAGAATTTCACCCAACATCAGTTTGCGTTTGACCTGCGCCAGGCTGGTCTCGGCGGCGGTGTGCACGGCGGCATCGGTTTCGACACCGGGGGCGAGCAGCGCTTCAAGCCGCGTGCGCGCCAGCGGGTCGCCGGTGCTGCCGAGCAGACGCACGGCGGCGAGACGCACCACGGGGTCAGGGTCGACCAGTTGCAGGTTGGCCAGGGCGAGGCTGAGGGCGGTGTGCACATCCTCGTCTGTCTCGGCGGCGACCTGCTGGTCGAGGAATTTGAGCTGCGCAGGCTGTGCGCTTTTTTGCAGGGTTACCGCGGCGGCCAGGCGCACCTTGGGGTCGGCGGCGAGCAGTTGCTGGCTGGCTTGTACGTTGTCGATCAGGCTGCGCAGGCGGTTGTTCAGGCGCACGGTTTTGGTTTCACCGTTGACCGTGAGTTGGCCTTGTTGCAGGGCGTCCACCAACTCGATACGCGCAGGATCCGGCTGGGCGGCCCAGTCCTGGAGCAGCTTGGCTTGTTGGGCTGGGTTGGCGGCGAGGAAGTCGTCGGCGTCGCTGGCATGTGCTGCGAAGGGCAGCACAAGCAGGGCCGTGAGGATGAAGCGGTACAGGGCAGTGGGCATAACAAAGTGTCCTGATCATGCACGGACTTTGTAGGAGCTGGCTTGCCGGCGATGGCGGTCTGTCAGGTTGACCGCATCAAGCTGATCGCCGGCAAGCCGGCTCCTACAGGAGTTGTGTTTCTAGGCTTAGTTGCTCTTGACGGCGTAATCCGGCTTCTTGTCATTGCCCGGGATGTACGGGCTCCACGGCTGGGCGCGGATCGGCTTGTCGGTCTGCCACACCACCGAGAACTGCCCGTCAGCCTGGATCTCGCCGATCATCACCGGCTTGTGCAGGTGGTGGTTGGTCTTGTCCATGGTCAGGGTGAAGCCGGAGGGCGCGGCGAAGGTCTGGCCGGCCAGGGCTTCACGCACTTTGTCGACGTCGGTGGACTTGGCTTTCTCCGCCGCTTGCGCCCACATGTGGATGCCCACGTAGGTGGCTTCCATCGGGTCGTTGGTCACGGCCTTGTCTGCGCCCGGCAAGTTGTGGGCCTTGGCGTAGGCCTTCCAGTCGGCGACGAATTTCTTGTTCACCGGGTTCTCCACCGACTGGAAGTAGTTCCAGGCGGCGAGGTTGCCCACCAGCGGCTTGGTGTCGATGCCGCGCAGTTCTTCTTCACCCACCGAGAACGCCACCACGGGTACGTCGGTGGCCTTCAGGCCTTGGTTGGCCAGCTCTTTGTAGAACGGCACGTTGGAGTCGCCGTTCACGGTGGAGATCACCGCCGTCTTGCCGCCGGCCGAGAACTTCTTGATGTTGGCGACGATGGTCTGGTAATCGGCGTGGCCGAACGGGGTATAGACCTCTTCGATGTCTTTGTCCGCGACGCCTTTGGAGTGCAGGAACGAACGCAAAATCTTGTTGGTGGTGCGCGGGTACACGTAGTCGGTGCCCAGCAGGAAGAAGCGCTTGGCGCCGCCGCCTTCCTCGCTCATCAGGTATTCCACGGCGGGGATGGCTTGCTGGTTCGGCGCGGCGCCGGTGTAGAACACGTTCGGCGACATCTCTTCGCCTTCGTACTGCACCGGGTAGAACAGCAGGCCGTTGAGTTCTTCAAACACTGGCAACACGGACTTGCGCGACACCGAGGTCCAGCAGCCGAACACCACGGCCACCTTGTCCTGGGTCAGCAACTGCCGGCCTTTCTCGGCGAACAGCGGCCAGTTGGACGCCGGGTCCACGACCACCGGTTCGAGCATCTTGCCGTTCACGCCACCCTTGGCGTTGATCTCGTCAATGGTCATCAGCGCCATGTCTTTGAGCGAGGTTTCGGAGATGGCCATGGTGCCGGACAACGAGTGCAGGATGCCGACCTTGATGGTCTCGGCGGCCTGCACGGTCCAGGTCATGCCCATGGCGGCAATGGATGCCGAAAGAGTGAAAGCCTTGATCAAGCTGCGACGCTTCATGGTGCGATCTCCGAGAACCCAAGTGGTGTTGTTGGACAGATGGGAGGGCGATTGCAAGGGCTGTGCCTGCTTTGCCGAGGGCCGCGTTCAAGGGGGATCAGGCCGTGCAATCCGCGGACGACGCACTGAATAAGCGCCGGTTCGGCGGAGCGCAAAGGGCGGGGCACTGTCTTGGTGCGAGGGGCGGTTAACTATGTAGCGCCCTCAGAATCAGGGGGTGTTCAGGATGATGGAACATCCAAACTTGTTCCTAGGAGTCATCATGGACGATCAACCCCTGCGCGAAAAACGCGCAACCCCGGCGCGCGGTCACGCCAAACTCGGCACGCTGAGTCCTGCCTTTAAAAGCGCGGATGAAGTGGCGCGCTACCTCCATGGCCGGGTAGGCCTGAATCTGCAGGTGGAGTACGGCAGTGTGATTCTGCGGCGTTCGGCCGATGGCCTTTTCGTCGGCACTGAGCCGATTTCGGACCGGCCGACCGTGTTCAATTTCAATCTTTTGCTCGACGACAATGCCGGCAACACAGCCTATCTTGAGCCGGAGGGTTATCAGATCGTTGCCAGCTGGCATACGCACCCCAATAGCGCCGCGCAGACTGCCCGCCGTAATCCCAAATGGACCGCGCACCAGGTCACGGCTTTCCTGGATTTTTATTCTTCAGAAGACGTGCTGTTCAATTATCAGAACCGCCGTCAGTTCAACACCGCTTACCTGTCAGGCCCTGCCGGTACGCTGATCGCGTTTCAGTTCGATGAGTCGCCTGCGGCCGCTAACTATTACCGATGGCTGGCGACCAATGGCAGCTTCGACTCCCCGGATGCCCACGATGGAACGCTGGAGGGTTTTTACAAGAAGCTGGCGTCGGTTGGGCGCCTGACCTTTTTGCTCAGCAGCCCTTATTGGGGCGGCTCCGTGGGCCAGGTTCCGGCTGATTGGGAACCGTACAAACCATGGCCGGTGTTCCCGGACGTTCTGCGTGCGCTGTCGCGGGCCGCGTCGCAGATCCAGCGCAAACCCAACGTGCGCCAGCAGGTATTGATTTTGGAGGCCGATACAGAGGCGGCCTATGTCGCGCGTGATCCCGACCCGCTCGACGATGCGGTGAAAGACTTGCCCAGGTTTCCCGTTGGCTATCACCTATACGGTATTTACGTTCACTCTCGGCCACTGCCTGTTCAATATCCCACGCTGGAAAACTGGCTGTATAAAAACTTCATCAGCCCGCTGGAACTTGCTCAGCACATCGTGCGGTTTCGTCAGTATGGCCAGGGGCCGCAATCCACCCTGGGCGCGTCGTTGTATATCCGCCTGCGGGACGAGGCGGTCTTGCGCTATCGCTTTTCCGGTTCATCGCTTGAGTCCCAGCTGTTTAAGCAGGCACAGGATGGCCAGGTGACCGACAACGGCCAGCAAGCCGCGCTGCTCGACGGTTCGATGCTGGCGCGCGATTTTGTGCGGCAGGTCGCTGCTGCGGGCGAGCTGACGGTCGAAAAGACCAGCGCACTGTGGGACCGCAGCGGCGTGGTCAATGAGCATTGGTTGCCCTATTCCCGGTTTGCCCTGCCGTCGTTGAGCAGTGCGTATTTGTCAGCCGACGACGCGGCGCGCTTTGTTCACGGGAATATCGGTGGGCGCCGCGAGCAGATACTCGGCGGGGTGATCCTCAAACGTGCCGACGGACGTTTTGTCGTGACCGAGCCGGTCCCCACCGGGCCTCGGCCCTTTGCTTTCAACGGGCTCTATCCGGTTGATCGCCAGGGCATCCCGATTATCCTGCACCCCGGGCACAGCCTGCATGCGCGCTATGCCTCACGGGAGGCGCTTTCGATCACTGACCCGGCCTACGTTGCCCGGCTCAAATGGACCCGGCAGGAGGCGGAGCTGAGTGCGCAAATGTTTCATCCGCAGGATGTGGAAGATCTGTTGCGCTCGGGACTCGTGGGTTATTTGTCGGGCGCCGAGGACAGCCTTGTCGCGTGCGACCTGTCTTTCACACATTCAGACTGGCGCATGCAGTGGATGAGCGCGTCCGACAATGGCACGAGTGTGATAGCAAAAAAACTCACTGACGGTACGATCAAACCCGCCGATGTCGTCAGGACGCTGGCCGAATCGGGCAAGTTAAGAGTGGTCATCGGCAACGCCTTGTGGGGGCCTGCCGACTTTGTCGAGTTGGACTGGGGCCCCAGGGCGCGTGTGCTTGAGTTCCAGCGACCGGCGATGGTCAGTCATGGAGCCATTTTCAAACGTGCTGACGACGCCGCCAGCGACCTGCATCGACGCGACCCGTTGGACCATGCACAGCATTTTGTCGGCCGCTACTTCGCGTTCATTCTCAAGCACGAAAGCCGGGAGGAATATGTCGCCAGCGAGTTGATTCCGGTGACGGTGAAGTCCCCGCTGTTGTCCCTTGCCAGCCTGTATGGCGACCAGTTGCCGGATGGCTTCGGTTGTTACAGCCTGTATTACGCCAACCAGTTTGTCGGCAATGGTTCGGCCACCTGGTTGAAGCAGGTGTTTATCGAACCTGAGGATTTGAGTGCGGCAATTGCCCAGGCAAGGGCCGAAACCCTTCAGCCGCCACGCGGTGCTCCGGTGTACATCGCGCCACCGGAAGGCGCCCTATTGTGTTACCAGTCGCCGTCCACTAAAGGAATGTTTGAGCGAAGCAGCGAGGCAGACGCGCTCGACAGCATACAAGCCAAGCTGAACATCGGCACATTGCTGCCGCTCCAGTTCGTTCGCCGGGTGGCGTCTACCGGTCATTTACGAGTGGTTCAGACCAGCCACTGCTGGGGACTCACAGGCGACATAGGGGGGCTGTGGGTACCCTATGAAAACCTGCAGCGGGGTCGCCTCAGCCCAGTGTTCCCGTCTGTGGATGATGCTGCGCAGTACATCCGTCGCCGCGTCACGCCTGACCTTGAGCAATCCTATGGCGGTGTTATTTTGCGCAGGGATGACGGTGGTTTCATCGCCAGCGAACCTGTGCGCGTGCCGGATGAAGTCTTCGATATCAAACGGATCTTCCCTGATGAAATGGTGACGCGTGGGCTTTATCCACAGCGCACGACGGTGGTAGCCACCTACCACTCCAGGCCTGCGATGCAGTGGCCATTTTTGCTGTCACCGGCTCAATCGGCGGTGTACGGAAACATGTTTTCCACACGCCTGTTGGCTCAGGCGCTCTCCGTTGAACATTTACGTTACCTCCACTACCTTTTGGCGCCCGACGGCGCATTGGTGCGGCTGAAGGCGCGCCCGGATTTGACGCGCCCGCAGATCTCAGCCACCGAGCTCATCATGCGGCCGAGCAATCGTCGTGACTGGCTCAACGGGACGCTTGAGCGCCAGATTCGCGAAGGTGAGTTGGCACCCGAGGAGTACGTGAGGCGTGTAAGCAACACCTTTGAATTGCACGTGATCGCTGGCAGTACGATGTGGGGCGCACCTGGACCGGTTGCGGGGTGGGGGCCGTTTGCCAAGCGCACACTGGGCGGCCGACGCTACCTTCAAGCCACTGTCGACCCGGCGTTCAGCGCGCTGCATGCCCAGGCAGATGACGCCGCGCGTTATGCCCATGAGCTGGCGGGCTCAAGAGAGGTGGCTCAGTTTGGCTACGTGCTGCAGTCGACCGCTAACGGGCACTTTGTGGCGACGTTGCCAGTGGCCGAAGAGGGTTCGGAGTTGGCGCACCGGCGGATATTTGCGGATGACGGTTACCCCTATCGTTATCAAATGGCGGGTATGTATGTGTGTGGTCTGCAATGGGGGGACATTCAGCCTGGCGGCCAGATAGTGACCCAGGATTCCATTTATCGCGGGTTGATCCTTCCCTCCCGTGTGATACAGGCGATGTATCAGGTGCATGCCACGGCGGGCCGTGCGGCGATGCCGCTTTATCTGTCGTGTGCCGATGGCGCCTTGCTGAAGTTCATTGTGAGCAATGACCACTTTATCGATTATAGGGATGACTACCGATTAAAGCGGCTTGAGCTCAGCCCCCGCGATTACATCCGGTGTATGGCGGCCGCTGGCGAGTTGAGCATTCTGGTGCCCAGCGATCATTGGCCGGGCATTGGCGTGGTGGATACGCAGTGGCAGCCGGGGCGCTCTCGCGGCGCTTTATCGACAGGGCATAACCAATGGGCACTGGGGCCCGTGTTCGCGCATCGCGATGATGCTGCGGGATTCGTCCATGACCGGGCGGGCGTGTTTACAGGCCAACAGTCGATCAGTGCGTTGCTTGAAAAAGGCGCGGACAACAGGCATGTGCCAGTCCTGGCATTTACCGACGACGGTTTCCCATCGCGTGCCGCCGCGCATTTGTTTACAGGCGAATCGAAGCAGTGGCCGACGGGCTATCAGGTCAGCGCAGCCTACCCGTTGTTTCACGCAGGGTTGGACCAGGTGCAAAACGGTGTTGAACGTTCGTATGCGGAATATTTCGTGTCATGGCGCGAGTTAGGGTTTTACCTGTACGAGCTGAAAAAACGGAAACTTCCCATTACTGGTTTTTACCTGACAGCGCGGGATGGCGCCTTGTTGAGCTACACCCCGACCTTTGGCCAGGACGAGGCCAACCTGTTGACGGGCAGCGGCAGGTGGACCGCCGAGGGGGGGTATACACGCTTCGCCCCGACGCCTTCGCATGTTCTCTCTGAGCTGGCGCGACTCGGTCAGTTCCGGGTATTGCGCCACGGTGCGTTCTGGACGATCCGAACGCTGGTGAACAGCGACCTGAAACTGCCAGGTAATACGATTTACCGGCCGGACAGGGATGAGCTGTGACCTATTCGTTCTAGCGCTTGCGCATCAACCCGATAAAAAACAGCCCGCCAATCGCCGCCGTCGCCACGCCAATCGGCAAATCTTCGGGGGCGATCAGGGTGCGGGCGGCCACGTCCACCCACACCAGAAACAGGCTGCCGAGCAGCGCACACACCGGCAGTAGGCGGCGATGCTCGGCGCCCACCAGGCGCCGGGCAATGTGCGGCACCATCAGCCCGACAAAGCCGATGGAACCGCTGATGGACACCAGCACGCCGGTCATCAATGAGGCCACCAGGAACACTTTCAGGCGCACATTGCGGGCGTTGAGGCCAAGCGTCACGGCGGTCTGTTCGCCGGCCATCAGCGCATTCAACGGCCGGGCCATGCCCACCAGCACCAGCAAGCCCAGCAGCACGGTGGCGGTGGGAATGGCCAGCAGTTCCCAGCGGGCCAGGCCGAGGCCGCCGAGCATCCAGAACATCACTGCCGACGCGGCGCGATGGTCGCCCATGAACAGCAGCAGATTGGCCGCCGCCATCATCACGAACGACACCGCCACGCCGCACAGCAGCAGGCGATCACTCTCCAGCCGTCCGTTGCGGCTGGCCACCGCCAGCACCACCAGCATGCTCAGCAGCGCACCGACAAACGCGGCGATAGGCAAGGTCAGCAGCCCGACGATCTCGCCCACGTGCAGCACCACGATCACCGCGCCGAGGGTGGCGCCGGAGGTGACGCCCAGCAGGTGCGGGTCAGCCAATGGGTTGCGCGTGACCGCCTGCAACACGGCGCCGATCAACGCTAGCCCCGCACCGACCAAAGCGCCAAGTAGCATGCGCGGTACACGGATCAACCAGACGATATGTTCCTGCCCGGTCGACCAATTCACGTCACCCACGCCAAAGGCTTTGAACAGCACGATGCGCCACACCACCTCCACCGGCACCCGCGCCGGGCCGAAGCCCAGGGAGATCACGCAAGAGACCAGCAGCACCGCCGCGAGGGTGGCGAGTAAAAAGGCGTAGCGACGGGTGATCATTCGCCGTGGAACCCCTTGGCCAGGGTTTCGACCGCCAGCACGTTGTCGATGCCTGGCGTGGCCTGCACGTAGGGGATCACGATAAACCGCTGGTTCCTGATCGCGTCCACGGCTTGCAGCGCCGGGTTATTCAGCAGGAACTGCTCCTTTTGCTCGGCGGTGATTTCGCTGTAGTCGACGATCACGATCACCTGCGGGTTGCGCTCCACCACGGTCTCCCAGTTGACCCGGGTCCAGCTGGCGTCCACGTCATCGAGAATATTGCGCCCACCCGCTGCATCGATCAGCGCCTGGGGCATGCCCAGGCGGCCGGAGGTCATGGCGCGGTCTTCGCCGCTGTCATACAGGAATACGCGGGGCTTGTCGGCAGGCAGGTCGCTTTGCACGTTGGCCACTTGCGCCTGCATCTGTGCGATCAGCGCGTTGGCGCGGTCTTGCACGTCGAAGATCTTGCCCAGGTTGCGCAGGTCGTTATAGGTGTCGTCCAGCGTGGCGGCCGGGCGCTTCATCACGAACGCGCAAGACTCGGTCAGCTCGTACACGTTGATGCCCAGCGGTTGCAGGGTACTGGGTGTGAGGTCACCGCCCACGCGCATGCCGTAATCCCAGCCGGCGAAGAAGAAGTCCACGTTGGCATTGAGCAGGGTTTCCACCGACGGGTACTTGCTGGCCAGCTCCGGCAGGCCGTCGAGGATCTCGGCCATTTCGGGGGTGACCGACTTCCAGCCGGTCACACCGCTGTAGCCGGCCATGTGCGACTTTAGGCCCAGGGCGAGCATCATCTGGGTCATGTTGATGTCGTGGCTCACCGCGTGTTTCGGCGCTTCCTGGAAGGTCACGTCGCGGTTGCAACTCTTGATGGTTACCGGGTAATGGGTGGCTTCGGCGAACGCTTGAGAGGTTCCGAGCAGCAGGGCGAAGGCGATGAGGGCGCGAGGGATCATGATTGGGTAATCCAGGTGATTCGGGGGTAGCCGGACAAAGGATGGGTGTCGATCAGTGCCTCGACGCCAAACACGTCGCGCAGGAGTTCGACGGTCAGCACTTCATGGGGCGTGCCGCTGGCGACGATGCGCCCGTGGTTGATGACGTACAGGCGGTCGCAAAAGGCGGCGGCGAGGTTCAGGTCGTGGATGCTGGCGAGCGTGCCGATGTTCAGGCGCTTGACCAGCCGTAGCAGTTCCAGCTGATAGCGTGGGTCGAGGTGGTTGGTCGGTTCGTCGAGGATCAGCAATTGCGGCTGCTGGGCCAGGGCGCGGGCCAGGATCACGCGTTGTTTTTCACCGCCCGAGAGGGTCGCAAAGGCATGGTCTTCGAAGCCCAGCATGCCGACGGATTCCAGCGCTTGTTGGATCAGCTGTTGATCCTGCAGCGTGTCACTGTCGAACAGGCCTTTGTGTGGCGTGCGGCCCATGGCAACCACCTCGTCCACCCGCAGGCCGAAGGCATCGGGGAATTCCTGCAGCACCACGGCGATGCGTTGCGCGCACCATTTGGCGCTGTGTTTCCACACGTTCTGGTGGGCGAGCGACACGTCACCCTGATCCGGCCGGGTGAACCGATAAGCGCAGCGCAGGAGGCTGGTCTTGCCGCTGCCATTGGGCCCGATCAGCCCGACGAACTCACCTTCACCGACCTGCAGGCTGGCGTCGCACAAGTGGAACTGGTGCTGGCAGTGGCCGTGAACCTGAGGTGTCCAGGTGAGGCGGGTGAGGGTGAGTGAAGTCATCAGTGCGCTCGAGTTAAACACCGTTCAAAAATGTGGGAGCTGGCTTGCCTGCGATAGCGGTGTGTCAGTCAAGACACTTTCGCCAAAAAGACCGCCATCGCAGGCAAGCCAGCTCCCACATGGGGTGTGTGTTTTGGTCCGTTAGAAGGTGTAATCCGCCGTGACGAAGAAGGAGCGCGGCTCGCCCAGGATCCACTGCTGGCCTTCGTTGTACTGGCTGACGGCGTAGGTGCGGTTGAACAGGTTGTTCAATTGCAGGCCCAGGGTGGTATTGCGCATTGCCTTCCACGACACCGTGGCGTCGACCACGGTGTAGCTCGGTATTTCACTGGTGTTGGCGGTGTCGGCGAAGCGCGAATCCACGTAGCGCACGCCTGCGCCGGCGCGCACGTCGTCGGTCACGGCCTTGCTCAGCCACAGGTTGGCGGTGCGCCGTGGCACGTCGGTGGGGCGGTTACCGTTACGCGATACTGACTGGCCGTCGACCACCTCGGAGAAGTCATCGTATTGCGCGCGCACGATGGCCGCGTTGGCTTGCAGTTGCCAGGCGTTCGGCAGTTGCAGGTCGAGGCTGGCCTCCAGGCCGTTGGACGATTGCTGGCCGACCTGTTCCTTGAGGTTTGTGCCGGGGATGCTCACTAGCAGTTTTTTCTTCACGATGTGGTAGGCCGCCAGGGTCCATTCGCCACGTTGATCCCAGAAGGATTGCTTGAGGCCGACCTCGGCCTGCTTGGCGGTGGACAGGCCGAATTGCTGCTGGCTCGGGCTCAGGGTAATCAGGCTGCCGACGCCGTCGGTGCTGGTGGCGTACTGGCCGTAGACCGAGGTGTCCGGGGTGAGCGCATAGACCAGGCCGGCCTTCCAGTTGTTGCCGGTGAGGGTCTTGTTGGCGTCGTTGTGGTCTTGTGTCAGGTCTTGATTGTCGATGTGCAGATAGTCACGGCGCACACCGGTGATCAGCGACAGCTTGTCGGTGAGTTGCAGGCGGTTTTCGGCAAAGCCCGCCAGCTGTTTGGTGGTGCTGACCGACTGCGGGATGAACGGGTCGGCGCTTTCGAAAGGCTGCGGTATCGGGTGGTTGATGTCCACCGGCTGGCCGCTTGCGGACGCGTCCTCGAATGGCGCGTTGCTCGCCAGGCGGAAGCGAATGCGGTTGTATTCGGCACCGACCACCGTCTGGCTGTCGAGGCCGAACAGGGTGTGCTTGAAGGTGAAGGTCTGGCGGTCGCCGACCTGTTCCTGGTTGTGCTTGATGCCCAGGTAGCTCTGACGTACCAGGCCGCCGTCGACGTAGTTGTAGCTCTCGGCGTTCTGCCAGCGACGCTGGTTTTTCAGGTACGACAGTTCGTTAGTAGCGGTGACGTTATCGTTGATCTGCCACTCGCTGGTCAGGCGTGTCCACTGGTCGTTGTAGTGCTGGATGGCATTGCTGACGTTGTAGTTCTTGTCACGCAGGCCTTTGTGCAACTGGCCGTTGATCAGCGGCGTGCCGTAGTCGTTCTGCGGGGTCTGGTCGCCGTAGTCGTGGGCCAGGGTGAAGCTCAGGTTGTCGGCCGGTTGCCAGCGCAGCGCACCGCTGACGAAGTCGCTGGACGAGTCGCCACGGTCGATGAAACCGTTGCTGCGCAGGCGGTTGACGTTCAGGCGATAGCTCAGGGTATCGGTCAGCGAGCCGCCGCTGTCGAGGGCCTGTTGTTGGCGATCGTAGGAGCCGTAGCCGAGGCGGACATGGTTTTCGATCTCGCCTTCAAACGGCTTTTTCGCGAGGGTATTGATCACCGCACCGGTGGCGCCCTGGCCATACATCACCGACGCCGGGCCGCGTAGCACGTCCACCCGCTCAACCGACCAGGTGTCCACGGGGAAGGTGGATGTGCCGGCGCCGTCGAACATGCGCTGGCCGTCGTACAGCTGCAACACCGAGCTTTGCCCGGTAAAACCGCGAGCCTGCAATGAAGTGCCGCCGTCGCCCGGCGTGCCGGTGCGGGTGATACCGGTGGCGCGGGAGATGGCGTCCTGCACGCTGGCATCGCCGCGTTCGCGGATCTTTTCACCTGTCTGGCTTTCAACGCTGCCCGGGGTTTGCCGCGCCGTGAGGTTCAGGCGTGAACCGGCGGTGGTCGGGGTGTCCAGGTCGATGCGTTCTTCATCGACGGCCGGCGCGGTGATGGGGCTGGCGGGCAGGGTCAGAGCCTGGGCGCTGTTGTGCAGGGCGAGCAGGCATACGCCGGACGCAAGGTACTTGTTCATCGGTCGATCAGTCTTCTTGGAGGGATGCTCGCCGCAGGGCGCGGCGAGCAACGATAACGCAGAAAGTGTTATAAGTTAACACTTATTGGCTGCGAGACAAAAGTCGCGCAAGGCTACAGAAGGCCTCTGCCATGGGCATCTCGCCGGGTTCATGCAGAACCTGAGGCAGATTCATGTTGGCCAAAGAAGCGTGACAGCACGAGGCGATCCAGTGCCCACACCACGATCAATGAGGCGCCCACCAGCGGGAAAACAATCGCCAGCGCCAGCATGATCACCATCGCGGTTTTCCACTTTGGAAGGTCATGGCGCAGCGGTGGAACACCCAACCCGCCGACCGGGCGGCGCTTCCACCAGATCACCACACCGCTGACCGCGCTGAGCAGAATCATCAGGCAAATCAGCAGCACGATCAGCTGATTGACCCAGCCGAACATCTTGCCTTCGTGCAGCATCACGCCGGTCTCCGTTGCGCGGGCGACCGTGTTGTAGTGCTCCCAGCGCACATCGGCCAACACCTTGCCGGTGTACTGGTCCACGTGCAGGGTGGCGTCGTTGCGCGGGTCGTTGGCGAACACCGCGACGGTGAACACGCCGGTGGCGGTGGTCGGGAAGGTGATGCTGTAGCCCGGCTCGACTTTGCGTGCGTTGGCCAGGTCGACCACCTGTTGCAGGCGCACGGTCGGCGCGGCCGGACCTGAGTGCATGGCGCCGTGGTTCATGTGTTCGGCGTGGTCGCCGGACATCGGCATCGGCGTGTTCTCCATGGCCCACGGCACGGTCTGTTGGCTGGCGGTATTGAGGGTACGCGCCTGTTGGTCGGATTGCGGCACGTTGTTCCACATGGCGGCCGGGAAGGTGTTCCACAGGTCGGCGTATTGCTTGCCCCAGAAGCCGGTCCAGGTCATGCCGCTAAGCAGCATCACCAGCAGGAAGGCGGCGCCCCAGAAGCCGGCGACGGCGTGCAGGTCACGCCAGAACACGCGGCCGCGGCTATTGAAACGAGGCCACAGCACGCCTGCCGAAGACTTGCCGCGCGGCCACCACAGGTACACGCCCGACACCACCAGCATCACGCCCCAGCCGGCGGCCAGCTCCACCAGGCGATCGCCGACGGTGCCGATCATCAACTCGCCGTGCAGGGCGCGGGCGATGGCTTGCAGGTTGTATTTCGAGTCCTGCTCGCCGAGTACCGTGCCGCGATAGGGGTCGAGGAACACCGTCACTTCGCGGCCTTGGTTGTGCATCACGAACTGCGCGCTGGCGGTGGCGTCGGCCGGTGGCAGGTATTTGCTGATGGCGGCATTGGGGTAGGCCGCTTTGGCGCGTGCCAGTTGCTCGTCGGCGGTCAGGGCGTGCTCGGCGGCTTGGACCTTGAGCAGGTCGCCGTACATCAGCGGATCGAGCTGGGGTTTGAACAGGTAGATGATGCCGGTCAGGGCCAGCAGCACCATGAAGGGGGCAACGAACAGCCCGGCGTAGAAATGCCAGCGCCAGGCCAGGTTGTAGAAGGAAACTTTTTGAGTGCTCATCAGGGTGCTCCGCAAAGGCTTGTTATTTATCCGGTTGTAAACGCGAACCCTGTAGGAGCCGGGGGGGGGGGGGGGGGGGGGGGGGGGGGGGG
>NZ_JBWKPU010000029.1:17977-34927 GCF_059418405.1 Pseudomonas sp. GW821-FHT09A09
GCGATGGCGTCCTCAAGATCGCCATCGCCAGCAAGCCGGCTCCTACAACGGTGCGTCAGAAACTCATGTCTACCTTGGTCCAGAGCGTGCGCCCTGGCTCCTTGATGGCTTGCGGGTCACTGGCCGGGTAGCCGAACCCGGCGTTGCCGGCCAGGTTCAAGTGCTCGGCATAGGCTTTGCCGAACAGGTTGTCGACGCCGGTGCTGACCTTGAAATGTTTATTGATGCGGTACGCCGCGTTCAGCGAGAACACGCCAAACCCCGCGCTCTTGTCGAAGTCCTTGCCGACCACGTTGCCCTTGTTCTGATCGATGCGGTTTTGCGCCGCGACCACCCGCCACAAGGCGCCGGCGCTCCAGTCGTCTTCGCTGTAGGTGAGACCCAGGCGCGCGTCCAGCGGTGGGATTTGCGGCAGGGCCTTGCCGTCACTGCTGTTCTTGCCCCAGGCGTAGGCGAGGGTGGCGTCGGCTTTCCAGTGGCGCGTCAGCTTGTACGCCGCGCCCAGTTCGCCGCCCATGATGCGTGCGTCGACGTTGCGCGCCTGGGAGGTGGTGCCCATCATCCCAGGCCGGTAGTCGAACAGGATGAAGTCCTGCACGCGGCCGATGTAGCCGGAAGCCCAGGCTTCAAGCGCATCGGCTTTGTATTGCGCGCCAAAGTCGAACTGGGTGGTTTTTTCCGGTTTCACGCCATCGAAGGCATTCACCGAACCGACCGCGCCCGTATTGGGCGAAAACAGCTCCCAGTAATCCGGGAAACGCTCCGAATGGCCCAGGCCCGCGTAGAGCGTGGTGGGGCTGTCGGCCAGGTCGTGCTCGTAGCGCACGAAGCCCGAGGGCAGGGTGTCGGCGCGGGTGTTGTCGGCCGTCGGGTTGGGGCGGGTGCCCATGCCGGAACCGGTGGTTTGCCGGAAGTCCTTGGCCGAGGCGCGGTCCAGGCGAGCGCCGGTGATCAGGCGTTCGCGGTCGGCGGCGTACCAGGTCAGTTCGCCGAACACGCCGTAGTTGTGGAAGTTGGCGTCCTTGACCCGGGGCAGGTCCTTGTAGGTGTCGATGCCCATACTGCTGCGCTGGCGGTGTTCGTTGGTCTGGGCATCCAGGCCGCCGATCAGTTGCACATCGGCCCAACGCCAGGTGGCCTTGATCCGCGCGCCGAGGGTGCGCCGGTCGACGTTGGACGCCATCGGCCCGGCCATCATCCCGGTGCCGGACGGGACGCGCAGGCTGTAGTTGTCCATCACGTGGTCGGCGTAGTTGTAGTAGACCTGGGCTTCGACTTTATCCAGCACCTCGCCGATGTTGGACTTCTCAAAGCGCAGCCCGAGGCTCTCGCGCAGAAACTGCGAGCCGTCCATGCCGCGCCCGGCGTAACGCGCTTCGCCATCGCCACGGCCGGCCGTGAGTTCAACCAAGGTGTCGGCGTCGGGGGTGAAGCCGACGGCGACGTCGCCGTTCCATTTGTCATAGCGCGAGGCCACGGTGTCGTTGTTGCCGTCCTTGTAGTCGTCGGCATGCGCCTGGTTGCCGATCACGCGCACATAACCCAACGGGCCGCCGGCCGCGGCATCGATGACCTTGTCGAAGCGCCCATTGGAGCCGGCCAGCACACTGGCGTTGAGGCGCGTGCCCAACTCGCCGAACTGCTCCGGCTCACGCTCGAACAGGATGGTGCCGGCTGACGCACCAGGGCCCCACAGCACGGTTTGCGGGCCTTTGATCACCGTTAGCTTGTCGTAGGTTTCCGGGGAAATATACGAGGTGGGCGCATCCATCCGGCCCGGGCAGGCGCCGAGCATCATGCTGCCGTTGGTGAGGATGTTCAGGCGCGAGCCGAACATGCCGCGCAGTACCGGGTCGCCATTGGTGCCGCCGTTACGCACCAGGGCAAAGCCGGGGATGGTCTTGAGGTAATCGCCACCATCGCTGGCCGGCACCGGTTGGCGCGGGTCCTTGGGGTTGGTGATCACGGTCAGCGGTGAGCTGGGGGCGATCGCGGTGATCACGGTGGGGCTCAGTTCGTGTTCGTCGGCATACACCTGTGGTGCCAAAAGGGCGCCGCACAGAACGGCGACCACGGGGGTGCTTCCCAAACGGGTGTCAGCAGAAAACCTGGACATGACAAATTCCATCAATCAATCGTAAACAACACGGCCAGCAGCCTGCGGCTGTCTGTCTAAAGTCGGCCGGGGTGAAGTAACGCTGTGAAGTGCTTACGCGTTGATGGGCGGTGCGCGACTGCGGGCGCCGGGGAAGATGCTCTGCCGGGCATGGCCCAGGCGGGTGGCGGGGGTGAGGGCGTTGGCGGACGGCGGGCTGCCCAACGTGAACATTGACGTGCCGCCGGGCAGCGCGGGGCAGCTGTAGAGCAGGTCGCAATAGCCGCACTTGGACCAGAGGGCGTGGTGTTCGTCAGGGGCTTTGGGGTGATGGGAACCGGCGTGGTCCATCGGCATGTCCATGGACATGCTCATCGACATACCGGCGTGATGGTCCATCGGCATCGCTTGGGAAATCAGCGGACCGATAAAGATCATCAGCATGGCAAACAGGCTGATCCAACCGCCGCGTCTTACACGGGCGTGTGGAGAGAACCTGGCGCGGGGGGCGCCCATCGAATGTCAGCCTATTGCGGGTGCTTGTGCGCGTGGCTGGCCATCGGCGGTACTTTTTGTACCGACACTTCCACCTCCACCTTGCCGGCTTTTTCGAAGGTCAGGGTCAGCGGGAATTGCTTGCCGTCGGCCAACAGGCTGCGGTCTTTGAGGCCCAGCAGCATCACGTGGTAAGCCATGGGCGCGAAGGTCAGGTCGCCCTTGGCCGGCACGGCGACGCTGGGCACTTGCTGCATTTTCATCAGGTCGCCCTGCATGACGTGTTCGTGCAGCTCGGCCTTGTCCGCTACCGGCGTCTCGACGCTGAGCAGGCGGTCCGGGGTTGCGCCGGTGTTGTGAATCACGAAATACGCCGCGACGGTGGGCGCGTTGGGCGGCAACTCCTGGGACCAGGGTTCGCTGACCACCAGGTCGCCGGCCTTATAGTCATCGGCATTGGCAGCACTGAACACCGGCAACAACATCGCAGCCAGAAGCAGGGAAGATTTGAGCATGGCAGTTCTCCAGAACGGTTCTAAACGCAGTTCACTTGCGAAGAAATCAGGCCGTTGGAGACGCGCGCGGGTTGAGGCTTGGCCATTGCTGGCGCGGGGTAGGGCTCTGCAACGACGGCGGCGACAGGCTTTGCACGGCGTCGAAGCGTGTCACATACAACTGCGGCACATGCCCGGGCAACGCCACCAACGGCGCCGAGCCCGAGCAACACCAGCAATGCTGCATGGTGGAGTGGTCATCCTGCTGCGGCGCCGGAATCTCCAGCTTGCCCAGGGCAATCGTCTTGAGGCTTGCACCATTGGAGGAGCAGAAACTGCCCCACAGCAATTGCTGCACCGGGTCCTGGGACTGCTGCATCGCCCCGGCCATCGGCATGGCAAAGGCGTTGAACAGCACTGCAAAGCAGGCGATCCACACAATTGCAAAGCGTTGACGGGCCATGGCGGACAATCCGTAGGGTTAAACGATCAGGCGGGTATTTAGCCTGATCGTAGGGGATAAGTAAAAAGGGGCGGTGTGGTTTGGTGTCGCAGCTGCTGGATTCAGGATAGACGGGAACTGAGAGGTTGCCGATCTCAAAGGCAACGCAGCGCTAAATGTGGGAGCGGGCTTGCTCGCGAAAGCGGAGTGTCAGCCAATACATGTCGTGGCTGACACACAGTCTTCGCGAGCAAGCCCGCTCCCACATTTAGGACTGCACTCGGCTCGAATTGATTGTTCCCACGCTCTGGGAATGCAGCCCTGGACGCTCCGGGTCTGCCTTTGAAGTCGTGACGCTGAGCGTCACAGGATGCGTTTCCATGCAGAGCGTGGGAACGATCGGTCAACAGAAATATCCGACAAGCCTTTAAGGTTGCCCCTAGGAAACTCAATCCCTAGTCTCCGTACACCGCTGCAAACTCAGCGGCCGGGCGTCGCGGCCCGGGTTCCTATGGACGCTAAGCGTCATCGTCTGCTTTCAGTTGACGCTTTTTTTGCGTCTACTGTGCGGCGCTATGGCGGCTGTGCGCGGGATACCTTCGGGTATGCCGGGTTTCCTTAGGACCGGTCCGCGAACCTGCGTACAGCTGCCACCCTCTATCGCGTCGCGGCGAATCAGTGGCAGCTCCACTTTCCTAAGGAGCTTCACAATGATCAAACCCACCCCCCATCCGGCTATTCACCGTAGCCGACGGCATCAGCACCGAAGACCTGCTGGTCAACCTCAGCGAAACCCTCGCCTCAGCCAATGCGCTGAGCTGCGATCTTGCGTTTAACCTGGAGGGCTCGAAACGAGAGGAGTTGCTCGGCGTTGCGCAGTTGATTGAATTGGCGCAGTTGCTGGCGGATCGTGTGCACACGGGGTTCGGACTGGCGACAACAGCGGCCTGACAACACAGGTCAAATGTGGGAGCGGGCTTGCCCGCGATTGCGGTGTATCAGTTATAGATGAGTTGGCTGACAGGACGCTATCGCGGGCAAGCCCGCTCCCACAGGGGATCAGTGGTGTTTAGAGCGTGGTGATTGCCTGCAGCGCCGCAGCCACGTTGGTGAACTCCCGATCCACCGGCGCCAACACCGGCCGCTTCAAGACGAGCACCGGTATTCCAAGCTCCCGCGCCACTTCCAGCTTCGGCTCCGTCGCGGTGCTGCCACTGTTCTTGCTGATCAGCACATCAATGCCGCGTCGCTCAAACAACGCACGCTCGTCCTCGATCAAAAACGGCCCGCGCGCGCCGATTACTTCACACCGGTCATTCCCCGGGTACACATCCAGTGCGCGCAGCGTCCAAAACTGTTCGACGGGGATTTCGTCGAGGTGCTGCAACGGCTCACGCCCCAGCGTGAACAGCGGGCGTTTGAAGGGTTTGAGCGCTTCAATCAATGCGGCCCAATCGCCAACCTCGCGCCAATCATCTCCCGCCTGCGGCTGCCACGCCGGGCGCCGCAATGCCCAGCAAGGCACGCCACCTAGCTGCGCAGCTTCGGCCGCATTGCGGCTAATCTGCGCCGCATACGGATGAGTTGCATCGAGAATCAGGCCAATTCCCTCATCCCGAACAAACCGCGCCAAACCTTCAGCGCCGCCATACCCGCCCACCCGCACCTGGCAGGTCAGGTCAGTCGGCACACGCCCGACGCCAGCCAGGCTGTAGATATGTTCCGGACCCAAAGTGCGCGCAATGGCCAAGGCCTCAGTCACGCCACCCAGCAACAGAATGCGCTTCATAGCGGCTTGACCACGTCCAGCAAGGTGATCGGCAACGCTTGGCGCCACGTATCAAACGCCCCCAACGGCTGCGCCTGGGCCACGTGGATGCGCGTCAGTTCGCCGCCATGCTTGTCCCGCCAGTTCATCAGGGCCATTTCACTTTGCAGGGTTACAGCGTTGGCAACCAACCGTCCGCCCGGCCGCAGCTGTTGCCAGCAGGTGTCGAGCACGCCGTCGCGGGTGACGCCGCCGCCGATGAAGATGGCATCCGGTGCTTCCAAACCGTGCAACGCGTCCGGCGCCTTGCCGCGAACCAGCTGTAGCCCGGGCACACCCAGCGCATCGCGGTTGTGTTCGATCAAACCTTGGCGACCTTCATCGGCTTCAATCGCCACTGCGCGGCAACTGGGGTGAGTGCGCATCCATTCAATGCCGATGGAGCCACTGCCCGCGCCCACATCCCACAGCAGTTCGCCGGGCATCGGCGCGAGGCGGGCGAGGGTCATGGCGCGTACGTCGCGCTTGGTCAGTTGGCCGTCGTGTTTGAACGCCGAGTCCGGCAACCCGGCCAGACGTGAGAGGCGCGGAGCCTGCGGATCAGCCACGCAGTCGATGGCAACCAGGTTCAAATCGGCGACTGAGGCGTGTTGCCATTCACTCGCCAGTCCATCGACACGCCGCTCCTCCGTGCCGCCCAAATGCTCAAACACACTCAATCGACTCGGCCCGAACCCAGTTTCCGCCAGCAGCGAGGCAATCAACGCCGGGCTGCGACCGTCATTGCTCAACACTAACAGCCGCACGCCACTGGCCAGATGCGCATTCAGCGCCGCCAACGGCCGCGCCACCACCGACAGCGTCACCACATCTTGCAACGGCCAACCCAGCCGCGCTGCTGCCAGCGATACCGACGACGGTGCCGGCAAAATCAGCAACTCATCCGCCGCCACCTGCCGCGCCAGGCTTGCGCCCACGCCATAGAACATCGGATCGCCACTGGCCAGCACGCACACCGGTTCCCCGCGCCGCGCCAGCACTGGCTCCAGGGAAAACGGGCTCGGCCACAGCTCACGCTCGCCACGAATACACACCGGCAACAGGTCCAACTGGCGCTGAGCACCTATAATCCGCGTGGCGCGCAACAGGGCATGCCGGGCATTCCTGCCCAGCCCCTTGAAGCCGTCTTCACCGATGCCTACAACCGTCAGCCAGGGCGACATATGAATTCCTTGAACGACATCCGACGGGCAGGCTTTTCATGCCGCCGGACAAAGCAGGCATAATACCGCGCCTTTACCCGTCAACCGGTAGCCCCGTGAACCAGACGCCCGCTATGAATACCTTGCGCCCCTCGGCTTGTCCGGGGTTGCTGCGTATTGTCCAGGCGTTGGACGGCGGCATTTGCCGGATCAAGTTGGCCGGTGGTTCCATCACCGCAGAGCAGGCCCACGCGGTGGCTGAAGCGGCCCAGGCCTATGCAGGCGGGGTGATCGAGGCCACTAATCGCGCCAACCTGCAGATCCGAGGAATCGGCGCCGAAGAAGGCGCCTTGATCAAACTGCTGCTGGCCGCAGGCCTTGGCCCCAACAACGCCGCCGGTGACGACGTGCGCAATGTGATGCTCAGCCCCAGCGCCGGCATCGACCCGCAGATGCTCTTTGACACGCGCCCGCTGGCCGAACAGATCCTGAATACCCTGCAGAACCACCCGCGTTTCCACGAGCTGTCGGCCAAGTTCGCCGTGCAACTGGATGGCGGCGAAGCCCTGGCGATGCTCGAACATCACCATGACCTGTGGCTGTCGGCGTTCGTGCGCGATGGCAAGACACTGCTCGCAGTCGGCCTGGCCGGTTGCCCGGGGCTGGATGCGCCGGTGGCCGCCGTGCCATTGGAGCAGGGCCATGCACTGGTGGTGGCTGTGCTGGAAGCGTTTCTCGACCTCGCCACGCCCGAGCAAACCCGCATGCGTCATCTGGCTGTGGATAAGTTATTGAGCCGCCTCACGCTGGCTTTGCTGCCAGTCGACGGCTTCAAACGCCCGCCCAGCAGCGCTTCGTTGTATCTGGGCACTTATCCACAAGCGCAAAAGAATCTGTTCTACGTTGCGGCCATTGCGCCCTTGGGTCGCCTGGATTCGACGATGCTCAACGGCGCCGCACAACTGGCCAGCGAATACGGTGACGGCACCCTGCGCTTCACCCCTTGGCAGGGCGTGCTGCTGCCCAATGTCGAAAAAACGCAGGCCGTGACCGAGCGCCTGGCGCAACTGGGTTTCCTCTGGTCAGTCGAACAACCCCTGGCGCACATGACCGCCTGCACCGGCTCCAGCGGCTGCGGCAAAGCCCTGGCCGACACCAAGGCCGACGCCCTGCAACTCGCCGCCCTGGACACCGGGCACGACGTGCACCTGTCTGGCTGCGTGCGTTCCTGCGCCGCCGCACACACCGCGCCGGTGACCCTGCTGGCCGTGAGCCCCGGTCACTACGACCTCTATTTTCGCGATGCCGCCTACCCAGGCTTTGGCCGGCTGCACGCGCGCACCCTTTCTATTGAAGCGACGGGCGCCTTGCTGCGCGCCCGCCCACGGAGCAACACCGATGATTGATTACATCCGCGACGGTCAGGAGATCTATCGCAACTCCTTCGCCATTATTCGCGCGGAAGCCAAGTTGGACCGCATCCCGGCCGATTTGGAAAAGCTCGCGGTGCGGGTGATTCATGCCTGCGGCATGGTCGAGGCCATCGACGGCCTGCAGTTCTCCGAAGGTGCGGGCAAGGCCGGGCGCGATGCGCTGGCGGCCGGCGCGCCGATCCTGTGCGATGCGCGGATGGTCTCCGAAGGCGTGACCCGCGCGCGCCTGCCCGCCAACAACGAGGTGATCTGCACCCTGCGCGACGACAGCGTGCCGGAGCTGGCACGTGAGCTGGGCAACACCCGCTCCGCTGCCGCCCTGGAACTGTGGCGCCCGCACTTGGAAGGCAGCGTGGTGGTGATCGGCAACGCGCCGACCGCGTTGTTCTACCTGCTGGAAATGCTCGATGCCGGCGCACCCAAACCGGCGTTGATCCTCGGTTTTCCGGTCGGGTTTGTCGGTGCCGCTGAATCCAAGGCGATGCTGGCGGCCGACAGCCGAGGCGTGCCGTTCGTGATCATGCAGGGCCGCCTGGGCGGCAGCGCCATGGCCGCCGCAGCGGTGAATGCCCTGGCCACGGAGGTCGAATAATGCAGGTACGCGGACGTTTGATCGGCCTGGGTGTGGGCCCCGGCGACCCGGAACTGATCACCCTCAAGGCCCTGCGCCTGCTGCGCGAGTCGCCGGTGGTGGCGTACTTCGTGGCTAAGGGCAAGAAGGGCAACGCCTTCGGCATCATCGAGGATCACCTGGTGCCACAGCAGACCCTGATGCCGCTGGTGTACCCGGTGACCACCGAAGTGCTGCCCGCGCCGATGTCCTATGAGCAAGTGATCAGCGATTTCTACGACGCCGCCAGCGTCGACGTGGCAGCGCACCTGGATGCCGGCCGCGACGTGGCGGTGATCTGCGAAGGTGACCCGTTCTTCTACGGCTCCTACATGTACCTGCACGACCGCCTCGCCGAGCGCTATGACGCGCAGGTCATTCCGGGCGTGTGCTCGATGCTCGGCGGCGCTTCGGTGCTGGGGGCGCCGCTGGTGTACCGCAACCAGAGCCTGTCGGTGCTCTCGGGCGTGCTGCCCCATGACGACCTCAAGCGCCGTCTGGCAGACGCCGACGCGGCGGTGATCATGAAGCTGGGCCGCAACTTCCCCAAGGTGCGCCAGGTGCTGGAAGAACTCGGCCTGGCCGGGCGTGCGTTGTATGTGGAGCGCGCCACCATGGCCAACCAGAAGATCGTGCCGCTGGATCAGGTCGACCCATCGTCGTCGCCTTACTTCTCGCTGATCATCGTACCCGGTGAACGGTGGCAAGGTTGATGCGCCCGGCGATTGTCATTCTGGGCCAGGGTAGCCTGGCCACTGCGCGCAAGATCCAGCAGGTTTATCCCGGCGCGCTGATCCATGGGCTGGCGGGCCGTGTCGAAGGCGCAGACCAGCTCTACAGCGAATTCGGCGCGACCCTGCGTCAGCTCTATCAGCAAGGCACGCCGCTGATTGCGCTGTGCGCAGCCGGCATCGTGATCCGCACCCTGGCGCCGCTGTTGCTGGAAAAAGGCGAAGAGCCTGCCGTGCTGGCCGTCGCCGAAGACGGCAGCGCCGTGGTGCCGTTGCTCGGTGGTTTGGGCGGTGTGAACGTCATGGCTCGGGAGATCGCCGCGGCGTTGAACGTGGCCGCAGCGATCACCACCAGTGGCGAGCTGCGTTTCGGCACCTGCCTGCTCAACCCGCCGAGTGGTTATGAACTGGCCGACCTGGAACTGGGCAAGCGGTTTGTCTCCGACCTGCTGGCCGGTGAAAGCGTGCGCATCGAAGGCGCTGCGCCGTGGTTGGACGACGCCAACTTGCCACAGGACCAACAGGCACGCCTGGCGATCCACGTGGGCAGTGCTGAGCGCACGCCTGCGGCCAATGAGTTGTTGATCTATCCAAAGACCGTGAGCGTGACCTGCAAGCCAGGCGCGCAATTGGCCGAGCGGGTGCGGGCGGCTTTGCATGACGCGGGTATCGCCGTGCAATCCCTGGCGTGCCTGTTGGCCAGTGACACGCAGATGGCTGAAGCGTCGCTGCATGAAGCGGCGTCGGTGCTGGGTGTGCCGCTGCGGTTTACCCGCGTGAGCCAAGTGGCCGATATCGTCATCGAGGTGGCCGAGCAGCCGCTGGACCTGGCTAACGTCGGCCGTATGCGTGGCCGCCTGGCGGTGATCGGCCTGGGCCCGGGTGCCGCCGAGCTGATGGTTCCGGCGGTCAAGGCTGAACTGGCGCGCTGCACCGATGTGCTGGGCTACGAAACCTATGTGCGCATGGCCGGGCCGTTCCGCGACGATCAAGTGCAGCACTGCACCGATAACCGCGAAGAAATGCAGCGGGCTCGCCACGCGTTCGAGCTGGCGGCCCAGGGCCGTTCGGTGGTGGTGGTGTCGTCCGGCGATCCGGGTGTGTTCGCCATGGCTGCGGCGGTGATTGAGGCGCTGCACGAGTCCAGCGACCCGGCCTGGCATCAGGTCGATCTGGAGATTTTGCCGGGGGTTTCGGCCTCACTGGCCACGGCCGCCCAGGCGGGTGCGCCGTTGGGGCATGACTTCTGCGTGATGTCGCTGTCGGACAACCTCAAGCCGTGGGCGATCATCGAGAAGCGCCTGGACCTGGCGTCCCAGGCTGATCTGGCGCTGGCGTTCTACAACCCGATCTCCCGTTCGCGTCCGTGGCAATTGGGCCGCGCCCTGGAAATCGTCGCGCTGCACCGCACGCCCGAAACGCCGGTGGTGCTGGGCCGTGATATCGGCCGTCCGGGCCAGACCCTGCGCGTCACCACGTTGGGGCAACTGACCCCGGAGCAGGTGGACATGCGCACCATGGTGTTGATTGGCTCCTCCACCACCTGCGTGTTCCCGCGTGCCGGTGGCGGTGAGTGGGTGTACACCCCGCGTTGGTACGGCGAAAAACCGGCGTCCTGAAACGCTCCGGCCACTGCCAGAAAGCTCCGAATGCTTCAGGGATTTTCCTGTTGTCATTCGGGGCTTTTTCTTTTTTTGCGCGATGACGCCCGGAAGGCGTGGGCGAACGCCACGGGATTGCTGGGCGATGCTGTTTCAGGTGCATGGGCAAGGGATGTTTGTTGCGTAGAAAGCCCAACCGCCACTGGACTAGTGTGAACACAAGCCCCATGTGGGGCGCTTGTGGAGAATGGAAAATGGAGCGACATCACAAAAGGACCTTCAGTGCGAAGCGGCGTAAATTGATTGCCGCCTACAAACTGCCCGGCGCACCGGGAGCCAGTGCTCCCATGGCGCTGGATACCGAAGACGATAGCAATGCAGCCGTGGTGAACAACGGAGTGATCTCGTTTATCGAGGGCATGTCCGCCCTTAACCGCGAGTACATCCGCAAGAGCTACTTGCTTGCCAGCAGCTATGTGAGCGATGTGTTGAAGGTGCATCGCGGTACGGAAAGTTGGTACGACGAATTTATCAAGGTGATGGTCAGCCTGGGCTGGCTGCCGGTGCGCAGCAGCTTCGAGCGGGTCTCGAGTTCGGGCAAGGGCCTGACGGTGCAACTGGCGGCACTGAACATGATTGCGGCGATGCTGGCCTCGACCTCACTGGCCGGGACGGTGCTGGCGGCGCTGCCCAAGCTGGCGGCGGATGCATTGGAATCACTCAAGCAGCAGCCAGCGTCGTTCGAGTTGTTCAAACGCAACAGCACGGTGCAACAGGGCGGTGATTTCGGCCTGGCCTCATGCGCCGAAGCCGCCGGGGAGGTGACGATGGTGCTGGTCACCTACAGCGCCCATGGTGTGAGCAAACAGGTAGGGTTGCCGTTTCTGGAGTGGGACAGTTCCTCGTTCGAGGCCTTCAGCGGGCAGACCTGCCTGGTGCTGAATACCTCGGTGGTCAACGAAAAAACCATCCGGCTGATGCGCGAAAGTGCGGGCGACAAAGTGCAGTTGGCAATCGCCAAATACCGGATCTAGGGCACCAGGTAGCCGCGCACCCCGGTAAAGATGATTTGCGCGGCCAGGGCGCAGACGAACAGCCCCATCAGGCGGCTGACGATCTGCAAGCCCTGGTCGCCGAGAATGCGTTCGATGCGGTTGGACAGGTACAGCACCACGCCCACGGTGAAGCTGGCGAGGGCGATGCTGAGAATGGCGGTGATCTTGTCATCCCAATGTGGCTGGCTCACGCCCATCACCAGCAACGCACCGATGGTGCCGGGGCCGACGGTGAGGGGGATGGTCAGGGGCACGATGGTCACGTCTTGCTGCACGTTGTCGGTCTGCACCGCCGACTTGCCCTGGGCCATGCCCAGGGCGGAGATGAACAGCACGCTGCCGGCGCCGATGCGGAAGGCATCCACGGTGATGCCGAACACGCTGAAAATGACTCGGCCGAACAGGTAGAGCAACACGCTCGACACCAGGGTGGCCAACGCGACCTTCCAGGCCAGGCGCCGCCGCTCCTTGCTGGAGTAACCACGGGTCAGGCTGATGAAGCAGGACAGCACAAAGAACGGGCTGTAGAGCACCAGCATTTTCAGGTAGACGCTGAATAACACGTGGAGCATGGAGATGGCTCGCGATGAGAGAAGTCTGCGGAGTCTATCAGGCGAAACGCCGTAAATGTGGGAGCTGGCTTGCCTGCGATAGCGGTGTGCCAGGCAACGAATAGGTGGCTGATGCAGCGCCATCGCCGGCAAGCCAGCTCCTACGGGGGATCGTATTTCAGGTCAGGAAGGCGCGTGCTCGGGGCGTTGCTGGCGCTGTGCGACCCAGAACTCCACCAGCTCGCGCAACTGCGACAGTTCCACCGGCTTGGCCATGTGCCCGTCCATCCCGGCCTGGCGTGCGCGTTCTTTGTGTTCCGAGAGGATGTGCGCCGTCAGGGCCACTACCGGTGTGCGGATACGCTGGTGGCTGACTTCCCAGGCGCGCAACTGCTGGGTGGCCGAGAAGCCATCGAGGATTGGCATTTCACAGTCCATCAACACCAGGTCATACCGCTGGGCCTTCATCGCCTCCAACGCTTCTTCGCCGTTGCTGGCGGTGTCCGGGTTGAGGTTGAGCTTGCCGAGCATGCCACGGATCACCTTGGTGGAAATGCTGTTGTCTTCGGCCACCAGGATACGGAAGTCGCTGGGTACGGTGACGGCCGCTGGCGGACTGATCGCAGGGCGCACCGGGACGCCGCCCTTGCTGCGTTGGGTCAGTTCGTCGGCCAGGGTGGTCTTGAGGGTATAGCCGGCCACTGGCTTGGCGAGGATGCGCTTGATCCCGCAGTTGCGCGCGATGATCTTGCTTGGCGCATTGCTGATGCCGGTGAGCATGATCAACAGGATGTCGTGGTTCAGGCTCGGGTCTTCCTTGATCTTTGCCGCAAGCTGCATGCCGGTCATGCCTGGCATGTTCTGGTCCAGCAACACCACGTCGAAGTAATCGCGCAGGTGCGCCTTGGTGCGCAGCAGTGCCAGGGCTTCCTTGCCTGAAGGCACGGCGCTGACGTTAAGGCCCCAGGCGGAGCATTGCTGCACCAGCACCTTGCGGCACGTGTCGTTGTCGTCCACCACCAGCACACGTGCATCCTTGAGCGGGCCGTCGAGGTCGGAGGTCGGGTGCTCCAGGCGTTCCGGGTCCAGTGGCAGGGTCAGCCACAGTGTGCTGCCCTGATGGCTGCCACTCTTGATGCCGAACTCGCCGTTCATCAACAGGATCAACTGACGGGCGATCACCAGGCCCAGGTGGCCGCTCAGACGTGTAGCCGAGAGGAAGTTCTTGCTGTGCAGTTCACTGTGCAGCAACGCCTCGCGCTCGGCGGTTTCCATCGGCAGGCCGCTGTCTTGTACGGCGATGCGCAGGCGTGGCTTGGTGCTGCGTTCATCGAGGGCGACGACGATCAGCACTTCACCTTCATCGGTTTTCTGCAGGGCGTTTTCCAGCAGGCTCAAGAGTGCCTGGCGCAGGCGGGTGGGGTCGCCGCTGATGACGCGGGGCACCTGGGGCTGGATAAAGCTGATCAGCTCGACGTTCTGCTGTTCGGCCTTGGCGCGGAAGATGCTCAGGCAGTCTTCGATCAGTGCGTTGAGGTCGAACTGAACATCGTCCAGTTCGATCTGCCCGGACTCCAGCTTGGAGATGTCGAGGATCTCGTTGATCAGGGTCAGCAGTTCATTGCCCGCGCTGTGGATGGTCTGCACGTAATCGCGTTGTTTCACCGACAGCGGCGTGCCCAGCAGCAATTCGGTCATGCCCAGCACGCCGTTCATGGGGGTGCGGATCTCGTGGCTGATCTTCGCCAGGAACTCGGCCTTGGCGGCGATCTCGGCATTGCTCGCGGCCAGGTCACGGCTGAGGCTGAAGCGTGCCTCGACAATCGCGCGCTGGCGCTCGCCCAGGGCCAGGCTCATCAGCAGGCCACTGAGGCAGATGAAGCTGAGCAGGGTCACGATCAAGCCTTGCGGCGCCACCAGCGTGAGGCCGAGCAGCGCGGGCAGGATGATCAGCGTGCCGATGTTGAACACCACCATCGCCGCCACGAACAGCCGCGCCGGGCGGTAGCCTTTCTGCCAGTGGTAGGCCGAGACAAACAGCATGCTCAAGCCGGCCAGGGCCACCAGCGCATAGGTGATGATGTTCAGCGGCAGGGTATTGACGAACAACAGCAGCAGGCCGCACAGCACGATGAACAGGATGTCGGCCATCAACAGCTTGTTCAGCGGGTGCGGGCCCAGGGGCATGAAGAAACGATAGGCGAACATCAGTCCGCACGGCGCGGTGAGCAGCAAGGCCAGGTAGGCGCCCGGGGTTTGCACCGCATGCCAGTTCGGCAGCCATGGGCCCACCAGGTTGAGCAGCAACGCCAGGCTGAGCATCAACAGCACTTCGCAGGCCGCCAGCCACAGGCTGCTGCGCGAGCGGTGATAGGCGAAGCGTGTGAGGTTGTGCAGGATCAACATCAACAGGACGCCGAAGAGCAGCCCGTATATCAGGGTTTGGTTCTGGTCAGCCGCGGCCAGTACGGCGGGCTCCAGGGTGATGTAGGGGCGCAGTTCGTGTTCCGAGACCAGGCGCAGGTAGACCTCAAGAGGTCTTTGGCTCTGGGGCATCGGCAACATGAAGTCGCTGCTGGGCAGCGGGCGTTCCGCCTGTGGCTGGCGGGTGCCGGTGCTTTGTTGTTCCACCAGGGTGTCGCCGTCGAGCACGTAGAGGCTCAGGTGGGACAGGTCCGGGGCGAATACCCGCAGCACTTGTTCGTGCTTGCCGGGTTGCAGTTTGAATCGTACCCACAACGCACCGTCCGGTTCCGCAGCGGTAATGCGGTCCAGTTCGATGGGGCTGAATTGGTTGGTGTAGCGGGCGGAACGGATGTCGCTCAGTTGCAGGTCGGCCTGTTCATCAAGCAATACCGCCCACCCACTGCCTTGTGCGGCGGCCTGGGCCGGGAACAAGCAGAGCAGTGTCAGCAGACTGACTGTGAAACCTATGGCGATCCTGAGCCAGCGCACGGCGAAATCCCTTCGTAGGTTGATGCACGGGTTAACTATGCGCGGGGCGACATGTGTACGGCAAGGGCCAGGGGCCCTTGCCTAACCGAACGGATAGCTACTCAAGTGTAGCTGTTCAGCTGTTCTCGCCACGTTCACGGGCAATGGCGCGGTAGCCAATGTCCTTGCGGTAGAAGCAGCCTTTCCAATCGATGGCTGCGGCCAGTTTGTACGCCTGTTGCTGCGCGGCGTCGACACTGGCACCCATCGAGGTGGCGCACAACACGCGGCCACCTGCGGTCACCACCTTGCCATCCTTGAGCGCGGTGCCCGCATGGAACACCTTGCCTTCCAGCGTAGCAGCCGCGTCCAGGCCTTCAATCACATCGCCCTTGGCGTAGTCGGCCGGGTATCCACCGGCGGCCAGCACAATGCCGACGCTCGGACGTGGGTCCCACTGCGCTTCGACCTTGTCCAGCGCCTGGGCGAGGGCGGCTTCCACCAACAGCACCAGGCTCGATTGCAGGCGCAGCATCACCGGTTGGGTTTCCGGGTCGCCGAAGCGGCAGTTGAACTCGATGACTTTCGGGTTGCCGGCTTTGTCGATCATCAGGCCGGCGTACAGGAAACCGGTGTACACATTGCCTTCGTCGGCCATGCCGCGCACGGTCGGCCAGATCACCAGGTCCATGACGCGCTTGTGCACATCGCTGGTCACGACCGGGGCAGGGGAGTAAGCGCCCATGCCGCCCGTGTTAGGGCCAGTGTCGCCATCGCCGACGCGTTTGTGGTCCTGGCTGGTGGCCATCGGCAGCACGTTCTTGCCGTCGACCATCACGATGAAGCTGGCTTCTTCGCCGTCGAGGAATTCCTCGATCACCACGCGCGAACCCGCGTCGCCAAAAGCGTTGCCGGCGAGCATGTCGCGTACGGCGTCTTCGGCTTCCTGCAGGGTCATGGCGACGATCACGCCTTTACCGGCCGCCAGGCCGTCGGCCTTGATCACGATCGGCGCACCTTTTTCACGCAGGTAGGCCAGGGCCGGCTCGATCTCGGTGAAGTTCTGGTAGTCGGCAGTCGGGATTTTGTGGCGCGCCAGGAAGTCCTTGGTGAACGCCTTGGAGCCTTCCAGCTGGGCGGCGCCAGCGGTTGGGCCGAAGCAGTCCAGGCCACGGCTGCGGAACAGGTCCACGACGCCGGCAACCAACGGGACTTCCGGACCAACGATGGTCAGGGAGACGTTTTTCTCGGCAAAGTCAGCCAGTTGCTCAAGGGCCAGGACGTCGATGGCGACGTTTTCGCACTTGGCTTCAATGGCGGTGCCGGCGTTGCCCGGGGCAACAAAGACTTTCTGGACGCGTGGGTCCTGGGCAACTTTCCAGGCCAGGGCGTGTTCACGGCCACCGCTGCCAATGATCAAAACATTCATTTCAAAAACCTCGGATGACGCTGAATTCTGGGGAACACCACACACTGTAGGAGCCGGCTTGCCGGCGATGACGGCCTCTGAATCACCACAGGTTTCAAAGGCCCCATCGC